>JAPLNB010000368.1 GCA_026693085.1 Planctomycetota bacterium | reverse complement strand
GAGCCTGCGGATATCGGCCGGCCTTGCGGCAGACATCGGCGGCCGCCAGATAGGCAACGACGGGCCGGCCGCGGTCCGCCTCCTGTTCGGCAAGCCGCAACGCCTTGTCCAATTCTCCCATATCCGACCAGAGCTTGACGATGGTGCAATTGCGAGTGGGATCGCCGTTGATGCGCGCCAGGATCTCGGTTGCCATCACCTTGCAGCCCATTTTCCAGTAACAGTCGGCCAAGAGGATTGGGTCGCGAGCTTGCTTGCGGGCCCAGAACGCGGCGCGGGGATAGTCCTCCAGCAGATGCGCATCCAGGTGACTCAGCGACTGCATGGCCTGAGTAATGGCCTCGGGATTGTCTTTGTTGACGGAGAGGACGTGGTGAACGAGCTTGACGCCTTCTTTCCAGCGGCCGGGATTGGGGTCCACGATGTCCCTTCCTCCCCAAAGAGAATCCCCCCTACGCTCCGTCCCCAGGCTCTCCGGCTCCCCTGACCGCCCAACGAAACTCCAACTCGCCCTCCCCGGCAGCGCGTGACCTCGACTACAGCCCAGGTCCCATAATCCACTTGCCCCCTCATAAACCGCGTGTATACTAATAGTTATTGCAGGGCACGTTCCGCAGGATATCAGTTTGCGCTCAGTGGGCTTCCAGCAGGGGCCGCCATCGCCCCGTCAGGGAATCAGGATGGGATCGCGAAAAAAGCGTCTAGCGTGGGTCGTCGCTTCGCTCTTCCTCCCCCTCGGCATCGCCAACGCCGATATCTACGACTGGCGCACCGGCTTGCCCATCCCCGGCACCGAGTGGATGAATCCGGGCTACACCGACGTCATGGCAGACCTCACCCTCTCCTACGCCGCCCTCTCGGGTTATGACCTCAGTTTCACCAATTTCGCGAGCAGCCGCCTCGACCACGCCCATTTCAGCAACTCCGTCCTCTTCGCATGCACGTTCAGTGACGCCAATCTGCGCGCGGCTGACTTCACGGGCGCTGATCTGAGCGGGTCAACTCTCTATGGCGCCAATTTCACTGATGCAATCATCGTTCAGGCGGCCCTCAAGAGCACCGGCTGGTTCACCAAGGAACAGCTCTACTCTACCGCCAGCTACAAAGCCAAGGACCTCCACGGCATCTCGCTAGACAATAACAATCTCTCCGGCTGGGACTTCTCCGCCCAGAACCTCGCCAACGCCTCTTTCGCTTCCGCCACGCTCACCAACGCCAACTTCACCGATGCCATCATCGTTCAGGCGGCCCTCAAGTACACCGTGGGCAACGGCTTCACGAAGGAACAGCTCTATTCCACCGCCAGCTACAAAGCCAAAGCCCTCCACGGCATCTCGCTAGACAACAACGATCTCTCCGGCTGGGACTTCTCCGCCCAGAACCTCACGAATGCCAATCTCGGTTCCGCCATCCTCATCAACGCGAACTTCGTCGCCACCGATCTCACCTCGGCCGACCTCTTCAGTAGCATGCTCACCAACGCCAACTTCACCGACGCCATCGTGGCCCACGCCAGTTTCTCTGCCACCGGCTTCACCAAGGAGCAGCTCTACTCCACCGCCACCTACAAAGCCAAAGACCTCCAAGGCATGGGGCTCGGCAGCAATAACCTCACCGGCTGGGACTTCTCCGCCCAGAACCTCGCCAACGCCTCTTTCGCTTCCGCCACGCTCACCAACGCCAACTTCACCGACGCCAATCTCACCTCGGCCAGGCTCTTCAATGCCGCGCTCACCAACGCGACGGCAACCGGCGCGAACTTCACCGGCGCCGATCTTACCTCGGCCAACCTCTCCGACACCACGTTCGCCAATGCGGACTTCACCGGCGCCAATTTGGCCTCCGCCAACTTTTCCGGCGCCACACTCGCCGATGTGACCCTCACCGATGCCATCATCACCAAGGCCAATCTCAACGGCGCCACCTCCGGCGGCTTCAGCGCTCAGCAGTTCTATTCCACCGCCAGCTATAAATCCAAGAACCTCAAGGGCATCCAACTGAAATCCAACAACATGGCCGGCTGGGACTTCTCCGCCCAGAACCTCACTGGCGCTGATCTCACCTCGGCCAATCTCTCCTCGGCCGCTCTCACGGGCGCGGCTCTCACAGACGCGATCGTCGATTACGCCAGCTTCCAGAGCGCCATCGGCTTCACCAAAGCACAGCTCCTCTCCACCGCCAGCTACAAGCAGAAGCGACTCCCAGGCGTCGGCCTCGGCGGCTCCGACCTCGCTGCCTGCGATTTCTCGGGCTTCCAGCTCCCCGGTGCCGACTTCAGCTCCGCCGATCTCACCGCGGCTAACTTCGCCTCCGCCAACCTCAGCAATACCGGATTTGCCAACGCCCTCATTGGCGGCGCATCCTTCGCCTCCGCCACAGGCTTCACGAAAGACCAACTCTACGCCACCGCCAGCTACAAAGCCAAAGACCTCCACGGCATCCAGTTCCTCGGCAACGACCTGACCGGCTGGGACTTCTCCGCCCAGAACCTCGCCAACGCCTCTTTAGACTCTGCAACGCTCGCCGGCGCCAACTTCACTGACGCCATCGTGACCCAGGCCAACTTGTCTGCCACCGGTTTCACCAAAGAACAGCTCTACTCCACGGCCAACTACAAGGCCAAGGACCTCCGCAGCATCAACCTCAGCAACAATGCCCTTGCCGGCTGCGATTTCTCTGCCCAGAACCTCAGTAACGCCAAGCTTGCTTCCGCCACGTTGGCCAATGCCAACTTCACTGGCGCCGACCTGACCTCAGCCAACCTCTCCAGCGCTACGCTCACCACCGCCAACCTCACCAGTGCCGACCTGACCTCAGCCAATCTCTCCATCGCTACGCTCACCGGCGCCAACCTCACCGGCGCCAATCTGACCTCCACCGATCTCTCCGGCGCCACGCTCACCGACGCGACCTTCACCGATGCCACCATCGCCAAGGCCAATCTCACCAGCACTACCTCCGGCGGCTTCACCCCTCAGCAGCTCTATTCCACCGCCGACTACAAAGCCAAGAACCTTCAAGCCATCCGCCTGGAATCCAACAACCTGACCGCCTGGGACTTTTCCGCCCAGAACCTCAACTCCGCTTCTTTCCGTTCCGCCACGTTAACCAATGCGAACCTCGCCGCCGCCAATCTCACTTCCGCCGATCTCCGCGCCGCCGACCTGACCACCGCGAACCTCAGCGCTGCCAATCTCACCACCGCCGATCTCTCCCTGGCCACGCTCACCGCAGCGGACTTCACAGACGCCGTCATCGATCGGACCATCTTCGACGATGCCAGGGACCTCACTAAACAGCAGCTCTACTCCACCGCCAACTACAAGGCCAAGAATCTCAAGGGCATCAGCCTCGCCCGCAATAACCTCCAGGGTTATGACTTCTCCGCACAGGATCTGACCGGAGCCAACCTCATCAGCGCTAATCTCGCCTCCGCCGGCCTCGCTGGCGCCAACCTGACTGACGCCAATCTCACTTCAGCCAACTTGGCCTCAGCCAAACTGGCCAACGCCAACCTGGCCAACACGCTCGTCGCCAACGCCGATTTCAGCGGCACCGTCGCCAACGGCTTCACAAAAACCCAGCTCTACGCCACCGCCAGCTACAAGGCCAAGGACCTCCACGGCATCAAGCTTGCCAGCAACACGCTCACCGGCTGGGATTTCACCTCCCAGAACCTCGCCGGCGCCGACCTCTCCTCAGCCACGCTGACCAGCGCCATCTTCACCACTGCCAATCTCTCCGACGCCAACCTCTCCAATTCCACTCTCCGATACGCCAACTTCACCAACGCCACAATCGTCGGCGCCAACTTCAGCGGCACCGTCGCCAAGTCCTTCACTTCGCAGCAGCTCTACTCCACCGCCAGCTACCAGGCCAAGGACCTCACCCGCGTCAACCTCTCCAACAACGACCTGCGCAACTGGAATTTCTCCCTTCAGAACCTCACCAACGCCGATTTCTCATCCGCCAACCTGCAGAACACCAACTTCATCAGCGCCACAGTCGCCGGCGCCAACTTCAGCGGCGCCGTCGCCAAAGGATTCACCAAGGATCAGCTCTACGCCACCGCCAGCTATAAAGCCAAGGACCTCAATCACATCAACATCTCCAACAACGACATGACCAGTTGGCTCTTCTCCGCCCATAACCTCTCCTCCGCCAACCTGGACAACGCCAACCTCACCCGTGCCAACTTCTTCTCCGCCAACCTCTCCAACGCCTCGCTCAAGAACGCCATCTTCACCGACGCCAACATCATCTCCGCCGACCTCAGTGGCACCCCCGATAGCGGCATGTCCCAAGCCCAACTCGTCTCCACCGCCAGCTACAAGAACAAGAGCCTCGGCACCGCCAAGCTCTCTGGCCTCGACCTGACCGGCGTCAATCTCGGTGCCTTCAACCTCAGCAACGCCACGCTCAACAACACCAATCTCAGCTCGGCCAATCTCACAGGCGCCAATCTCGCCTCGGCCACCGTCACCGGCGCCAACCTCACCGGCGCCAACATTGCCAAGGTGAACTTCAAGAGCGCCAAGGGCCTCACAAAGCAGCAGATCGCCTCCACCACCAGCTACCAGGCCAAAGACCTCAACGGCATTAGTTTCGAATTCACCAGCATGAAGTTCGACAACACGGACTTCTCGGGTTTCAACCTCAGCGGCGTCACTTTGAGTTACGCCCCGGGCGCCAATTTCAGCGGCGCTAACCTGACCGGCGCCATGCTATACAACGCTACCCTGACCGGCGCGAACTTCAGCGCAGCCAACCTGACCAGCACCAAACTGGGAAACTCGGCCCTCACCCAAGCCAACTTCGACGGAGCGAACCTGACCAGTGCCGACTTCGACCGGGCAACTCTGACCAACGCCAGTTTCGTCAAAGCCAATCTCACCAACGCCACAGGCACCCCAAGCTCTATGAACGGCGTCAACTTCACCGGCGCCAATCTGACCAACGCTAACGTCGGGGGTCTCTATTCCGCGACCAATGTGGTTCTCACCGACGCCATCGTTAACGGCGCCATCATCGGCTGTCCCGGCGGCCGGTACTTCCCGATCAACTTCCTCTATCCCACCGCCAGCTACAAGGCCAAGGACCTCCACTGCATCCAGCTGTTCAACTTCGACCTCTACGGCGAGGACTTCTCCGGCTTTGACCTCAGCGGGGGCTACCTTTGGTGCACGTTCAACTCCACCAACCTCACCGACGCGGTCATCGACCGAACCAGCTTCTACGGCACCGTCGCCACGGGCTTCACCAAGCAGTTGCTCTATTCCACCGCCAGCTACAAGGCCAAAGATCTTCATCGCTGCGACTTCGGCGGGAACACGCTCACCGGCTGGGACTTCTCCAACCAAGGCCTCTCCGGTGCTTATTTTTCCTCTGCCACTCTCTCCTCGACGAACTTCACCGGTGCCGACCTGCGCGGAGCCTACTTCGATTACGCTACCTTCTCCTCAACCAACTTCATCGGTGCCGACCTGCGTGGAGCCACCCTCGATAGCCTGACCGGTGCCACCATGCGCAACACCATCCTCCCCGACGGCTCCATCCGCAATCTCAATCTCCACCAGCATCTGGCCATCCGCGACCACTCGCTCCAGGTCACCATCGACACCCGCTGCACCTTCTACCCCGAGTCGCTCCTCACATTCGTCTTCTCCGACCCCGATTGGACTTCCCCAATCTTCTTCACCTTCAGCCAATCCCCGGTCTTCGATGGCTCCGTCGAGCTGGCCCTCGCCCCCGGCACCGATCCCTACGCCCTCCTCGGCCACACCTTCAAGCTCTTCGAATGGCTGTCGCCTTTCGACCCCGTCGGCAACTTCGACTCCATCCTCACCTCCCCCGGCCTCTCCTGGGACACCTCCCAACTCTACATCACCGGCTCCGTCACCCTCACCCTCATCCCCGAACCCACCCTCCCCGCCCTCCTCTCGCTTACCACCCTCTTCCTGCTCCGTCACCGCCCCCGGCGATAGCCCCAGCACCTTCTCCAACTCCATCTGCGCCCGATGCAGCCTCGGCCAGTCCCGCTCCGCGTAGTGCTTCTTCATCCCCTTTTCGCTGTGGCTCAGGAACATCTCCGTCACCGCCGGGTCGATCTTCTCAATTAATGTCGCAGGCGTGTTCCTCAGCGTCGAGAAGGCTTTGCCCTACTTGTCCATCCCCAACTTCACCAGCAGCCGCCAGAACAGACTCCCTGTCGTCAGCTCACCTTTATACACATCTCGGACTATCATAGGATGTCTCGTGGAAGGAGGGGGAGCAATGCGACATGGACGTTGTGATTGGAAAGAATGGCAAGGATGTCTCGTTTGGACCGCTTCATTTTGGTTCGGCCTGCCTGGGCGACGCCCGTCGCACCAAACGGCTGGTGAAAATTGCGGATCAGATCATGGCCCATCCCGGCGGTTCGCTGCCTCACAAAATGCGAAACTGGACTGAACTGACGGGCTTGTACCGCCTGGTCAGCGCCGAGCAAGTGACCCATCAGGCGGTGATCCAGGCCCACTGCCAGCGGACGCGGGAGTTGGCCGAACAAGTCGGCGGCGTGGTGTTGCGCATCCACGACACCACCGAGCTGGATTACACCCATGTCCCGGCTTTGCACGAGCAATTGGGACAGGTGGGCGATGGAAGCGGCTTTGGCTATCTGTGCCACAACACGCTGGCGGTCACCCCGCAGCGGGAAGTGCTGGGGCTCTGTTCCCAGATCCTGCACAAACGCCGGGACGTTCCCAAGGACGAGACCGGGCCGCAAAAGCGTGAGCACCCGCAGCGGGAGAGCCGCCTGTGGCCGGCCGGCGTCCAGGCCAGCGGAGCGACGCCCGAGGGCTGTCTGTGGGTGGACGTGGCCGACCGCGGGGCAGACACCTTTGAGTTCCTGGACGATATGCATCAACAGGACGCCCGCTATGTGATCCGCTGTGCCCACGACCGCGCGTTGGCCGGGGAAGACCATGTGGCCACGGACCGCATCCATCATCATCTGCTGGATTACACGCGGGACTTGCCGGCGCTGGGCGAGCGAACGGTGGAAGTGAGGCGGCAGCAAAAGACGCGGCGCAAGCCCCTGCGCAAGCCGCGTCAGGCGGTGGTGCGTGTGGCGGCCGGACCGGTGTCGATCGCGGCTCCGCACGTCGCCTGCGGCCAGCACCAGAGCCAGCCGCTGGACCTGTGGGTGGTGCATGTGCATGAGGTGTCGCCCCCGCCTGGAGAAGAGGCGCTGGAATGGATTCTGTTGACCAACCTGGCGACGGAGACGTTTGAGCAGGCGTGCCAGCGAATGGACTGGTATTCCTGCCGGCCGATGGTGGAGGAACTGCACAAGGGGATGAAAACCGGCTGTGGGATCGAGTCGATGCAGTTCGAGCACGCCGAGCGTTTGGAGCCGATGATCGGCCTGCTGTCGGTGGTGGCGGCGGTGCTGCTGCAACTGCGAGAGGCGGCACGGGGCAAGGAGGCCGATCGCACGCCGGCCACGGAGCTGTTGCCGCCGCTGTTTGTGAAAGTGCTCAGCGGCTGGCGTTACAAAGACCCGGAGCGGCCGATGAGCGTGTACGAGTTTTGCATGGCGCTGGCCCGCCTAGGCGGACATCTGAATCGCAAGGGCGACGGCTTTCCCGGCTGGCTCACGCTCTGGCGTGGGTGGGAAGACCTGCGGCTGATGGTGATGGGCGTCGAAGCCATGAGGAGAAGAGAATGTGTATAAAGGTGAGCTCAAGGAGACGCCCTATGCGTCGGCACGTCTGGCAGTACCTGTTCATCGTGGTTTTGCTGACTTCGTGCGCGGCCGCCGACGATGTCGCCAATGTACGACCCGAGCGTGGTCGCATCGAGCTGATCCGCGACACCTGGGGCACGCCACATGTCTTCGCGGAAACCGATGCAGGGGCGATGTACGGCATGGGCTATGCAGCCGCCGAAGACCGCGCGTTTCAGATGTACTACTCGCTGCGCATCATGCAGGGCCGCCTGGCGGAGCAGGTCGGCTTGGCGATGATGCCCGGCCGGCAGACCACCGCCGTCGATCATGACCGGGAGATGCGGACTCTCGGGTTCTGCCGTGCCGCGCGGGAAATCGTGCGCCACCTGGATCGCGAGTCCCTGGCGCTGCGTCAGGCCTACAGCGATGGCGTGAATGACTGCATGGCCGCCACCCGCGACAAGCGACACTACTTGTCTGATGAACTCGGCCTGGAGCCGGAGCCGTGGACGCCGGCCGATTGCATCACCTCCTGGTGGCATCTGGGGCAGTTCTTCGCCGGCGACGGCACGCGCGAGTTGATCCACTACCGGAACACAGTCGGGGGCGGACCTGAGCCCGCTGGCAGAGCCGTGCGCGGCGCTCCCGGGCGCGGCCTCGCGTGCAGTGCCCCGCGGCCGGAAGCACGGGATCTGGTGGCGCTTGGGCCAGATGATGCAGCGGCCGTCATCCAGCGAGAGGATATCACTGCCGAATGGCTGCGAGCGACGCAGGACTTCATGCGGCGCTACAGTCCCCCGGCGACGCGGCCGTCGGCCGACGAGGGGCCGAGATTCAGCCACGCCTGGGTCGTGGGCGGCAGCCGCACCACAACCGGATCGGCCGTGCTCATCAGCGATCCGCAGACCCCCGTGCGCAATCCATCGCTGTTCTACGAATTCCACATGATGGGCAAGAGCTTCAATGCCCGGGGCATCGGCGTCCCCGGCAGCCCGATTATCCTCATTGGCTGGAACCAGAACGTCGCGTGGGGCATGACCGCGCTGGGGGCCGATCAGGCCGACCTGTTCCGCCTGAAAACCGATCCGCAGCATCCGGACCAATACTTCTTTGATGGCCAGTGGCTGCCGATGATCGTCCTCCGCGAGACCATCAAGGTGCGGGGCGGCCGGGATGAGCCTCTGGTCATCCGGCTTACGCACCTGGGCCCCGTGGCGACGGCGTTCTGTTTTGCACTGCCGGGCGAGGGCGAGGTCGCTCTCAAACGCATCCCTGTCTGTGAAAACGACCGCGAGACCATCACAGGCGCGATCGCCATGATGCGGGCCTGGAACACTGGCCAGTTCATGTCGGCGCTGGGCGGCTGGCGATTCCCCAGCGTGAACGTGGTATTCGGGGATGTCAAGGGCGACATCGGCTTCTCCATCGCCGGTGCGATCCCGATTCGCTCGCCCCTGGAGCCGCTCGCCGGCGCTGCCGCCATGGACGGCACCGCGACCGGGCTCGACTGGCAGACCATCGTCCCGCCTGACTTGCTGCCGCGGGTGATCAGCCGCGATGATCCGCCGGCGTTTGTGATGGCCGCGTGGGGCGAGGACCTGGCAGCGCTGCGAGATCCGCCCGTGCCAGCGGTGATCAACGACCCGCATTCTGTCTGGCACAGCGTCCTGCTGGCCGAGTCACTTCGCCGCAATGGCGTGCCGGTGGTCGCGCGTCTCGGGCCACAAGCCGGCAAAGACCCGGCCGCCAACACCGCGGCCATTGTCGCCTTTCTGCGCGAGCGGCTACTCCCTTCCCCGCCCGGAAGAGACTCACCTGAGAAGGATGGTCCTGGAAAGTGATCATGTACGATCGGACCGTCGGCGAATTAGCGCGTCCTATGGGACAGGTTTCGCCGGCTCCCATGTGTACTGAAGATCGTCAAAGAATGCCGTCACGCTGTTGCCGTCGATCCACGGCGTGCAGATGCCAAAGCGGTTGAACGAGGCGCCGACCGTCTTGGCGCCAGGCTCCAGATCCAACGTGCAGATCTGATCGTCCAGGCTGACCGTGATCCGGCCATTGCCATTCGCTCCCGCGGGGTCGTACTTCAACGTCCAGTCATGCACCTTGCCGTCAGGAAAAATGCGAGGAGCCTTGCCCCCGTCCCAGCCCAAAGCCTTGGCGGCATCGCCATGAACCCGGTACGCGGGATAGAAGAAGAACCCTTCCGACGAGGGCCCCTCGATGTTGATGCCGACGTAGTCCATCGGGATGCCCTGGTTCTGCCGGGGGTTGGATCGCATGCTGTACGTCGAGTGATAAAACCCGATGGACGCTGTGCTGTCCGAAACCCCGCGGGTCATGGCGACTTTGCCGCTCGCGTACAGCGGCCCGTTCAGGGTCAGCGTCGAAATCCGGTCGCCGTAGGCCGCCATGCGGCGATCTTCCCGACAATCGCCCCGGAAAATCAGGCCGCCCAACTCACCCGGAGCCTTGCCGCCCGCCAGGTGCGTCGGGCTCCAGCCGAAATCGAACCGTGGCCGGGAATTCTTGGTCTGGTACGTGCGGCGGTTATTCAATCCCTCCCAACGTGGATCTTGGCCGAAATCGAATCGTTTTCCATTCACCGATACGTCATCCAACCAGACCTCGCCGGGGCTGTCCCAGGCCTTGAGGACCGGCAGCAGGCCGAAATGCGTGAACGTGGCGCCGTCAACGCGGTGTTCCTTGAGGATAGTGCAGGTGGCGATCTTGCCATCCAGAGTGAAGGTCAGCAGACCGCTGCCCTCAGCGCCCTTGGGGTCGTACGTAAGTTGCCATTCATAAACCCGGCCGCCCGGAATCTCGATGGCGTCGATGCGCTCGCCGCGCACGATCGCGCCGATCACACCGGCCTCGCACCGCCAGCGGCTGCCGCAATACTCGACGTGGCAATGAAAGCCGTCGCCCCGGCCATTGATGCGCGCCACCATGCTGTTGCGCGTGCGCCACTCCTTGGCCGTGTCCGCGTTGAAGAAGCCCAGCAGAAAGTGATTCGCGCCGCGCGCGACCAGGATCTTGCCGCTGGCGCTCATCGCATCATCCAAACTCAATCCCTTTGGCAGTCGATACCCATAATATGCCGTCTCGCCCGCCGGGTTGATCTTGCCGCCCACCTCGCCAGGCCGGCCGCCGGCGTGACGCGTCAAGCCGCTGTAGCCGAAATCCTGTACCACCGTCTTGATCTCAAAGTGCTCGCCCCGATTGTTGATGCCTTCCCAATTGGGCGGCTCTTGATCAAACCGTTCCTCGCGTATCGCTCCCCCGGCCGGCACAGCTCGCTTAAGATGCAGCACCGCATCTTTGGACTCCAGCGGCGAAGTGAACCGGACCTTGCCGCTTCCTTGCACCGGCTGGCCCTTGGTCGTCTGGCCGGTCTCGGGATTGAGCCACTCCACCTGCAATGCCTGCGCGGCGGCGCCCAGATCCACGGTCACTTCCTTTCCCTCGGGCAGATAGACCAGGTATTCCTTGCCCGCGTCGGCCAGACAGTATTTCGACGAAGCCAACTCGACACGCGGAGTCAGCGCACCCAGACCCACGCGATGGGACAGTTGCAGCGCGTAACCCATCGTCCGGCGAATTGGCTCGGTCCATTTCAGGTCCTGCGACCTGCTAAGGATCTTGCCGTCGTAGGGGTCCATGAAGATCGGGTTCATACCGCGCATGAGGCTCTTCCAGACCCAGGGCGCGTTGCCGCCAGTGCCCCAGAGATGGTCCGTGTCGTTCACGATGACCTTGGAGCCGTCCGCCGCTGGGGGGTTGTCGCGGTAGCCGCCCTCGGGATTCGGCGAAATCCAGTCGGCCGGGCTGTCGAACAGAGCCTTGTTGCTGCCGCCTTTGTACTGAAACGTCATGCCCACCGGATGCTGTTTCGGCTTAGTGCGCTCATAGTCGTGAATGAGCCGGATCATGTCGTATTGCCACTGCGTCGAAGGCGGGTGGTTCTCGTTCGAGATCTCGTACAGCACGTTGTCAAATTCGTTCACCGTGTCCACGACCTTGCGCACGTAGCTTCGCTGCAGCTCCGTGATCTCCCGGCTGCGTCCGGTGTGAATCTCTAGGCCCTTGCCATCGCCGTCGAGATCGCCGTTGATGCCGCTGGCGTTGTTCTCCGGGTGAAATGGATGCTGCCGCCAACCCTCCGGCGAGAACTGCAGGCCCCAGCCCTCGAACAACATCACCGCCACATAGATGCCCCGATCCTGGGCGGCCTTCACGCGCTGGCGCAAGCGGCCAAAATACTCGTCGTCGAATTCCTTCAAGTTGAACTTCGGCTTGCCATCGAGGGCATTCCCGGGGCCGCTGCGCTTCCAGGGGGGGGGAAGGCGCGGTGTACCTGCGCGTTCTTCTCGCGATTGCCAGCGGTGTCCCACGTGGTCAGTTCCCAAGTCCACAAGCGGAAGAAGTTGTGCGGGTAAGCTGCCAGCCAGTTCAGATATGCATCGTAGTCGAATCGTGGTGGTGGATCGCTTTCTCCCATGTCCACCAGATTGTTCCACGTGTGCGATCCGGTGAGCAGGACCGCCCGGCCCGAATCGTCGGTGAAATACCGCGGGTTGGTCGGGTGGCGGCGTAGAGGCCCGTGCACCCCCGTCGCTGCAAAGGCGACGGTCGAGACTATCGCCAAGAACAGTGCGAACGCGAGTCGTTTCTTCATGAAGGCCTCCTGCTTATCTACTGCCCTCAGCGAGAATCCGCCGCCCAGATTGTACAAATCGGATCCTCCTGGCCAAACGCATCGGGCACGGCTGCGCTGGGCACGTTGGCGTGATGCCACCGCTTCGTTCCTACTGGAGACGTCAACATAAGGCTGAAGGGCATCTGCAGCCAGTGGTTTGCATCCGTTTGCCGAACCCAATTTCACGCGGAGCGCAGCCAGTCATTGCAGTACTGCTCGCTCTGATGCGCGATCCAGCAGATCTCGTCATAACCGCAGAATCGGCAGCCACAACCAGCCAGTCCATCGCTATCACTCCTATCTCTTACGCCCTGTGCCTCCTCGCCCTGGTGCATTACGCATTGAATCGAACCCCCGTTGCCTGTTCTGAGTGCGGCGACTGTCAGCGCGGCAATGTAACAAAGCAAGGTTCGGGCGTGTAATAACCAGAGGGGCGGCGGCGTCCCGATCATTCGCGCTGTTTCTGGCCTTGATGGCAGCCGCGCAGGACAACGGCGCTACCATCCCGGCGGCGCAGGGTTCCTTGGCGGGTCTGCCGAGAAAACCCGGCCCGCACATCGAGAAGATCAAAGCTCTGCAGGACAACTGCTGGCTGGAGCTCGGATCTCCCGCTCCCGACCCGAACTGGGGCCGCGCGCGAGGCCGATCGTGGATGGCCAAGATGCCCCTTGCGACCGAGCTGCGCGGCGCCTTTCTCTACGGCGAAGGCCAGCACGGATACACCAAGCCCGACGGCCACTACATGGACGATCTGTGGCTCTATGACATCAACGCCCACCGCTGGATCTGCTGCTATCCCGGAGCGCAGGCCAAGACACTGCGCCTGCAACTCAATGCGGATGGCTTTGAGGCGGCGCCCGACGGACGGCTTATCCCCGTCGCCCAGCAGGTCCACGGCTACGAAATGAACACGTATGACACCGACGGCAAGCGGTTGCTGAGCATGCCCAACACCCACTCCTACTGGGAGAAGGCGATGCCGCAGCGCAAGGAGTGGCTCAAGCCGCCGCCTGCGGATGCCAGTCCGTGGTTCTATGAACCCGGCACGGGCCAGTGGAATCGCCTGCGGACGGAAACGAGCGGCCCTCGCACCGGCAACGGCGACACGCTTCTCTATCTCCCCGGCCGGAAACAGGCGTTCTTTCTTCATCGAAACGACGGGGTTTGGATCTACGACACCACGACAAACAAGTGGCGAAGCGTGAATCCGAAAGGCCCCAAGCCGCCCTTCGGCATCGACGCCACAAGCTGCTACGACCCCAAGCGAGACCGCATCTGCATCGGCGGCGGCAGCTATCCTGTCGCTCCTGCCGGCGCCAACGCGTTCTGGATTTTCGACCTGAAGACCGACACCTGGATCGACCCCAAGCCCAAGGGATCACCCTGTCACGGCTCCGCCAGCTATCCCACGAAGAACGCCGTCATGGTGTACGATCCATCAAGCGACCGCGTGCTGCTGGTGTTTCACTCCTTCCACGACGATAAGCCCGAGAGGCTCGGGGTGTATGTTTATGATCCAAACGCCAACGCCTGGGCCGATGAGGCGCTTGCCATCCCCGCGAAGCTGGGCCAGAACCGTCAAGCCAAGAATGGCTTCTACGATCCGCAGCTGAACGCCGTCTTTATTCACTCGGCCGGCGACAGCCAGGATGACGGCACGATCTGGGTGTATTGCCATCGGCGAAGTGATTAACAGGAGCTTGACATGCCCATGTGTTTCCGATTGTCCGCAATCATGTTGGTCCTGATCGGCACGGGATCGCGCCTGGCCTTCAGTGCCGAGGCCGGTGAGTCGCGACAGGTCCTGGAGGGACTTCTTAAGGAGCACCCGCGCCTGATGCTGACGGATGCGCGTCTGGGCGAACTGAAAGGCCGCTACAAGCAGGATGCGCTCGTTCAGCGGTATGTGAAGGATTTGTTGGATGAGGCAGATCGTCTGCTTGATGCCAGACCGCTGCGATACGAGATTCCCGATGGACTGCGGCTGTTGTCAGTCAGCCGCGAGTGCCTGCGCCGAGTCAGCACGCAGGCGCTGGCCTATCGCTTGACGGAGGATCAGCGCTATGCCCGGGCGGCATTGCGCGACCTGCGGGCGGTCTGCGCTTTTCAGGACTGGAACCCCCGTCATTTCCTTGACACCGCAGAGATGACCACCGCGGTTGCTCTCGGCTACGACTGGCTCTACAAGACTCTCGACGACGACACCCGCAAAACGTTGCACGATGCCATCATTCGCCTCGGCCTGGAGCCGGGACGCCAGGCGTACGAGGAGAAGAAGTACGGCTTCCTCCGCGCCGACAACAATTGGAACCAGGTCTGCAACCTGGGCATGAGCGTTGGGGCGCTGGCGGTGGCGGATACGGACCCGGATCTGGCGGCCGCCATTCTCGCGGGGGCGGTCAAGTCGCTGCCGATTGCCATGAAGCACTATGCCCCCGCCGGCGCGTGGATGGAAGGGCCTGGCTACTGGAATTATGCCACCAGCTACACATGCTACGGCATCGCGGCGCTCGACACGGCGCTGGGGAAGGATCTAGGGATTTCGGCGTATCCGGGCTTCTCTGAGTCGGGCTTCTTCCCGATCTACGGCACAGGTCCAACGGGCCGTTATCTCTGCTATGCCGATGCGGGGATGCTTTCGAGTCGCGGTCCGCAGGCATGCCTCTTTCTGCTCGCCGGCAAGTTCAAGCGTCCGGAGTTTTCCGACAGCGAGCATGAAATCCTGCGCGGCCGAAGAGCCAGCGCATTTCACGTAATCTGGTATCAGCCACCCTCGGGCCAGACTTGGCGACGGGATCTGGATCGGTATTTCGCAGGGCCTGTCGAAGTGGTCGTGATGCGATCGGCCTGGGACGACCCCGACGCACTGTGGATCGGGGCCAAGGCGGGATTCAACCAGGTGCCGCACGGGCACCTGGACCTGGGGAACTTCGAGTTGGAGGCTTTGGGCGTGCGTTGGGCCATTGATCTCGGCGCTGACGACTACAATATGCCCGGCTACTGGGATGCGCGAGAGGGTGGAAAGCGATGGAGTTATTACCGACTCAATTCACAGAGCCACAACGTCTGCACGCTGGATGGGAAGGACCAGCCCGCTGCGGGGACCTCCCGCATCGTACGCTGGCACAGCGATCCGGATGCCGGCGCGGCCGTCGTCGATCTGACCAAGGCTTACGCCAATGTGACGCGGGCTGCGCGCGGAGTGCAACTGTTGAGGAAAGAACGGGCCATCCTGATTCAGGATGAGTTCACGTTCCCATCGCCCCGCGACGTGGTTTGGGGCATGACCACGGCCGCGGAGATTCGCGTGCAGGATGATGGTTCGGCGATGCTGACGCAGAATGGGAAGCGTCTGGAGGCACGTGTCCTATCGCCCGTGGGTTCTCGCTTTAAGGCAGCCTCGGCGGAGCAGGCAAAGCCGCAGGCCGAGAATCGCGGCATGCGGCGGCTGCTCCTGTCGCTGGACCGCGCGACCAACGAGCAGCGCATTGCGGTTCTGTTCGTGCCGATGACCGCCGATGGCCAGCCTGTACCACAAGTGCCGGTTGTGCCTCTGACGGCGTGGCCGGGCGAATCCAAGCCGTAGGCGCGTTCACCTCTGCGGGGCCTGCATTGGCCCGATGTAACGACGCGCCATGACGAGATCGTCATAGTAGACCTTGATCGGATGGGCGGCGTCAAACTCCTTGGGCAGGCCGTGATAATAGGTTTCAAGTGAAAACAAGGTGATCCGGAGGTGTGGTACGCGGCGGAAGCGGACATCTGCTTTGCGGATGCTGAGCTGGCCATCGATCCAGAGCTCTTCCACGCCGTCCGCCCTGGCCTCGCCTGTCTTCTCGTCCACCGAGTTCAGCTTCATATGACGCTCTACGCAGTGCCATTCGCCGACCCGAATGGGCATGTTCTTCTGGATCGGGTAGTTCTCCCCCCAGGGTCCCTTCTTATCCATGTGATAGCTGTAGAAGCCCATCTCCATCTGCGGGCTGCCGAGTTTCCCGTAGGGCTGCACGCCGGAGTAGAAATAGCCACGTGAGGCGATGTCGCGAATAGCCGCCATTCCCACCCAGGCGGCGTCGGGTAGTTTCAGATCGCGCCCGCCGAGGTTGCCGCCGTGGTTCTGGACGCCACGGTAGTTCTCGTCGAATTTCTGGTACCAGCGGAGGTAGATCTCGTCGCAGCCGTCGCCCAGACCCTCATTGGCGTGGTTGTAGTTGCCCAGCTTGCGCGACAGGCCGCCAACCTGGGAACCGGTTCCTTCGGTCCAGCAGGCGATTTCCAGTACGCGGCTACCCGGGCCCGGTCCGCTTGGTGTCGTCATCTTGCCGTCCACTGCGTGCGTCCGACTGATGTTGCTCTTGCGCATGCTCCAGGCGCCGGCCGGCGGCTGAGCGCCGTTGTCGGTCCACGACTCGAAGTCATCCGCGAAGATCACATCGGGGTCCTTCTCGATGCCGCGATCAGCAACATAGCGGGCAGCGATGCCACGGTCGGCCTCTACCGGCCGCTGCGCCGAGGCCGGTGTGCCGGCCAGCGTGACGACCAGCACACAGACTGCCGCTGCCGCCAGGCGTTTCTTGTTCCTGCACCCCATGGCGAGTCTCCTTCGCGAAAAAGCGTTGACGAACCGGCCGAGTTGCCTCAAGCCGAACGCCGCCGATCACACCACCAGAATCGCCTCGGCGATCTGGGGGCAGTCCCACATGTGATAACGCAGGTCTACCGCGACCACATAGCGCCCGGGCCGGACGTCTGCGGGGATCTTGAACAAGAGCTCGATTGACCCTTCTGCCTTGGCTGCGATCTCGGCCTGGGCCCAGTCCGTTGAGGTCCACCCCATTGCTCGCGGCAACACCGCCCGACACATGGCCGTTCGCGGTGCTGACGAATGGTTCGTGACTACTACTCGCAAGCTCGCGGTTTCGCCGGCCTTCACATTCTGTTCGTAAGGATGGCATCGCACCCAGCTCTCATCCATGCCATGGTTGGGGTGATCCCATGGGAACAGCTCCTTGTAGAGCTTCTCCCGTTCGGCAAGATTCGCTCGCATGAACCGGCACTGCTCAGCGGTGAAGTCCCACGCCTGGTCCACGTGGCAGTTGAACAGATGCGTTGGGCGAATTTTCTCGATCAACTCCAGGCAGCGATCAAAGCCCACGCCCGCCCCCAGCCAGATCCGGTTCTGAGCGCAATAATCATCGATCCCTGCCGGGGTGAACGAATCACCGACAAAGAGCATGCGCAGATCGCCCGACTCGGCCAGCAGCCCCCCGTGATACAGCGTCTGCCCCGGAAAGTGATAGGCGGTCAGGCGGAACTCGTGCCAGTTCCACGTTTCGCCATCGCGGGTGACTCGATCGACCCGGACTTTGCTCGGTGAGATGCATGGCAGCCGCCATGCCAATGGGTTGCTGATGACCTGGGCCACCGATCGGTCGGTGATGCACGGGCAATCAAAGGCCTGCTGGAACGCGGGAATGGCATCGACGTGGTCATCGTGATAGTGGGTGACCCACAGCCCTTCGATGCGGCGGATCTCGCCCTTGGCCAACAACTCCTTGAGCTTCTTGATCACATCGGGGCTTCCGCAGTCCATCACCACGGCCGAGCGATCCTCCGAGATCAGGACCCAACTCGTGCCGAAATGGCGAAGGCAGGCCGGCACCGGTTTGCCGGGGCGGATGGGCATATGGCCCGGCCTGCCGGCGTAGTCAGCAAACATCTTGGGAAAATAATGGCGCAGCGCCGAGATCGCCACGTACTTGTCGTAGCAGGTTTCCAGCCGACGGCATAATGCGTCGATCGCCTGGGTGGGTTTGTCCATGATATGCCCGTGTGAAGGCACCATTCGATCAGGCCGCTGGTCCTTGATCCGCAGCAGGCTCTTGGCCAACTGCTCACGGGCACCGAGGAATCCGTGATAGTCGGTGGTCGTTATCCCTTTCTGGAGGCTCGAGAGCTCCCACAGCCGGCCCTCATCCCAGATCGCATCGCCGCAGAAGATGACCCGCTGTCCATCCACTTCAACCAGGTAACTGACCGACCCATCGGTGTGCCCGGGCGTGGCCAGCACCTGGATGGAGGCCGGTCCCCAACTCAGGCTCTGCCCATCGCTGACGGCTGCATCCACCTGGACGGACTCGGTGAGTATCAGGTGGTGCGGGTGCAGGTTATACAAATGCCAGCGTCGGGCGGGGTCGTTCCAGTAGGTATCCACCTTCGCAAAGTGATCCCGCTCAGCGGCTGGAGCGACCAGGCGAGCGCCGGACTCGACAAAACCAGGAGCTCCACACGCTTGGTCCCGGTGGTGGTGGGTGAAAACGATCTGCTCGACGCTCCTTACTCCGAGCTGAGGCAAGTGCTGCGCCACCCGGCCATCCCCGCAATCCACGAGCAGCGCCCTGCCATCGTCCAGGACGATCCCCACGTTGACCGGCCCGCGGAAGACGGCCAGGTGTTCGCTCAATCGGGCAAGCGGCCCTTGCTGGGCCGCCTGCGCAGTCGTGGAAGCAGCGTCTGCAGACGGAGTTGCTATCCTCCATGCAGCAGCCGCCAGACCGGCGGTGCTCACGCGATTCAGAAGCTCGCGTCTCGTTATTGGATTCTCGTTCATGGGCGTCCTCGGTGTCCTCCAGCCACTTGTGCCGGTCAATGCCGCTCACGCAGCGATGATTCCACTGTCATGAACACGTTTCCGTGCATGGCGCTGTTGCCGCTATGCACCTGATAGTACGTGGGCCCGCCGTTCTTCCCATTGGCGTTCTTCACGCCGTAGGTGAAGCATCGCCGTGCCGTGTCGAGGTATTCCGCCTGTCCGGTCAGGCGGTAGGCAAACGCGAGAATGTCGGCGGCCAGGATGTTGTAGTGGCTGCACTCGCCATTGCCAATGACGCTGCCGTCTGCGTGCGGCGTGATCGTGTAGTAGATGCCGTTCTCTGGGTCGGATGCCTTGCGGAGCGTTTCGGCGTGAGCCAGAAGATACGTCTTTGCCGTGGCGTCGTCGGGGAACATCTCCACGTAGCGGGCCAGCGCCTCCATATAGAAAAGCGATGACCACAACGAAATTGCATCGTGCTTGGCAGGCTTGCCGTCGAAGGCGCAGCTCTTGACCTGCCAGCGGGCGTGCTGGAGGTACTTCTCATCCCCTGTGAGCAGGTAGCCATCGAGCAGCCGGTTGAGCGTGCAGCCGTCGCCGCGCCAGCCCATGCGGTTGTTGCGCGGCTGTTCCCCGGGGTCTTTCTCGGGCGACATGTACTCGGCCAGCGCGTTTTCGGCGATCTCCAGGCAGGCATCGTGCGACTTCCAGTCGCCCGTGAAGTAGTAGAGCGTTGCCGTGCCGCGCGCGCCGTAGGCAAGGTCCTTGGTGAAATGGTTGTAGTTGCGGTGGGGATTTTTGTTGCCCGGCTCGGCGTGCAGCGAGTGCGCCCAGACGCCGCCCTTGACGAAGTGAAGGCCGGGATAGTGGGGCTGATGATGGATATCAATATCTCGCGTGTGTCTGTCGGCAGCCACGAGAAGTTTCCACCGCCTCGGATCAACCGTTCGCGCGTACTGCCGGGCCATGGTGTAGTCGAGGTCGTACTTCATGCCCCACTGGCCAGAGGGAGCCTCAGAATCGATGGGCACATCGCCGTAGTCCATCCAACTGTAAAATTCGTTCTCCTCGCGCCGGCTCAAGAGACTGGGGCCTTGTGGCACTCCCTGCGGAAACGTGCCAACGGCCGAGAGATTGCGAATCTCATATGCGCCGTAGTGCTCCGTGTCGAAAGGGTGCAGATCGCCGAGGGCACGGGTCCTGGCGATCCACTGAGGTGAGCATTCCAGCTGCAGAGGCTCGGAAAAGGCGAGAGCAACGCTTTTGTTGCCGTCGTCGGACGCGGCGCCGGGATGGAAGTAGAACAGCACCTCGTGAGTCTTGTGCTCCCCGCTGCGCAAGGGGAAATCCGCGACATAGCGCCCGGGAAATAGCGTAATCTCCAACAGGCCGTCTTTGTCGGCAGACAGCGCCTTGGGATAGTCCTGCCAGAAGTCCTCAACGCTGACGGTCAGCCCTCTGTTCGCGTCAGAAACGTCGAGCCAGCCCAAAGCGCGATGTCCGGCGGTCGCTTCCACACCGCCGATGAACGTGCGGTGGCCCTTGAAGGTCACATAACTACTGGGCCGGGGATGGGACTCCGCACCGCGATACCGATCCCACCGCTCGCCCCCGCTGGAGTCCTGGTAGATCTCCGCCTTGGCATCGAGCGGCGCCGCGACGGGAGGCCGCTGCGCATCTCCGCCAATGTAAACCCTCCCCGGCCGGTCCAGATGCAGCGGCAGGCGCAGAGCCATCTCTTTAAAGAACACGCAGTTGATGCCGCCGATGTTGGCATTGCGGGCATTGCCATCCGGCGTGCGTCCGCCATGGTTGTTGTTTTCCAACGCGAATGCCAGTTTCACGCGCCCACTGCCCGCGTAGAAGTGATACCAGGCGGTGAACTCCAGAGCCGGCGCGTGGCCCGGGCCAAGGGTGCCTTTCAGCCGGATGACGCTGCGCAGTGGACCGCGCTCCAGCACCATCGCCTCATGCACATTCTCACTTGCCGCCGCATGGCCATCGGGGATGGTGCGGAACGTGTAACCGTCTCCCTTCTCAGGCAACGCATAACGCATCCACGCATCCGCTGGGATCGAAAGGAGGCCATCTTTGCTGGAGAAGTCCTGCAGATATGTCCCGCTGCCCACCGGTCCCGCCTTCGCACCGGTCACCGCGTAGTCGCGCGGCGACGTGAAACGCAGTGTGTAGTCTTCCAGGCCGACCTTCGGCGAGCATGTCGCGTAGACCAGATACGAGCGGCCTTTGTTCGCTGCACCGGGGATCGGCCGAGTCACCATGGGTTTGAGCCCGCGCACGACTGCGCCAAACCGAGGCGCTGTAAACTCCGCACGAGCTACAAGAACAGTTCCGTCCGCAAGTCGGACCTCCCGGAAGAGATCGAACACTCGCCTGTTGATGCTGAAAACAACCGCGCCGGTGTTCACCGTGTATCCAACATCGCTTGCCTCGATGCGGATCGCCACCGGCGGATTGGCTTTGGCCGATACGCCCTCGCCATATTCGAGCGTGTAGATCTGCCGCGAGTTGGCCTCGATGTCGGTCTGCAAATCCACCAGCAGCCAGCGAATGCTGTCATCCGGCCGCCACAGACCCGTAGTGCGGAACTGGGCCGGGACTTCCCTGCCATCGCGGAGCAGTCGTACTTCATTTGTGCCCCGTAGCTCGCCTTTGGGAAAAGGCACGCCGAACGTCAACGGCTCGCCGCGACGGCTAACGGCTTGTCGCTCGACGACGTTCAATTCGACGGCGGTCGCCGCCACTGCCGGGGACGCAGAAAGGATCGCCGCGACGGACACACAACCTGCCAGCAGAAGGGGCACACGGACGCGCATCACCGCCGGGCCCCCGGATCGAACCGTGATCGTTTTCATGGCCATCCGCTCCTCATGACCGCCCCTACGCGTTCGCAGCCGTCCGCCACGGGTTTGGGCACGCCGCGGCTACCGCAGCCGATAAACATGCACCGCCAACGGTGCGAAACGATCTTCGAAAGCGCCTCCTCCGGCTTTGATCGTTCTATCCTCGTCCAGGACCGTCACCGTCGCTCCGGCCGCAAGGCCGGAAATATGGATGAACGCTTGGGTCTCTTTCATCCGCTCATCGTAGTTGACGGCAAAGAGATAGACCTCACCGCCGCTCTCACGGACCATCACGTCGAGTTTCACATTGCCTTCACCCTCGATGCGGACTTCCTGTTTGCCGGGCGAGCCGAGGATGGCGGGCGTCAGGCGAGTGATCTGCTCATTGATGCCGCGTAGCGCGGTCCGGTTTTCTTCGGGCACGCCGAACTGCGCATAGCTTGGCTTCCACACGTGCGTGAAATAGCCGATGGCCGTCGCCCCACGGCAGATAGACATCCACACCTCGGCCCGAATGTGCGCCGGCGTGACATCCTTCTGATTGGCCAGATCGCCCGTCCACTGGCCGCTCTCCCGCATGGCGATCAGGTTCATCATGCCCGCCGCATGATCCCGATCCCATTTCGTCCCCGGCCGCTTCACCCGCAACGTCAGCGTCTCGCCGGGCTACCAGCGATCGGCCCCGATCGTGAAGCCCAAGATCAAGCCGTTCCTGGGGAAGATCCAGGAGATCCTGCCGAGCATCATGCAATCGCGCCATTCGCCCCCCTTATGTTCAGCACGCGTGTGCGTTCTCTGCGTTTGTTGCTTGATGGGACAACAGATCTCCGAATAGCTGTGAGAGCATTTGCCGCCTCACCTCAGCCGTGACCGAGACGCGCGGCCAACCAGTTTCGGCGGCGTGACCATTGAGGTTCGCATTCAGAAACTCCTCGAGTTCGGCAATGATCTTCTCTCGCAACTCGTTGATGGAATGAACGTTGTGGTGCTCATGATTGCGCATGACAGGTGCTCCGCGTTTAGCCTTTCCCGTGACTGTTCACTTGGTCTGTATCCAACCGATAGGAACGCGGAATCTGGGCGGATGGCCGGACAAGAATCTCCGTTGACCTGTGAACGACGGGTGTCCGTGGCGCAGGCGGCGGGGACTGTCACCGCCACGGCTGAGTCTCGCGGAACGACGAGCATCGCGGGATTCGCTTGCCACGGGAGCCGAGGCTGTCGATAATGCCAACCCAAGCGGCAATTCTCCAGCAAGAGAACTGATATGGCTGATTCTGGTGAAAGTCTCGGGCAGACACTGGCCGCCGTCGACGCCGGCCTGCCACAAGCCACCGAGAAATTGCTGCCCTTGGTTTACGACGACTTGCGTGCCAGGGCCCGCCACCTCATGGCCAATGAACGCAGCAGCCACACGCTTACCCCGACTGCTCTGGTGCATGAAGCCTATCTCAAGCTGGTTGACGCCGACCGCGGGTGGCGGAGCCGCACCCACTTTCTTAGCGCCGCCGCACAGGCGATGCGCCGAATTCTCGTGGATCACGCTCGTAACAAGGGCGCGGCCAAACGTGGCGCAGGATGGAAACGCGCTGCCATCGAGAATGCTGATGCTGCCCTGGCGACGGACAACTTCGATTGGATCTCGCTGGATGAGGCGCTGGATCGCTTCCGGGTTGTCGATGAGCGTGCTCACCAGGTGGTGATGCTCCGTTTCTTTGCCGGCCGCACGGAGACCGAAATTGGGCAAATGCTCGGAATCGGCGAGCGACAGGTCCGCCGAGAATGGAAGACCGCCTGCCTCTGGCTGCGTCAGGCAATGGATGAGGGGGCCGGCAATGGTTGATCGCCATTGGGAAAAGGCGAAGGAAATCCTCGCTGACGCCCTGGAATTAACTCCCGAGGCTCGGGCCGCCTTTCTGGCTCGGGCGTGTGGAGACGATAAGCAACTGCGCCAGGAGGTGGAGAATCTCCTCTTGTACGAAGTGGCCGACGGCCAGGAAGCTGCCTCCGCCGAAACCACAGCCCCAACCAGCGCCCACGCTGAAACTCGCCCCGAGCCGCTAACGCCGGCAACCAGCAGCCGCGAACGCTGGATCGGGCAATACCGCTTGCTCGAACCGCTTGGCGAAGGGGGCATGGGCACCGTCTTCAAGGCCGAGCAACGTTCACCGGTCAAGCGAACTGTCGCCCTCAAACTGATCAAGCCTGGCTTCGATACCGCCGAGGTGATTGCCCGCTTCGAATCCGAACGACAGGCACTGGCGCGCATGGATCACCCGCACGTCGCCAAGGTGCTCGATGCGGGCGCCGATGATCTTGGCCGCCCTTACTTCGTCATGGAGTATGTCCCCGGCGTGCCCATCACTCAGTTTGCGGACACCAACAAGCTGTCGATCAAGCAACGTCTTGAGCTGTTCACACAGGTGTGCGATGCCATCGCCCACGCTCATACCAAAGCGGTCATTCATCGCGACATCAAGGCCTCCAACGTGATGGCCTACATGGCCGACGGCAAGCCGATCGTCAAGGTCATCGACTTCGGCGTTGCCAAGGCCCTCACCGGCGACCGTCTTACGGATCGCACCTTCAACACCGCACACGGCCAGGCCATCGGCACCTACGAGTCCATGAGCCCCGAGCAGGCCGATGGCAGTCCCGACATCGACACCCGCACCGATGTCTATTCCCTGGGCGTGCTGCTCTACGAACTGCTCACCGGCGCCAAGCCCTTCGACCGCGACACATTCGCCAAGGCTGCCGACCAGGAGATCCGCCGAATCATTCGCGAAGTCGATCCGCCCCGCCCCAGCACGCGACTGACCTCGCTAGGCGAGGCCGGCACGAAGATCGCGGCCGCCCGACGC
>JAPLNB010000367.1 GCA_026693085.1 Planctomycetota bacterium | reverse complement strand
GTCGATCAATTTCGTGCGAAGTTCCCCGGCGTCCGCGTGCTAGTCCATCCGGAATGCACGCGCGAAGTCGTCGACAAGGCCGACATCTCGGGCTCAACAGGCCGGATCATTCGCGAAGTCGAACCGCCCCATCCCAGCACGCGCCTGACCTCGTTGGGCGAGGCCGGCACGAAGATTGCCGTTGCCCGCCGCGCCCAACTCGATGCCCTGACCAAGCAGCTCCGCTCCGAACTGGAGTGGATTCCGCTGATGGCCATGCGCAAGGAGCGGGACCGGCGCTACGCCAGCCCGCTGGAGTTGGCTGCAGATATCCGCAACTACCTCGTAAGCCTCCCGCTGCGTGCGGGGCCGGAGTCGGTCGGGTACCGGCTTCGCAAGTATGTCTCCCGTAACAGAGCCCCGCTGGGTGCGATTGCCGCCATCATCATCCTCCTGATCAGTGGCGTGGCCATCAGCACACAACAGGCCATCCGTGCTCGGAAGGCGGAACGAAGCCTGTCAAATCAACTTGCCGTAGTCCGGCAGGAGCGTGACCGCGCCGATCGGAGCGCGGCCGAAGCGCGTGCCATGGGACGGTTGGCGGAGGAGCGACTGGCCGACGGGCTCGTGTTTGCGGGAGATAGCCTGGTCAAGTCCGGAGATTGCGCCAACGCCCGGGACAGTTACTTCAAGGCTTTGGAAATCTGCCGGAAGCTCGGCAATCCGGATCTCGGAATTCAGGCAGCTTTGCTCGAAAGCTACGTCGCCGGTCCGCCGCCGCTGATGGGAGACGATGGCAAGAGGGTGAGCATCGGCGGCTTCACCGGACACACTGACTTCGTTCACGCCGTGGCCTTCTCGCCCGACGGACGCACGGCGATTTCCAGTGCCGACACGCTGAAGCTTTGGGATGTGGCGACGGGAAAGGACCTTCGCAGCTTCACCGGACACACTGCTTGGGTCACTTCCGTGGCCATCTCGCCCGACGGGCGCACGGCGATTTCTGGCAGTCAGGACCAAACGCTGAAGCTCTGGGATGTGGCGACGGGGAAGGAGATCCGCTGCTTCACCGGACACAAGAACCGGGTCAAATCCGTAGGCTTCTCGCCCGACGGACGCACGGCCTTGTCCGGGAGTTCGGACGGGACGCTGAAGACGTGGGATGTCTCCACGGGCAAGGAAATCCGCAGCTTCACGGGGCACCAGAGCTCTGTGCAGAGCGTGGCCTTCTCGCCGGATGGGCGCACGGCGCTTTCCGGCAGCTTTGACACTACGCTGAAGCTCTGGGATGTGGCGACGGGGAAGGAGATCCGCAGCTTCACCGGACGCACTAGCGCCGTTTTGGCCGTGGCCTTCGCGCCCGACGGACGCACCGCGGTTTCCGGCTGCATTGCCGGTACGCTGAAGCTCTGGGATGTGGCGACGGGGAAGGAGATCCGCAGCTTCACCGGACACACTGCTTGGGTCACTTCCGTGGCCTTCTCGCCCGATGGACGCAAGGTGGTCTCCGGCAGTCAGGACAATACGGTAAAGCTCTGGGATGTGGCGGCGGGGATGGAACTCCGCAGCTTCACCGGACACACTATCGCTGTTCAGGCCGTGGCCTTCTCGCCCGATGGGCGTACGGTGGTTTCCGGCGGTGCTGACAATGCGATAAAGCTCTGGGATGTGATGCCCGGCAAGGAGCTCCGCAGCTTGATCGGCGACACTAGCGACGTTTCCGCCGTGGCCATCTCCCCCGACGGGCGCATGGCGGTTTCTGGCAGTCGGGACAATACGCTGAAGCTCTGGGATGTGGCGACGGGGATGGAACTCCGCAGCATTGCCGGACCCCCTAGAACCATTGGTGCCGAGGCTAGCTCCGCTGTTGCCGTGGCCTTCTCGCCCGACGGACGCAAGGTGGTTTCCGGCAATTCTGACAATACGCTGAGCCTCTGGGATGTGGCGACGGGGAGCGAGATCCGAAGGTTCACCGGACACACTGGCATCGTTCGCGCCGTGGCCTTCTCGCCCGATGGGCGCGCGGTGGTCTCAGGCTCCGGTGGCGATGACAACACCCTGAAGCTCTGGGATGTGGCGACAGGAGCCGAGATCCGACGTTTTGTCGGAGACACGCGTGGAGTCAGGTCCGTGGCCTTCTCGTCCGACGGTCGCACGGTGGTTTCCGGCAGCTTAGGCACGCTGAAACTCTGGGATGTGGCGACGGGGAGCGAACTCCGAAGCTTCACCGGAGACACGATGAGGGGGTGGATCGTAGCCATCTCGCCCGACGGTCGCACGGCGGCTTCGGGAACCGGTAGTGCTGACAATATGCTGAAGCTCTGGGATGTGGCGACGGGGAAGGAGCTCCGCAGCTTTAGCGCACAAATCAGCAACAGTTTTACCGGACACCCTGGTAGGATAACGGACTTGGCCATCTCTCCCGACGGGCGCTTGGCAGTTTCCATCGGTGAGGACACTCAACTGAAGCTCTGGGATCTCTCTCGTCCGGCTCGATACCTGGACTTTGGGCAGGTCTTGCCAAAGGCCCGCGATGCGCTGACTAGGAATCCCGTTGACCCTGCCGCGTTAGCCACCTTCGGCGAATGGTACGCCTTCCGCGGCTTTGACGATTGGGCGGTCGAGTTTTTTGAGAAGGCCAGACAAAACGGCGGGGATATTCCCAGCCTGACCCTGGCCCGTTGCTACTGGCAGCTCGACAAGCTCAACGAAGCCAAGATCGAGTTCGAAAAGGCCATGGGGCGTAATGAGGCACCGGAGTTCTACCTGCGCATGTGCATCGACGCGGTCCCCCAGACGATCCTGTCGTCCTACCTGGCGTCCTATCGGGATTATGCCAGCAAGGGCCAATTCACAGAAGCTGCCCAAGCGTGTGCCCGCGCGGTTGCGATATCCCCCGATGACCATTGGCTCCGCTATCAGAACGCTTGTCTGCTGGTCCAGATCGGCGACATGAAGGGTTACCGCCAAGAGGGCCAGAAGATGCTGGAACTTTTCGGGAATACAGAGGATCGGGCCATCGCGGACCGGGTGGCCAAGGCATGTCTGTTTGCGCCGGAGAGCGGGATTGACCTGTCGAAGGCCTGTGCGTTGGCTGATCGGGCAGTCTCGGCCGGTGATCATGAGTGGCTTTGCTACTTTCAAGTAGCGAAGGGTCTGGCGGAGTACCGCGTCGGCCGATTCAAAGAGGCTTCAAACTGGCTTACTCAGAGCGTTACAGCGACCCGCGGCAGCCCGGCGGTACATTGCTTCATTGAAGGGGCGCTCTGCCTGGCCATGGCTCAGCATAGATTAGGGAATGCCGACGAGGCGGTGAAGTTGCTGAGAGAGGCAGTTGAAGCTCTTGAGCAGAAGGTCTCGAAGCCGGGCGATGCTGATTTCGGTGCCGGGTTTCATGACTGGATCATCTGCCAGACGCTGCGTCGGGAGGCGGAAGCTCTGATCGGAGCTACGCCGACAACACTGAACGATACTGCCTGGCGATCTGTCCGTTTCGCACCCGTGGCCGTCGACGCGGCTCACAAGGCGGTCACCCAGGCCCGGGATGCACTTCGCGGCGACCCGGACAAAGCTTATATCCTCAACACCCTCGGCGTCGCTCTGTACCGTGCGGACCAGTTCAAGGACGCTCTTGATCCCCTGGCCCGCTCGGCGGCGATGTCCCCGCGCGGTGGCGACCCCGCAGACTGGGCCTTCATCGCAATGGTGCGGTGGAAGCTCAACCAGCCCGACGAAGCCCGTGCGGCTCTGGCGAAACTCCGCGCGCTGGCAGAGATGGACCGCTGGAAAACCGACGAAGAGACCACGCGCTGGCTTAAGGAGGCGGAGACGCTGATCAACCGTACCCCGACGACTGCTCCCGCATCCCAGCCCGTTGGGAAGTAGGAATCTCGCATCGCCAGCCTCAGGGGGCCCTTGACTGCAATGTGGCCTTCGACCTCTCCCAGCGCCTGTGTCTCGACGCCGTCGCCCGGATGGATAATTGAAGCCAGCGGCACCCCCGCAGCAGCCTCGTGCATGGGTCGGATTTGCAGACGGATATGGAGCCGGGGGCGTCCCTCGTCTACCTGCTCCGCTCGCAGATCGACGACCTTGGCCCAGTAGAAGGCGGGTGCAATTACTGGGTTCGCGTAAATGTTAAATGCTCGTGACATAATGTTCCTCCTGTGGACGTTATTCAGTGAGTTATTACTGATGGGGGCGGGCGGACTCCTTCTTCTTTCTTGGCGGGTAGCCGTCGGCTGCATTTGCGTCAGAACGGGCTGGCGGTGATGATATTGGCGTACGGGGCACTTTCCTGGTCGTTGAGACGGCTCCACTGCCGACCGGGGGCAAGCTGTTCAGGTCAAGGGAAGCAGACAATGGCTCGACTGGAAGAACTGACGCGTGGGTCGTCTGTCAAGGGCATCCTGCCCGACGGGCTGGTCTCGGTGGTGGACGTGAAGTGGATCGGCACCGTCGCCGTCGAACTTACCTACAAGGACAGCAGCGGTAAGCTCGCCAACGAGTTACTCTATCGCGACCGCGAGCCGACCTTGGAGATCGCGCAGGTCGGCAGGCCATGGAATTTTGATGGCGATGGGGCCTTGTTCCGCCTCGTTTCCGAAGCCCAGCGCATCCGCCTTGCCTACCTCTTCGACCTGCTCCTCGCCGTGCATACATCGCTGGTCGATCCTCTGCCCCACCAAATTACGGCCGTCTATGAGGAAATGCTCGTGCGGCAGCCGCTGCGTTTTCTCCTGGCCGACGACCCCGGCTCCGGAAAGACCATCATGGCTGGCCTGCTCATTAACGAACTTCTTGCTCGCGGCGATCTGGAGCGATGCCTTATCGTTTGTCCCGGCAGCCTCGCGGAGCAATGGCAGGATGAATTGGACCGCCGATTCCACCTGCCATTTGACATTCTCGCCAACGACTCACTTGAAGCGGCTCGCACCGGCAACTGGTTTCTGGAACATCCGCTGGCAATCTGCCGTCTCGATAAACTCAGCCGCAATGAGGATGTGCAGCAGAAGCTCAGCCAGGCGCAATACGACCTCATCATCAGCGACGAGGCCCACAAGATGAGCGCCTCGTTTTTCGGCAGCGAAGTCAAATACACAAAACGATACCGCCTGGGCCAGCTTCTCTCCGGCCTCACCCGCCATTTCCTGCTGATGACCGCCACGCCGCACAACGGCAAGGAACAGGACTTCCAGTTGTTCATGGCGCTGCTCGACGGCGACCGCTTCGAGGGCAAGTTCCGCGATGGCGTCCACGTCGCCGACACATCCGACATGATGCGGCGCATGGTCAAGGAGCAACTGCTCAAGTTTGACGGCACGCCCCTATTCCCCGAGCGCATCGCATCCACATGCACCTATACGCTCTCGGATGGCGAGGTCGACCTGTACAAACAGGTCACCGACTACGTGCGAGAAGAATTCAATCGTGCCGACGCTCTGGAAAACGAAGGCCGCAAGGGCACGGTCGGCTTCGCGCTGACCATCCTCCAGCGCCGGCTGGCCTCATCGCCCGCGGCGATCTGCGAATCCCTGCGCCGCCGCCGTGAGCGGCTGGAAAAGCGGCTCCGCGAAGAGCAGATGCTCAAGCGCGGTGCAGACGTCCGGATCGACACCGGCGCGACCCTCCCCGTCTACACCCTTGAAGACATCGCCGAAATGGAGGAATTCCCGGATGCCGACGCCGAGCAGGAGGAGGAACAGGTCGTCGATCAGGCGTCGGCGGCTGGCACCATCCAGGAACTTGAAATCGAAATCGGCATACTCCGTCGCCTGGAACACACCGCCCAGAAGGTCCGAGCCAGTGGTGCCGATCGTAAATGGGATGAGCTCTCCAAGCTCCTCCAGAACAACGCCGAGATGTTCGACATCCACGGCAGCCGCCGTAAGCTCGTGCTCTTCACCGAGCACCGGGATACGCTCAATTACCTCGAAGAGAAGATCAAGGCGCTCATCGGCAAGCCCGAAGCCGTCATGGTTATCCACGGCAGCATGGGACGCGAGGAGCGCAAGAAAGCCCAGGAATCCTTCACCCAGGACAAGGACGTTCAGATTCTCGTCGCCACCGACGCCGCCGGCGAAGGCATCAACCTCCAGCGTGCCCACCTCATGGTCAATTACGACCTGCCCTGGAATCCCAATCGGCTGGAGCAGCGCTTTGGCCGTATCCACCGCATCGGCCAGACGGAAGTCTGCCACCTCTGGAACCTGGTGGCGAAAAACACCCGAGAGGGCGAGGTCTACCACCGGCTGCTGGAAAAGCTGGACGAAGAGCGCAAGGCACTCGGCGGCCAGGTTTTCGATGTGCTTGGCCGATTGATGTTTGAAGACCGTCCACTACGCGATTTGCTGCTGGAAGCAGTCCGCTATGGCGACCGGCCTGACATACGAGCGAGGCTCTACCAAGTCGTCGATCACGCGCTTGACCACGACAGGCTCAAGCAACTGATCGAGGAGCGTGCTCTCGCCCACGATTCCATGGACACCAGCCGCGTCCGCCAGATCAGGGAGGACATGGAGCGAGCGGAGGCCCGCCGTCTTCAGCCGCATTTCATCGCCTCCTTCTTCCTGGAGGCGTTCAGGTTGCTCGGCGGCACCGCCCGCGAGCGTGAACCGAATCGTTACGAGATCACGAACGTCCCGTCCGTCATCCGCAACCGCGACCGCTCCATCGGCCGGGGTCAACCGGTACTCCAGCGATACGAACGCATCGCATTCGAGAAAGACCTCATCGCCGTACCGGGAAAACCGCTGGCGGCGTTTGTGTGCCCCGGCCATCCACTACTCGACTCCGTGATCGACCTGATTCTCGAACGCTACCGCGACCTGCTGCGCCGCGGCGCCATCCTCATCGACACCGATGATCCCGGCCACGACCCACGGGCGCTGGTCTATGTCGAGCATGCCGTGCAGGATGCCCGCACCGACCGCGGCGGCAATCGCCGGGTGATCTCCCGGCAGTTGCAGTTCGCCGAGATCAATGCCAAGGGCGATGTGCAAGCCGCCGGCTACGCGCCTTACCTCGACTACCGCCCGCCCACCGAAGAAGAGGCCAAGGTTCTCGCCGCCTTGGCCGATCAGCCCTGGCTCAAGGATGACCTGGAGAACAAGGCCCTGGCGTACGCGGTGGCTGAGCTGGTGCCCCGTCACTTTGCCGAGGTCCGCGACCGGCGCGAGCATTTGATCCAGAAAACGATAGTGGCCGTGAAGGACCGGCTTACCAAGGAGATCGCTTTTTGGGACCATCGCGCCGAAACCCTTAAGGAACAGGAGCTTGCCGGAAAAGGCGGCAGCCGCCTGAATTCCGGCAACGCCCGGCAGAGGGCGGATGACCTGACTTCGCGGCTGCAACGACGGACCGCCGAATTGGAACAAGAACGGCACATCTCCCCGATGCCGCCGGTGGTTCTTGGCGGCGCGTTGGTTGTGCCGGTCGGATTGCTGACGCGGCTTTGTGGAGCGGGCTTGCACCCGGCAATCCCCGAAGCCGACGCCCGCGAGACGGAGCGCGTCGAGAAGCTCGCCATGGACGCGGTCATGGAGACCGAGCGGCGGCTGGGGTATGTGCCCAAGGATGTTGGCCTGGAAAAGCGAGGCTACGACATCGAGTCATCCATTCCGGGCACCGGCAGGCTTCGCTTCATAGAGGTCAAGGGCCGGGTCCGCGGCGCTGCCACTGTCACCGTCACCAAGAACGAGATTCTCACGGGCTTGAACATGCCCGATGATTTCATCCTGGCAATCGTCCAGATCGACGGCGACACTGCCGCCCTCCCTTGTTACGTGCGCCAGCCGTTCCAGAACGATCCGGATTTCGCCGTGACGAGCATCAATTACAATCTCGCCGAGCTGCTGGCCCGAAGCGAGGAGCCCTCATGAGCAAGACACCCAGGAAAGTCGTGAAGGCCGTTGCCAGGCGAGCGGTCGCGGGCGTTCCCTCACAGGCCGACTTCGACCAGATACTGGGATTGATCGACGCCGCCCGCACCCGCGCCGTCGCCGCCGTCAATACGACCTTGATCGACCTCTACTGGACCATCGGCGAGCAGATCAGCCGAAAGATCGCTGATCAGGGCTGGGGAAAGGGAACCGTGCAGGCCCTCGCCGAGCATATTCAACATCACCAGGCGGGGATGACCGGGTTTTCGGCCCAAAACCTCTGGCGAATGCGGCAATTCTACGAAACCTACCAGGCCTCCCCAAAACTCTCAACACTGTCGAGAGAATTGCCCTGGAGCCACAACCTGGCGATCATGAGCCGAAGCAAGCGCGATGAGGAACGGGAGTTCTACCTGCGACTGGCCATCCGGGAACGATGGTCGTTCCGCCAGCTTCAACGGCAGTTGAACGGCGCCTTGTTTGAACGCACCGTTCTCTCGCCTGTAATTCTGTCACCAGTGGTGACAGAATTACACCCCTCCGCCTCTTCCGTCTTCAAGGACAGCTACCTCGTCGAGTTCCTGAACCTGCCCAAAGACCACTCCGAAGCCGATCTGCACGACGGACTCGTCGCAAAGCTCAAGGATTTCCTCATCGAACTCGGTCGTGATTTCTGTTTTGTCGGCAATCATTATACCGTGCAGGTCGGCGGCCGCGACTTCGAGCTTGACCTGCTTTTCTTCCACCGCGGCCTCAATTGCCTCGTGGATATCGAATTGAAAATCGAGGAGTTCCAGCCCGAGCATCTGGGCAAGCTGGAATTCTACCTCGAAGCGCTCGACCGCGACGTGAAGAAGCCGCACGAACGGGCCTCCATCGGCGTCCTGCTCTGTGCCACCAAAGATCACGAAGTTGTCGAGTACGCCCTCAGCCGCTCCGCCTCGCCGGCGATGGTGGCCGAATACCAGACGCGCCTGCCCGACAAGAAACTCCTGCAAGCCAAGCTCCATGAGTTCTACGAACTGGCACAACAACGAGCGGCCATGCCGGCCTTGGAAGCTCCCAAACCAAACAAGCCAGCAAAGCGACCGAAGAAATGACCCCTCCATACCGCAAAAAGCTCATCGAAGTCGCCCTCCCCCTGGAGGCCATCAACAAGGAATCCGCGCGCGAGAAATCCATCCGCCATGGCCACCCGTCCACGCTGCACCTCTGGTGGGCGCGGCGGCCGCTGGCGGCTTGCAGGGCGGTGCTGTTTGCTTCGCTGGTGGATGACCCGGACTCCGATCCTACTTTCCGCAAGGCCGATGGCACCGTGGATGAGGAGCGGGCCGGGGCGCGGCGGGCGGAGTTGTTCAATCTGATCGAGGAACTGGTCAAATGGGAGAACTCAAACAACGAATCCATCCTCAACCGCGCCCGGGCCGAAATCGCCGCCTGTGTGGCTTCGCGGAAGATTCTCGACACGAAGGAATGGAAGAAAGACCAGATTGTGGTGCAGGCTTCCAGCCTGCCGTCTGGTGGAACGGGCAATGTGCCCTACCCAGAAGCAGGCAGGATGCCTGCACCACAAGCCCCCAATCCTCAATTCATCGATCCGCGTTCAACGCCGTTCGTACCGCCCATGTCACGCGGCGAACTCCCGCATCTCCAAAAACCCGGCGGTACCTATTTCGTGACATTCCGGCTCGCGGATGCCGTGGAAGGCATTGTGCTGCAGCCTTCCAGCCTGCTGTCCAATACAACAGGCAAGATGCCTGCACCACAACAAAAAGAAGGCATTGTGCTGCAGGCTTCCAGCCTGCTGTCCAATACAGCAGGCAAGATGCCTGCACCACAAGAGCCGCAGGACATAGCCCGCCGCTGCGAAACCCGGCTGACGCTCGGCTCGTGTGAGCTTAAGAATCCTGACATCGCCCGCGCCGTCACCGATGCGCTGCACCATTTCGACAACGACCGCTACTATCTGCACGCTTGGTGCATCATGCCCAACCACGTGCATGTGGTCGTCACTCCCCTGAACGCCCACGATCTCTCCAGCATCCTGCACTCATGGAAGTCGTTCACGGCCAAACAGGCCAACAGAATTCTGGCAAGGACCGGCGTATTCTGGGAGCGGGAAAGCTTCGACCACCTGTGCCGAAAGCCGGAACACGTAGACTGGTTTGTGAAGTATACGCAGGACAATCCGGTGGCGGCGGGGCTGTGCGCCAAGCCCGAAGACTGGCCCTGGAGCAGTTGTGCTGCAGGCTCCCAGCCTGCTCATCCAACAGAAGACCTTGTGGTGCAGGGTCCCAGCCTGACGTCCAATACAGCAGGCAAGATGCCTGCACCACAAGGGGCCACCGCTTGGAGCTTCGTCTGCCGCACGGCCCCCCCGTGGGCCGTCAATGCCTTCCTGGCCGAGCACGCTCCGCCGGTGCTCGATCCGTTCTGTGGCGGCGGGTCGATCCCGCTCGAAGCCCAGCGGCTGGGCCTGCGGGCGTATGCGTCCGATCTCAATCCCGTGCCAGTGCTCATCACCAAGGCGCTGATCGAAATCCCGCCGAAGTTCGCGGGCAGGCCGCCGGTGAACCCGGAGTCGCGCAGGCAGGGCACGCTTGTGATGCAGGCTTCTAGCCTGCGGGAGAGCAGAGCAGGCAAGATGCCTGCACCACAACAAGAAGAAGGCCTTGTGGTGCAGGCTTCCAGCCTGCCCTCCAATACGGCAGGCAGGATGCCTGCACCACAATGGACGGGTGCCCGCGGCCTGGCCGAGGATGTGCGGTATTACGGCAAATGGATGCGGGATGAGGCCGAGAAACGGATCGGCCACCTCTACCCAAAGGTGAAGGTCACGGCCGAGATGGCCAAGGACCGGCCGGACCTCAAGCCCTACGTCGGCGAGGAACTCACGGTCATCGCGTGGCTTTGGGCACGCACCGTTGCTAGCCCCAATCCCGCCGTTGGGGGTGCCTATGTGCCGCTCGTTAGCTCGTTCTGGCTCAGCACGAAGAAGGGCAAGGACGCGTGGCTTCAGCCGATCGTAGACGGTAAGAACAACACCTACCGCATCAAGGTTCGCGTCGGTAAACCCGACGATAAAGCCGTTGTCGATGCCGGGACGAAAATTGGCCGCGGATGCAAGTTCAAATGTCTGCTCTCCGATCAGCCCATCCCCGACACGCACATTAAGGATGCCGGAAAGGATGGCAAGCTCGGTCAACGTCTGCTTGCGATTGTCGCGGAGGGATCGCGTGGCCGTGTGTATCTCTCGCCGACCGACCTTCACGAGCAGACTGGAACTGCCGTGAAGATACCCGACAATATCTCTGCCATCGAGGCACCGCTCGCCAACGACCCTCGCAATCTCTGGTGCCTCGGTTATGGCCTCGATCGTTTCGACAAGCTCTTCACCACCCGGCAACTGACAGCGTTGGTCACTCTTAGCGATTTGGTGGCCGATGCGAGGACAAAGGTGCTCGCCGATGCGAAGATCGGCGGCAAGCTTCCTGATGACAACCGGCCCCTCGACTCCTCTGGAACTGGCCCTCAAGCCTACTCGGATGCAGTTGCAACTTATCTCGCGTTGGGAGTGAGCCGGCTTTCCGACGCCACATCCTCTTTGGTGCGATGGAAGCCAAGCATGGACCAGGCGATCGGCACATTTGGAAGGCAAGCTATTCCGATGGTCTGGGATTTCGCGGAGTCAAATATTTTCAACGGAGCTGCCGGTGACATCGAAACGACCTTGGGAACGATGATCCGTGTACTTCATGGGCTTGGCCGGGATCTGCCAGGAACGGTGAGACAACTCGATGCAGCGGTCTCGACGACATCGTGCGATGCCAAGCCACTAATCTGCACCGATCCACCGTATTACGACAATATCGGTTACGCCGATTTGAGTGATTTCTTTTACGTCTGGTTACGTCGTTCGCTCAGTACTGTATTCCCGATACTGTGCTCAACACTCGTGACTCCGAAAGCGCAGGAACTGATCGCCACACCATATCGGCATGATGGAAGCACGTCGGCAGCTCATGCGTTCTTCGAGCACGGCTTGGCAAGGGCGTTCACCAGAGTGCGGTCGGAATCGCACCTGGATTCGCCATTCACGATCTTCTACGCCTTCAAGCAGTCAGAACATGCTGAGGATCAGGAAGACAGTGGAACAGAATCCATCGCCTCCACCGGATGGGAAACCATGCTTGAAGGCGTGATCCGAGCCGGCTTTTCCGTGGATGGTACATGGCCAATGCGCACCGAGTTGGGCAATCGCATGGTCGGCATGGGAACGAATGTGCTTGCTTCGTCGGTGGTGCTTTCCTGTCGTCCCCGTCCCACTAACGCTTCCCTCGCGACCCGCCGTGAATTTCTGAACGCCCTCAAACGCGAACTACCAGACGCGCTCAAACATCTCCAGCGAGGCAACATCGCTCCCGTGGACTTGGCCCAAGCCGCCATCGGCCCCGGCATGGCAGTGTTCACGCGGTACGCGAAGGTGATGGAGGCGGACGGCTCGCCGATGAAGGTGCGGCAGGCGTTGGCGCTGATCAACCAGACGCTGGACGAGGTGCTGGCCGAGCAGGAAGGCGAGTTTGACGGCGACACCCGCTGGGCGCTGGCGTGGTTCGAGCAGTTCGGCATGGAGGATGGGCCGTTCGGCGTGGCCGAGACGCTCAGCAAGGCCAAGAACACCGCCATCAACGGTCTGGTGGAGGCGGGCATCGTACATTCCCGTGCCGGCAAGGTGCGGCTGCTGAAGCGCGATGAGATTGTGGTGCAGGCTTCCAGCCTGCGGGAGAGGAGAGCAGGCAAGATGCCTGCACCACAAGATTGGAACCCCGCCACCGATACGCGCCTGCGGCACTGGGAGATTGTGCAATACCTCATCCGCGCCCTGGAGACCGGCGGCGAAACCGCGGCGGCCGACCTGCTCCGCAAACTCGGCGGCATGGGCGAAACCGCCCGCGATCTGGCGTATCGGCTGTACAGTATCTGCGAGCGCAAGAAATGGGCGGCCGATGCGCTGGCGTATAACAGCCTGGTCATTGCCTGGCCGGAGATCAGCAAGCTGGCGCGGGGCGTGCCACAGCGCCCGATAGAACGGCAGGGAGAGATGTTCTTATGATGACCTTGCGACAATTCTCCACGGGGAAGGTATCGCTGCCCGGCTCGACCGGCTGGCTCCTTGCCGATTTGGGAGAGATGCTGGGTAAGCAGGCCCTCTTTACCCGGCAATCACCGCAGCGGCTGAAGGTGCTGCGCGAACATGCACTGATTGAAAGCGCTGTTTCATCCAACCGTATTGAGGGGGTCGAGGTGGACCAGAAGCGTATCGGCACACTGGTCTTTGGCAAGGCGGCGTTGCGCGACCGCGATGAAGAAGAGGTGCGAGGATACCGTGATGCCTTGAACCTGATCCACACGAAGGGGGCGCGGCTGGACATCAGCCAGGAGACGATCCGCCAGTTGCACCGGCTGACACGGGGCGACGTGTGGGATGCGGGGGCGTACCGAGACAAGGATACCGACATTATCGAGCGGCACGCGGACGGGCGGACGAGTGTCAGGTTCAAGCCGACTTCCGCTGCAAAAACCCCGGCGGCGATGGCGAAACTGGTCCAAGAGTGGCGGATGTGCATCGAGCAGCGCTGGGTCCATCCCCTGGTCGCTTTGGCCGCGTTCAATCTTGATTTCCTGTGTATTCACCCGTTTCGCGATGGCAACGGGCGAACCTCGCGGCTGGTGCTCCTGCTCCAGAGCTATCACGCGGGCATGGAAGTTGGCCGCTATGTCAGCCTGGAGCGGATTATCGAGCAGAACAAGGAGCGATATTACGAGACGTTGCAGGCCAGTTCGCAAGGCTGGCATCAGGGGAAACATGATCCCTGGGTGTATATCAACTTCTTGTTCTTTGTGTTCAAGACCGCATACGGCGAGTTTGAAGCGCGTGTCGGCCAGACTGCGGATGAACGGGGAGCGAAGGAAACGCTGGTGAGGCAGGCCATCTCCGCGCAGGTGGGTGCTTTCCGGTTGCTGGATATCGAGCGAGCGTGTCCCGGTGTGGGCCGGGACTGGATTCGGGCGATTCTGCGGGAAATGAAGGCCCGTGGAGAAGTCACTTCGCAAGGACGGGGTCCGGGTGCCCGCTGGCAAAGGACGCCGGGAGATAATAAGGGTAGTCCCCTCAAATAAGGGTAGTAATAAGGGTAGTAACACATGGCCATCACCAATTACGAACGAGTCGGCAAGGCAATCGACCTGCTCCGCGAGGGACTTCGCCCGTTCGTCGAGCGGGAAATGAAGGCCACGCACGGCGAGCAGTGGGTGAAGGTCGCCGAGGAGGGATTCCCGAACCTCCGATTGAAAGGAGGGATGGTCTTTACTGATCCCGCCAACCTGCTGTCGATCCTGCTGAACGAGTGGAACCGGGTTTTCGAGAAGACGTTGGGAAAAGCGGAGAAGAACGCCGTCCACACGCTCAAAGAGGTGCGAAACAACTGGGCCCATGCCGGCACCTTCTCCGGCGATGAAACCTATCGCGCCATCGACACGGTGGGATTGCTGCTGGCGGCGATCGCGGCGCCCCAGGTGGATGAGATCGAGAAGATGAAGATGGAACTGCTGCGGGTGCGCTTTGACGAGCAGGTGCGCAGCGAGAAGCGCAAGAGCGCGGGCAGCACAGTCGAGACCCAGGCGCAGACCGGGCTCGAGCCGTGGCGGGAAGTGGTAAACCCGCACAAGGATGTGGCGAGCGG
>JAPLNB010000366.1 GCA_026693085.1 Planctomycetota bacterium | reverse complement strand
AATTGCGCGTTTTCGCCTTTCCGTGGGACCGCCTTTTACAGCTTTCGGCAAGCACTATGGACTTCGGCCAAGGCCTTGGCCGCTATCGTCTTGCCGACAGCTCTAAATGGCGGGAGACCACCCGGTGAAAACTCGGGTCCGCGAGGACCCACATCGCAGCCGGGCTGCGACAACGCTGCCACTCGACCAGCCGATATCCGCGAACGCTCTGTTCGTTCCGTCGCCAAGTTGCCCGATTCTCATGCCTCCACCCGCCCATGAGATTGCCCCCAACCCAGATGCACGTCCTGCACCTGTCGCAGGCTACAAAGTGAGTCCGGCCGATGTTGAACAGCCGGGTTTCGTGCCCATGGATGCACGTCACATCGCAGAAGCATTCGCCCATGTCGAAGTTGCCGACCTGTGCCCCTGATGATTGCTTTTGGTCCATCACGTATCACGATTTCGGATTATCGCCCACGGGCGGTTCGCCGAACTTGGTGAACCGGCCGGGGTGGTCGTCGCGACGGCAGAGGGCTTACCTGCCATGGCCCCTTGTGAAGCTGTGAAGCAGATGGCAGCCGACAGCGCCGGCTCGATTGGTACAATATCGGTGTCCCCGGAACTGCTTCTGGTCTTGAGGAGAAGCTTCTTTGCCGGCATAAGAAAGGGAACCGCATATGTCTTCTATCCGAAACGCCGTTTGTTGGCCAGGGTTTTGGATTGTCGCTGCGGTTGCGGGAGCAGCAGGGTTTATCGAAGCCGAGGGAGGGATACATCAATGGTGGTCGGTCGAGGGAATTGCCCAGGCGGACACGCTAACCTCAAGGTCTGTCTACGTGGTGCCAAATTGGAGGTCAGCGAACGCCACGACAGCCCAACCAATGGGCGGACGGGAACGCAAGGGCGCATCGGTAAGGTCGCACAGCACGCGTTTCCAGCTCAACGAAGATCCCATCTCGGAGGGCGGGAAGTGGATCAACGGCGCAGAAGATGGGATTGGCTGGCACAACGTCATCACCAAGAACGGGGTGGCCTATGGAGCGGTGAGCAAGGGAGACTACACCGATCCGACCGCATTGCTCACGGGCGAGTGGGGAAAGAACCAGACCGTGAAAGCCAAGGTGTTCAGCAGAAACCAAACGGAGAAGTACTACCAGGAAGTCGAAATACGTCTGCGCAGCACGTTAACGCGGCAGCGCTGCACGGGGTACGAGGTGTTCTGGAGATGTCTGAAGACAAGGAATGCCTACGCGGAAATCGTGAGGTGGAACGGGAAGGTAGGGGATTGGACTTCACTGAAGAAGCACACCGGTCTGCAATATGGGGTCAAGGACGGGGACCTGGTGGAGGCAACTGTTGTTGGCAATGCCATCAAGGGATACGTTAACGGCGTGGAGGTGATATCCGCCACGGACAACACCTACAACACGGGCAATCCGGGAATGGGGTTCAATTTCGGCGTCGGCGAAAGCAATGTCGACTTCGGATTCTCGTACTATGAGGTGGACAGCTACAACGACTGAGCACGGGGAAATAGGGGTACCGCTCTGTCGCGGGTGATGAACTCCCGGATGGCGGCCCACAAGGTTTGGGCTGAAGTTGAGCCCGTGGGATGATGACGTTTCTGCGAGTCATCCGCACCGTGGTAGCCCTTGTCGAGCGTCCGGAAAACCTCACTTCTGCTCCTTACCTTCCAGCACTTTCAGTGCACGATTGAGCACCGCCTCGGCCTCCTTGAACTTCCCCTCTTGCAGCAGTGGGTCAAGTTCGCGCTTCAGTCCTGCGAGCATCGGGGACGAAGCAGCCGGCGAGAATCCACGCCGACAGTGCGATAATCAGGCGTATGGATGACATGGCAGCCCTTTTTACCTCCGCACTGGCCGCCGTGTGACAAAGCACGCAATATCTTCTGCCATCGAAAACGACGCCAACATCCGATGCTCGGCCAGGTAAACTTAAAGGGGAGGTCGCACCTTATGTACCACCGCCAGCAATGGATGCCGCACGCTGTTGAATTTCTCGCCTTGCTGTTGTTCGTACCTGTCGTGGCCAGAGCCGGAGAGCCGACCGAGGGGCAACTGGAAAAGCGGATTCTGGTGGCCGCGGAATCGGCCCGGCAATGGTCTGCCTCCGAGTGTACCATCGAGCAATCGAGCACGCGGATGCGAACGGGCACGCGGGTGCTCCACTGGCACGTCACCGTGAACCATTTCGGTGGCGAGCCAGATTACCCCATTGGCTGGCCGCGCATCGGCTTGACCCTGCGTGAAGCGGCCGCTCGCGATTGGTCGGGGTGGGATTATGCCCAGATGTGGGTTTACACCGACACAAGCCGCGATGCGCTGCCGCGCGCGCCGCTGGGGCTGTCGCTGTACACGCCCGACAAGGAAGGGGCGTATAACAGGACATTGACAGAGCTTGCCAAGGGCAAATGGGTGCGTATCCAGATTCCACTGGCTGACGTGCCGCGGCACAACGATGTGCGGCTGATTCAGTTGCATATCTCCGAGTCCAACTACCGGCACCAGGACCAACTGGATTTCTATCTCGACGAGGTGACTCTGTTGCGCTATGCCCGGCCGACGCTGCTGGACTTCGCGGCCGAGGCAGCGGTGATGTTCGCGGATGCAAAGCAGATTCCAGTCCGGTTCGGACTGGCGGGCGTCAAGCCGGGCGATGCGGCGGCAGTGGTCTGCGAGCTGCGGCAGCGGGATCGAGTCGTCGCGAAGGCCGATACGAACGCCGCGCGCGGGCCAGGGCGGTTGGCTCTGGATGTTTCCAGGCTCAAGCTGGAACCGGGCGAATACGAAGTCATCGGGCGCGCAGCCGGCGGCGAGCAGGCCGGCCCGGTGCGCCTGCGACTGGTTGAATCGCCGTGGAAGACAGGAGGGTGAGAACATGAGACAGTTGATGTCGTTGCTAATCGTGCTTGCAGCACAAAGCGCCTGGGCCGCTCCCGCCTTGTTCGATATGGGCACTGACAATTCGGCCGTGTCGGCAGGCTTCACACGCGTAACACCCCAAAATGTGCTTACGGACAAGTCCGCCTTCGGCTGGCAATCCAGGGAAGGACTCAAGGCGCAAGCCCGCGCATACAGCGCCTTGATCGAGAACCGCAGCCGCGGAACCCAGGAACCGCCGCCCATCTGGACGAACCCAATCACCGAGGACGCGATCCTCGGCGACCGCGAGAACGCGTTCCTGATGAAACTGCCGGCCGGCGAGTACGACATCTACGTAGTCTGCGGCACGAGCGAGGGGATGCGAAGCCAGTATTTTGACTTCACCATCCAGGTCGGCGGGCAACAACAGCGAGTGCAGTTTGAGGGTGGGTATCAGTTTCGCTCGCTGAGATTCCGCGCTGTTGTTGGCAACGAGCCGCTGGCGATCCGCTTCACGCCGCGCAGCAAGTGGGCCGTCAACGCCATTCTCGCCTGGACGGCCGCCGACGCCGCACGGGTGCAGAAGGAGATCATCGCCCCGTTCGAGGAGTGGACCCACCGCATGCCGCCGGAGGAATGGGCCAAGTGGAAACAGGAATCCGAGCCGCCTTCAGGGCCGCTCCCGCCGGTAAGCGATACGGACCAGAAGCGCGGGTTCATGATTTACTCTCGTCATTATCTGGAGTGCATCTACCCGCACACCAAGCCGCGCCCCGAGGACCTCGACCCCCCGCTCCGGCTCTTTGCCACCCCCGGCGAATTCGAGCCGACGAATTTCGTCGTATATCCGCTGAAGGACCTGGCCGGCGCGAAGGTGATCGTCAGCGACATCGGGCCGGTGCCGGCGAAAAACATCGACATCCGCCATGTCCGCTTCAGCCTCGCCCGGCCAAACTACACGGTCCGCTACCGCTATCGGATCGTGCCCGACATGCTCGAGCACGTCGAGCAGCTCGATCTGAGCGCCGGCGAGAATGCTCGCTTCTGGCTGACCATCCGCGTGCCGGATGATGCGCCGGCAGGCATCTACAACGGCAGAGTCACGTTCGAGTGTTCCGGCGGGAAGGCCGAGGTGCCAATCACGCTGCGCATCCTGCCATTCAAGCTGATCGATGATCCAGGCAAGATTTTCGGCATCTACTACTACCATCCTCTCGACCAGGTCGCCGGCGCGACCGATGAAGTCTCGCGACAGTACTTCCGCCGACGGGCCGAGCTCGAGCATCAGGATCTGGTGGCCCACGGCACGCGCAACATTGTGCTCTCCTGCTGGTGCGCGCCGGCCGATGCGCAGGGGAATCTCAAGTTCGACTGGGAGCTGCTGGCCGACAAGATCTCGCTCTGGAAGAAGTACGGCTTCCAAGGCCCTATCGTCATGCACATCAGCACGGATGGGGTCTATGCGAAGTACATGAAGGAACGCTACGGCAGCCACCTGCGCGGCGTGAAGGACCCGCCGGACGAGTTTGGCCGCGAGATTACCGCGATGGTGAAAGCCATCGAAGCAGAGCGACAGAGGCGCGGCTGGCCGGAGTTTCTATATTATCCGGTGGATGAGCCGAGCACGGATGAGGCGGCGGTGAGTTTCATGGTGAAGGTGCTCAAAGCGTGCAAGGCCGCCGGCGTGCGCACGTATGTGACGGCGGACCCGACGCACGAGCAGTTCGCGCCGATGCGGCCGTTCATCGACGTGTGGTGCGCGCAGCCATTCACGCCCGACCGCCAGACGATTCTGGCGGACAGGAAGGCCCGCAAGGTCGAGTACTGGTGCTACCCCAACCACGTCAACGGCGAGAACGATCACACACCCATCGCCGGCGCGCGCATGACGTATGGCTTCGGTTTCTGGCGGTCGGGTTTCCTTGCCCTGATCCCGTGGATCTACTCGGCCAGCAACGGTGATCCGTTCAACTACCTCGACGGCTCGTCGATGGACTTCTTCAACCGCCACGAGCCGGACGGCAGCCTGATTCCCGTGGCCATGTGGGAGGCGTATCGCGAGGGTTACGACGATTACCGGTACGTCTACACGCTGGAACAGCTGATCACCGAAGGGAGCAAGAGCTCCAAGGCGGCGGCGCGGGAGGCGGCCGTCGTGGCCAAACGCGAGCTGCAATCCGTTTGGAACGGCATCCGGGTGCAGGACAAATACAAAGATGCCGGCCTCTGGTCGCCGGCCGAGTTCGATGTGTATCGCTGGATCATCGCGCGGCAGATCATGGCGATGAAGGAGGCCTTGTGAGCAGATGGGACATCGCATGCGTTCGATCAATGGTCACGATGGTCAGCCTGATCGCGGCCGCCACCGCGTCCGCCGCGACGTTCTACTGCGACCCCGCCAAGGGAAGCCCTCAAGGCGATGGCAGCGATCAGCGGCCCTGGCGGACCATCGAAGAGGTGCTTTCATCCAAGCTCATTCAACTCTGCGGCAAGGATGGCAAACCCGCCAACGCGAATGCCCCTGTCAAGCCCGGCGATGTCGTCCTGCTCCGTTCCGGCTGGCATGGCGTGATTCATATTGCCGGCGGGTACAACGATCAGTTCATCACGATCGCGGCGGACAAGGGGCACAGGCCGCAGGTCGGCTGGGTCGAGATTGGCGAAGGGCGAAAGTGGCTCATCAAAGGCCTCACCGTCTCGCCGTCGCTTGCGCCGTCCGCGCTGCCCCGTTCGCCGCGCGAACTGGTGACGCTGGGCGAGCGCGGGGGAGAGGAAAGCAGCGAGCTGGTCGTCGAGGACTGCTTCATCTATTCGGTGCTCGATACCAGCGCATGGTCGGGAAAGGATTGGGTGCAGAAGCCCGCCAGCGGCATCTGGTTGGGCCGCCACGGCAAAGGCCACATCGCCCGCAACAACTACGTGCTGAATACGCGGTTCGGCATCAATCTCTGCGCGCCCGAGTGCCTCTGTGAAGGCAACGTCGTCGCCAATTACTCTGCCGACGGCATCCGCGCTACCCGCGACGGGCAGATCGTTCAATACAACGTGATTAAGAACTGCTATGTCAGCGCTGCCGATGGCGATGACAACCACGATGACGGCATCCAGGTCTTTCTCTTCAACGTCGGCACGGGCACGCTTCGCGACATCACGATTCGAGGGAACATCATCATCGCCCACGAGAGGGATGACCAGCTTCTGCGTAACGCGCCTCAGGGGATCGGCTGTTTCGACGGGCCACTGGTCAACTTCACGGTCGAGAAAAACGTCGTGTGCGTGAACCACTGGCACGGCATCACGCTCGGCGATGCGCAAGGCTGCACGATTCAGGACAACACCTGCTTCAGCCGCTGGCCGGATCGCGCCAAACCGTGGATCATGCTTGGCCAGAAAAAGAATCAGGCCAGCGGAAACACCGTGCGCGACAACCTGGCGCACAGTTTCAACTTCAAGGCGGACCCGCAGGCGAAGACGGAGAACAACCGCGACGTGACCGAGGCCGCATTCAACCGGGAGCTTTCCGGCCTGGGCACATTCATCGACGGCAAATTCGGCAAATTGCATCCTGCTGCGAATCGGCCGAGACTGGAGCCAGTCAGTACCTCCGCTCATCAACCATAGGAGACAACGGTGCGCCATATGAGTCGGCGACTGTTCCTGGAGCAGAGCCTGATGGCCGCGGCCGCATTCACGACAGGCAACGGGGGTTCGATTCAACGCGTCATACACAGGGCGAGCAGGCGCAGGGCGCAAGTGATAGGAGCGATAGCGATGAACACGCGAATGCTTTCCGGGTACATGCTTTTTCTGATGGCCATGATGTGCTGCGCGACTGTCTGCGCAGAGTGGATCAACGTCACCGGCAATGGGAGGGGGAAAGCAGTTTGGCGGAGGGTGGTAAAAGCGTAAGATGAGCGGGAATGGGGGGTTCTGTGGCTTTTTAAGCAAGAATGGGGCATTGGGAGCGGAAAAAAGTTTGGAGGGGGTGAAAAATCGTAAATTGCGCGGGGGAGGGGGGTTGAGTGGATTCCTGTTTAATAAAAGCGACCAAAAGCGACCGAAAACGACCAAAACCGACCACAAAGTGACCAGAACCGACACATAGCGACCGCCGTGCATATGAGCGGGCGATTGGGGCTGAGGCG
>JAPLNB010000365.1 GCA_026693085.1 Planctomycetota bacterium | reverse complement strand
TATGACTTGGGTGGACAATTCCGGCAATGAGTCGGGCTTCGAGGTGCAGCGGAAGCAGGGGGCGGGCGGGCAGTGGCAGTTGATCGCGGACCTGGGATCGAGCGCGACGACATACAGCAACAGCGGATTGCTGGCCGACACTGAGTACTACTATCAGGTTCGGTCCAAGAACGCGGCGGGCGCATCGGCCTATTGCTCGCAGGCCAGTGGCAGGACCGGCGTGGCATTGGTCGCACCCGCGGCGCCGAGCGGGCTGGCGGCCACTGCGATATCGTTCCAGCAGGTCAATCTGAGCTGGACGGACAACTCCACCAACGAGAGCGGTTTCCGCATTGAGCGAATGCAGGGGGCGGGCGGGCAGTGGGCGCTGGTGACTGTGGTTGGCGGGAACGTGACGACGTACAACGACACCGGCCTGTGGGCGGACACCGATTACTCATACCGTGTCCAGGCGGAGAATGCGGCGGGTGTTTCGGTGTTCTGCGCCCCGGCCACGACGCGGACGAGCGCGGTGGTGTACCTCACGCCGGGCACGGGATGGACCGGCCCGACGACGCAGCCGGCGGCGGTCGGCACGCCGGGCCAGGCGGGGTATGATGCGAAGGCGATCGCGCGGTGGGACGTGGTGCCGTATCAGACGTTTACTACGGACTTTGCCGTGGGCATCCCGGCATTTCATATCAACGGGATCGATCGGGTGGAGTTCTCGGTGAACAGCGGGCCGTGGATGGCGGTGCGGAAGATGACGCTGAACCCGCAGAGCAACGTGGTTGAGTATTGGGCGATGCTGAAGGCCAGCGAATTTGCGCAGGACGGGGCGGTTGAGGTGAGGGCGGTGGCGTATCCGACGGTGGGGGTGGCGAGGGTGCTGGATTCGCTCGCACTTTACGCAAATTGTAATGGCACGCTAACGCCTGCCGCGATCTGGGTGAGTACGACGGGCAGTAACCAGACCGGCGATGGGTCCCAGGCCAAGCCCTTTGCGACGATCGAGAAAGCCACCGAGGCGGCTCCGATTGGCGGTGACGTTTGCCTCATGCCTGGCCAATATCTGATGACGGAGAGAATTGTTGGATACCGCAACGATGGCGCTCGCTGGGTCACCGTACGTCCGGCGCCTGGAGTCACCCGACAGGAAGTTGCCGTCATTGTTGGCAATAGTTCGATGCGCGCTGGTAAGCTGCATCTCCGGAACGTTAAGCTCGACTTCACTGCAGGTTGCCCCATGGATAATTCGGGCCGCGGACTCTGGCTTGACAATTGCGATGTCTTCGGCGTGCTGCAACAGGGCATCGCAAGTCAGTCTTTCCTGCAGGGCTACTCGCTGGGACCGACCTACATTACAGACAGTCGCCTGCACGACCTCCCTGCGACGCCAATGACCGACATAGCTTTTGTACAGAACAGCACGATAGAGCATTGCTGGATACACGGGGCGAACAACCCACAAATGATGGTGAATACCACTATACATGATATACAGGTGCCGAACCCTGCCGACCACGGTGACGGGCTGATCTGGTATGTCGACGGGAACGACGGAACTCGATACGGAGACTGGAATGGCATCGTCTACAATGTCACGATGACAGACATCGCGGGGCTGCTTTTACTGTCGGATCGTGGCATCACCAATCTTGCAGTCGTGAACGTGACGGGCACGGCCAGCGGGGATTGCATAAATGGGGCCTCTCAATTCGGCAAGGGCATTCAAGACAACCGACTGGATCATCTGGTCTTCGACCGTGTGACGTTGACCAACCAGAAATTCTACTTCATTGATGACACGCCCAACAACGTCTGGTCCAACTCGGTCATCCGCAACAGCGTGGCGCAGCTGATCTTCTCAGTGAACCCCAACAACCATATCATCAACTGCAGGACCACGTCCGGCACTCCCATACCTGACAAGTAATCGTCGGCCCGGAGGTTAGGCACTCGTCGAGTGTCCGGTGGCTATGGCGCCGGCCAGGACATGCGTTGCGGGTCGCGGCCAGGAGTAAGCCAGACAATGAGTGGACCGAAGATCTGTCTGTTCGGCGCAAGCCCAGATACAGGGAACTTGGGTGTTTCTGCGTTGTGTTTTTCTGCGCTGCGGGGCCTGTATCGGAAGCTGGAGAACCTCCAGGTTACCGTCTTTGATGAAACGGGTCGCGTTCGCAGGTTGCCGTTTCGGGCAGACGGAAAGACGTATACAGTTGGCCACTGCGGCGGATATCTGTCGCGCAGAGTCTGGCATCATAAGTCGCTCTGGAATATCTGGTGCAGCTCGTGTTTCGGCGGTTTGGGAAATCCCGGTGCCAGAGCGCTCGAGGAATCAGACGTCGTTCTCGATGCGTCGGGTGGAGACAGCTTCACCGACCTCTATGGCGCCAAACGGTTCCGAGGCGTAACCCTAACCAAGCGGATGGCGCTGTCACGTGGCAAGCCACTGATTCTGCTGCCGCAGACTTATGGGCCTTTCTTGAGCCAAAGAGCCTTCTCTGCTGCTGCTGAGCTTGTGCAGCGTGCAGAGATGGCATGGGCCCGTGACGAAGCCAGTTACCAGCGTCTGCAAGAACTCCTGGGCAGCAGATACGATCCAGTACGGCACCGATGCGGAGTGGACATGGCATTCGGCCTGGAATCAGCCGAGCCAACGTTGTCGGCACGGGAATCCCTTGCTGAATGGCTGGATGGGGAGCGACTGCCAACCGTAAGCTTCAACGTGAGCGGACTTATCTTCAACAGAGCGACTGATGCCGCTAGGCAGTACAGGTTGAGGGCCGATTACCGGCAGATTGTGGTCAGATGCTTGGAGCGGCTGCTAGCCCAAGGTGATTGCCGCATTCTCCTGATCCCGCACGTAGTTACGCCCTCGGGGCACTTCGAAGCGGACACCGATGCTTGCCATTCGGTCGCCAAGACCCTCGGCGACAAGGCGAAGGGTCGACTGATGGTCTTTCCGGCAATTCTTGACCCGCGGCACGCCAAGTGGGGTATTGTTCAGGCAGATTGGTTCTGCGGCACGAGGATGCACAGCACAATCGCAGCCTTATCGTCCGGTGTGCCAAGCGTTGGCATTGCGTATAGCGATAAGATGCTTGGGGTCTTTGAGAGTTGCGGGCAAGGTGATTGCGTTGTGGACCTCCGCCAGACGAACACAGACGAAGCAGTCGAGCGCATCTGGGAGTGCTGGGAGCATCGGCATGAAGCCAAAGGTAGGCTTGACGCCGCTCTTCCCGCCGTGCTGGGGCAGGCCGAGCGGCAGATGGACGAGATCGCCACCAAATGCTCAGAGTTGGCGCGAGAGCGCGCTGCCCGGCAAAGCTGCACATGACGACTCGCGGCAAAGTATATGATGGGGCCGCCAAACTGGCCATCGGCCAGGTTGCAGGGCAGGGCCTCTCTTTTGTCCGCAATGTGATCGTTGCCAGATATGTCACCCCGGCGGATTTCGGGGTTGCGGCGCTGTTGGCCCTGAGCGTCTCGTTGATGGAGATGATCAGCGATCTGAACCTTAGCACTCTCCTGATCCAGTCGCGTCAAGGCGATACGCCGGGATTTCAGCGGACTTTGCACTGCGTCGGCGCAATCAGGGGCGTTGTCAACTCGCTCGCGCTTTTTGCGCTCGCGTGGCCTTTATCCGTGCTGCTTGGCGTGCCTGAGGCAAGATGGGCTTTTCAGTGGCTCTCTGCCTATCCGCTCGTGAAGGGCTTAACACACTCAGACCCGACGCGGCGGCAGCGGGATTTCCGTTTCGGTCCATCCGTGCTGGTTGAATTGGGATCACAACTGGTAGCGGTTTTGGTTGCTTGGCCGCTGGCCGCATCACTTCGCGGTTATTCGGCATTTATCTGGATTATGCTTATCCAGATCTCTGTGTCATGGTTGTTGTCCCATTTGCTCGCCGAACGTCACTATCGCTGGGCATGGGACCGGGACCATGTCAAACACGTGTTATCGTTCAGTTGGCCGCTGCTGCTCAATGGAGTACTGCTATTCCTCATCCAGCAGGGCGACTGCGCCCTGCTGGGCATGGCACCCCGGTTGTTCCCCGGTGCGCCGTACTCGATGGCGGATGTGGGACTCTATTCGATTGCCTTAAGCCTAAGTGTCGTTCCGATCACCGCGGTGGCGAAAGTGAATTCATCGTTGCTCTTGCCTGGCCTTTCGCAGGTGCAGTCGTCCGTTGTCGATTTCAATCGGAGATATCGGCTGGGTCTGGAGACACTGGCCCTTGCCGGTGGCATATGCGGCCTGCTGTTCCTTGCGGCAGGCGGAACCATCGTCGTGTTGGTCTATGGCGAAAAGTACGCCGGAGCTGCGACCGTGGTGGGCTGGCTCGGCGCAGCCCAGGCAATTCGCCTGGCCCGTATTGCACCGACGACCGGCGCACTGGCCAAGGGCGACTCCATGAACCCACTTATCGCAAATGTCGTCCGCGTTTTGGGACTTGTCCTTGGCGTGGCGGTGGTAGCAAAAGGGGGACCTCTGTCGTGGATCGCTGGAGCCGCTTGCTGCGGAGAGGGGGCGGCACTGGCGATCGCCGTGTTGCGGTTCCAGCGAATCAACTCAGTTCCGTTCGCCGTTTCGGCCCCGGGATTGGTCTGGCTGGCCGGCGGATTGGCACTCGGAACTGTCCTTCATGTGGCGATTCTGGCCAGAACAGGAGCTGCTCTGACGCTGGCAATTTCGGCGATGGCGGCTTTATCTTTCGCAGCGGTTGCGGTCTTATCGCTGGGCGGCATACGCCGAGAGGCCTGGCTCTTTCTTCTACGTCTGCTGGAAGGCAGAGTGTCTTCCAAGCAAGCGATCGAGAGCGGTTCACAGTCGCCGCGTTTGGCAGCTGACCAGAAGTGAATGTGACGAACGAACCTGAAATGCGCCAGCATCGGGAGCTACGTCGGTCATTTGCGTCTCCGATATTGATGGGCTTGCATCGCTTCCACAGGCTTCGATGGCTAAGAAACTATCTCAGAACGCCGTTTTTAGCCGATAACCATCCGTAGGACTAACCAAGGAGCCACGGATGGCCAGAACAAAACGCAAGATCAAAGTGCTTCCCACAATCTGGGAAGTCAACGACGAACTGTGGAACATCATCCAAAACATCCTCAACGAACTGGACCCGCCGGCCTGGACGGGGCGGCCCCGCACCGGCCAACGCGAGGCGCTCAATGGCATCATTTACCAGATGCGCAGCGGCTGCCAGTGGAACCAGTTGCCCAAACAGTTCGGCGACGACTCCTCCGTCCATCGCACCATGCAGCGGTGGATTGCCAAGGGCGTGTTCGAGCGCATCTGGGCCGTGCTGATCGAGAACTGCGACGAATTGGGCGGCGTCAACTGGGAATGGCAAAGCGCCGACGGCGCCATGGGCAAGGCGCGTTTTGGGGGGATCTGGTCGGCCCCAACCCAACGGATCGCGGCAAACCCGGCACGAAACGCAGCATAATCGTCGAGGCCGACGGCGGGCCGCTGGGCGTGGTCGTGGCCGGGGCCAACGTGCATGACTGCAAGTTGCTGGAGGAGACGATCGAGTCCATTGTGGTCGAGCGGCCGGAGCCAACGGAGAAGTCTCCGCAGCACTTGTGCCTGGACAAGGGGTACGACAATCCCACCGGCCAGGCCGCGGCCCAGTCGCATGGCCACACGCCGCACATCCGGCGGATCGGCGAGGAGAAGCTCGACGCGAAAGGTCGCAAGCGGCACAAGGCCCGGCGATGGGTGGTGGAGCGCACGCTGGGGTGGCTGAGCAAATGCCGGGGGATTCTGGTTCGGTACGCGAAGAAGTCATGCAACTACCTGGGCATCATTCAACTGGCCTGCGGGCTATTGTGGTATCGCCGCCAGTACCGATTGGCGATTTTGAGATAGTTTCTAACGTCGAGGCTGGCGGTCTTGCTGGAAGGAGGCCAGTTCTATTCTGCCACGATGCGCGACATTCTCGCTCGGTATCATGGCGTGGTGGTCGGGGCGTATAGCTACGGCGAGTGCATGAACCCGGGTGAGTTCCCTCCCGGGGTGACCATTGGCCGGTACGTGTCCGTTGCCCGAGACGTTCGCGTTTTCCGCAGAAATCATCCGTACGACCGGGCCTCGACTCATCCGTTTTTCTTTGACTCGGCCCTGGGCATGGTTGAAGATGATAATATTGTCGGGCACGAGCTGGTCATCGAACACGATGCCTGGATCGGCGAGCGCGCGATCATCACGCCCGGGTGCAGTCGGATCGGCTTGGGTGCGGTTGTCGGTGCTGGTGCAGTAGTCACACGAGACGTTCCGGATTTCGCCATCGTGGTCGGCAATCCCGCCAGATTGATCCGCTATCGCTTTCCGGAGCACATTCGGCGGCTTCTCACTGACAGCCACTGGTGGGAAAGACCTCACGACAAATGGGAGCCGCTCATGGTCTTTATGACCAGTCCCCTCGACGTATCGGTTAATGGCTTCCCTCACGGATTCGAACCCGATTCTACCTTTGTGGCAGGCGAGTGATAAGGTCAATGAGCAGCGTGGTTCACAGCATTCGAGACGTTGCCGAAAGACACCTGTGTTGCGGCTGCGGCGTCTGCGCTTACCTCAGCCCCGACGACATCCGCATGATCGACGTGGTAGAACATGGCCGCCGGCCGCTTGTGCGAGACGGCTCGGATCCGAGATCGCATGAAACGACGAAGGTGTGTCCAGGCATTGGTCTTGAGCAATCGGACTCGCCCAATGTGTCGGCCGTCATGAAGGATCTGCTGCCTGCTTGGGGACCGATTCTGGAGGTGTGGGAAGGGTACGCCTCTGATCCGGAGTTGCGTTTCGCGGGCTCCAGCGGTGGAGCCGCCAGCGCGCTGGCCCTGTACTGCATCGAGAAGGCCGGCATGCACGGTGCTCTGCATATCGCAAGCCGGCCGGAGGCTCCCTATCTGAACCAGACCGTCTTAAGCACGACTCGGGCCGACCTGCTGGCTCGCACGGGTTCGCGCTATGCGCCAGCCAGCCCGTGCGATGGTCTGAGCATGATTGAGCAGGCGCCGAGCGAGTGCGTGTTCATGGGCAAACCGTGTGATGTGGCGGGAGCACGCAACGCTGCTGCAATCAGACCGGGCTTGGGAAGCCGGCTCGCGTTGACGATCGCAGTTTTCTGTGCCGGAACTCCATCCACTCAAGGGACGCTGGAGATGTTGAAAGCCATGGGCATTGAAGATCCAGCGTCAGTGGCGGATCTGCGGTACCGCGGCAATGGCTGGCCGGGCAAGGCCACCGCAACGGTTCGCAGTGGAGCTGGCACAGTGGAGCTGCGTGAACTGACGTACGAGCAGTCGTGGGGCGAAATCCTGCAGAAGCACCGTCAGTGGCGATGCTATGTATGTATCGATCATAGCGGCGAGTTCGCTGACATTGCCGTTGGCGATCCATGGTACCGAACTGATCGGGATGATGACCCGGGGCGGTCATTGGTGCTGGTGCGCACGGAACGCGGCCGGAGAGTCGTCCGCGAGGCAATTGCCTGTGGTTTCATTTGGTGGTGTAGACTGACGCTTAGGCAAAAGGCGCAGTCGCTGCTGGGAACAATCAAGCGCATCCGCCGTAAACATCTGAGGCAGCCAGCCGAGTGCGAGCCGTACGAGCTTCGCGCGAGCTGTGTGTCGATGCCGGGGCGCGCAGAGGACAGCCTGGTGTCGAGGCATGTCTGACAGACAAGAAGACGTGGACGAGCGGGTAGTCAACGTGACGTTCCATGGTATCGGTCAGCCGAAGAGACGGATTTCGGCCGAAGAGGAACAGGTATGGGTTGGCTTAAGGCAGTTCCATGCGATCTTGGACAGCATTGCGGGCTGCACCCATGTGAGGATCACCTTCGACGACGGAAATGCGTCGGACGTGCAATTGGCGCTCCCAGCACTCCTCGACAGGAGAATGCGGGCGGCGTTCTTCGTCCTAGCTGGCCGGCTGGGGCAGGTCGGCAGCCTGAGCCGTCGGGATCTGAAGACGCTGCTTCAGGCCAGAATGATCATTGGCCTGCATGGCAAAGACCACCTGCCATGGGGAAAAATCGATGATGGACGTCTGACCGCGGAACTGGTGGACGCGAGAAAAGAGATCGAAGACGCTCTCGGCGAGGCCATAACGTGGGCGGCATGTCCATTCGGGTCATATACGCGGCGAGTTCTGCAACGACTGCGGGAACAAAGTTTTGACCGGGTCTATTCGAGCGATCGTGGACCCGCGCGTGAACGTGACTGGCTGCAACCGCGGAATACTATTCGTGCATGCGATGATGGCCAAGCGGTCAGGCGGCTCTGCGAGTGCAAGAGTGTTAGTCTGCGGCGCTGGTTGAAGAAGGCAGTGAAACGCCTCTGGTAGCCAAGACGTGTCCAGTGAGACCCAGGTACAGACAGCATCGAAGCAAGATTGGCTTGCGCTTGCGCCCACCTTCCGAGACTACAATTACCGCCACATCTGGGACTACGGTTTGCGGCTGGCTCAAAAACGCGGCGCCGAGTGCCAGCATGTGATCATCTGTCGCGATGGTGAGGTGATCGGGCTGGCAGATGTGCGACTGAAGCGAACGCCGGTCATCGGCAGCGGCATCGCGTACATCAGTGGGGGTCCCCTGACACGCAGGGGCAGGTCCGATGACGCGGAGTGCCTTCGCGGCGTTCTGCAGGCGATCGTGCGCGAGTATGTCCTGCAGCAGGGTTTTGTCCTACGGGTCCTGGCACCGCTTGGGCCCAGACAGTGGAACACGAGGGCAGCGGAGCAGTTTCGGCAACTAGGTTTCCGAACAACCAAGCGATCTGCTGCCTATCGCACCCTGGTCGTAGACATCGGGAAGCCTCTCAGCGAGGTGCGCGCCTCTCTTGCCCAGAAGTGGCGGAATTGTCTGAACTCGGTACAGCGCAAGGGTCTGGCGATTCGAGAAGGTGCGGATGATGCAACGTTCGAAGAGTTCTGTACGCTGTTCAATGCCTTCAACCGCCGTAAGGGTTTCGTTGTTGACCTTGACGCCAGCTTCTACCGGGAATTGCAGCGTGAGATGAGCAACTCAGACCGATTTGTTGTGACCTTGGCAGAGAATGAAGGAAAGGTTGTGGCAGGACACGTTTTCAGTATGCTCGGAGATACGTGTGTCTATTTGCTGGGGGCAACGAACGAAGAGGGTTTGAAGACCAAGGCAGCCTACCTGCTGCAATGGAACGCAATTGCCAAAGCACAATCGCAAGGCCTATCATGGTACGACCTGGGTGGGATTGATCCCAACGGCAACCCAAGTGTGTATCATTTCAAGTCGGGTATGGGCGGCGAGGACTTGGCCTGCGCCGGCCCGTTTCAGCGCGATAGTTGCACATGGAGATCTGCGCTGACGCTGACAGCCGAGGCACTCTATCGAGCGTTTTGTGGGAAGGCGGCTCATGGCCAGCGTTGATGTCTCATCCGTTGGTCGGTCGTTTCCTTCGCGGATGCACGTCGCGAGCGGATTCGTCGAGCCTTCAATCGAAGGCGGGTGGAGCGGGACGGTCGCTCGCGTGCCGCTTCCGGCACTGTTGTTGCTTCTGGCTCTACTATTCCCGACCAACACATCATTCTACGTTGGCACGTTGCGGCTCACCGCGTATCGGCTGGTGTTGCTTGTGTTCTTCTTTCCTTGCGTGGTAGCGTTGCTTTCGAGGCAGTGCGGACGAGTACGGTGGTGCGATGTTCTCATGATCGGCCATGTGCTCTGGGCTATGCTGGCGCTGATCGTCGTGCATGGGCCCGTACAGGGACTTCAGAGCGGCGGAATCTACATTGTCGAGGGTCTGGGTACTTATTTGCTGGCCCGGCGCCACATCCGCGATGCGTCATCATTTCGCGGTTTGGTGAAGGTTTGGACGCTGATTGTAGTTCTCTTGTCCCTCGTCACTGTGCCGGAGGCAATTACCGGCTACCACTTCATGCAGCCAGAGGCGAAACAGATTGGCCGCCGCATGGGCCTGGAGCGGGCCTACGGCCCCTTTGACCATCCCATCTTGCTGGGCGTGTTCTGTTCGTCCATATTGGGGCTTTCGTGGTATGTCCTGAGCTCAACCTTAGGCCGATGGCTCCGTCTGGCGGCGGTGATTGTCAGTGCCGCGATGTCCGTTTCCAGCGGTGCCGTGGCGTGCTTGGTGACTCAATCGGTCGGCATAATCTGGGATGGGCTTACACGGACAATCAACCGGCGCTGGTGGCACCTATTCATCATCCTCGCCCTTATGTATGTAGCGGTAGACTGTTACTCCAATCGGACGCCGATGACGATCGCGCTGTATTACCTGACCTTCAACGCCGACACAGCATATGGCCGCATCCTCATATGGGACTGTGGGACGGCCGAGGTGCAACGGCACCCATTTTTCGGTATCGGTAACAACAGCTGGGAGCATCCGACCTGGATTTCGGACAGCGTAGACAACTTCTGGCTCTGCACGACGATGATGTACGGACTGCCGGCGATCCTCATGCTCGGCGGAGCCTTCGCGTACGTTGTTGTCCAGTTGGCCACGCGCGATAACTTGGACGCAGGGACTGCGGTCTGTCGGATGGGATGGATGGTGAGCATGACTGGCCTGTGCATTGCCGGATGCACGGTTCATTTCTGGAACTCCTCGTTTGTCGCCTTGATGATGCTGCTTGGAAGCTCGATTTGGATGCTGGATGCGGCTCGTCCTGCGTTGCCAACCGCATACTCCGAGTCAACGTAGTGCGGAAGGTCAGCCATGACGCACCACACGTAAGCAAGCCAGCAGGAGGGCCCGATGAGGAAGATGGTTAACCTGGTTTTCCACGGTATTGATGATCCTCCTCGTCAACTGGAGCCTGGCGAGGAGAGGGTATGGGTGACCTCCCGGCAGTTGGAGTTCGCTCTGGATTCGGTAGCTGAACACCCTTGGGTCGGCATTTCCTTCGACGATGGGAACGCCTCGGATCTGCGGATTGCGTTACCTTCGTTAGCGCAGCGGAACTTAAAGGCCATTTTCTTCATTACCGTCGGGCGATTGAATGTCCCAGGCTACCTCGACCCGCATGGCGTTCGAGAGTTGTCGCGCGCCGGTATGGTGATCGGATGCCACGGGATGACTCATCAGCGATGGCGCGGCCTACCCGCGGTGCGGCTGCGGGAAGAGACGCTGGACGCGAAGAATGCACTCGAGCAAGTGCTGGGACACGCTGTGACAACAGTCGCGTGCCCATATGGTTCGTACGATCGGAGGTCGCTTTTCGCGTGCAGGCAGGCAGGATACAGGCACGTGCTTACATGTGATCGACTCAGTAGTAGCCCCGACGCCTGGCTCCAGCACCGCAGCATGATTTTCCGACACCACAATGCAGCCGGCATACTGCACATCATCGACGGCGAGTTGCATGGATTGCGACTGATTCGGCAGCGACTCAGAGTGCTCCTCAAGCATTGGATATGATTGCGAAAACGGTTGATTCTGGGTCGCAGAGCTTGTATGCGGTTTGTCGCATTGCGCACTTCAGGCTGTGGCGATTATAGACAGATGTAAAGCCAACTCATGAGAAGTGCTGAGCATACCACGGTTGTTGATCATGCCTGCGTCCGGAGCGTCGTCCATATCATCAGGATGGCCTCGTTCGGAGGGGCGTGCGTAAGCACAACACTGCAGGCGGCTGCGGAGCAGCATCTGGGACGTCGCGTCACTGTGTGGTATCAGATCGCCGAGCAAAGCAGGGAATTCCTCGACAGAGTGCGCACTGTGAAAGTCCAAGCATTGCCGGTCACGAGTATTGGCCTCTGTGCGCGATTGCTGCTCGCTCGCCTCGGTGGCACATCCGTGATACATCTCCACTCAGGAAGGGGCTGCCTTTCGCCGCGCATCAAGCTCATCCGGCGCCTCTTGCCGCAGTCAATTCCGCTTGTGGTGACACTCCACGGGCCGTCTAGTCTTGAACCTCACGGCGATCGGGTGTGGGTTCAACGCCACCTCGCAAACGCTGCGTATGTGTCGGCGATCATTGTACCTAGTGAAGCTGAGCGAGAGGTCCATACGAGAATTGGGATAGATCCATGCACTATCTTTGCAGTCCCGAACCTCGTGGATGTGCCTGCAGAGGCAGATGGCAGCATGCCCCAAGAGATGCGATCGAAACGTGGCACCAAGGTCGTTCTCTATTGTGGACGATTGGCACCCGAGAAAGGGGTGGTTCAACTGCTGGATGCGTTTGACCGGGTGCACCGGCGTCACACGGCGGCACAACTATTCGTGGCTGGCGATGGCCCCTGCTTGGGTGAATGTCGTCGGATACTGGCTGGATCGTCTGGGGGGGTGCATCTCTTGGGGCACGTAGAGAATGTCGCCGAGCTGTATCGTGAGGCTGATGTCTTTGTGTCGCCATCGCGCGCAGAGAGCTTCGGGAGGTCGGCCTTGGATGCAGCGATGGCGGGTGTGCCAATGGTGCTTAGCAGAATACCACCCTGGACAGACTGGTTTGAACATGGTGTCCATTGCAGGTATGTCGATCACACAAACGCATCCAGCATTGCTGACGGAATCAACGGCATACTCGATGACCCAGAAGGGGCCGGTGCTATGGCGGATCGAGCTAGGGCCGTGGTTGCTGATCGGTGTGACCATTCAAAGGTGATGACTTTGCTGACGAAGGCATACGTGCATGCTCTTCGTAGGTGCAACGTGGCAGTTTCATGCGTGGTGTAAAATGGCACGAGTTTGTCGAACACCAAATAGGAGTGTGACGTGATGTTTGGCGGGCGATGGCTTATCAAGATCATCTCTCCGGCGTTGCGCCGCCTCCCGGCCGGTGCGCACTTGTTGTATTGCCGATTAGGTGGGGCCGCCGCTACAGCCATTGACGGAGGGATTCGATTGCGCAAGGGATGGAGACATGGATTCCAAATGATCTTAGACATGACGCAAGCTATCCAGCGAGAGGTATACTATACTGGACGCTTTTATGAGAACGATGTCCCGAATCTCATCTGGCAAGTGGTCAGAGAGGGAGACGCGTTTATAGACATAGGCGCAAACGTCGGGCACATCTCGCTCTTCGCCGCCAGACGCATTGGCCGCAATGGAAGGATCATCGCATTCGAGCCAAACCCGTGCACGCGGGCGTTCTTATGGATGCATAAGGTTGCTAATGATCTGGACATGTTGGAGATTCGCGAAGAAGCGATTGGTGACTGTGACGCGACAGCCGAGCTTCATCTTAATCCGACGAACCGAGGCGAATGTACCCTGCGGAGCATTAGCGGTTCGCATACGATGCGAGTCCCTATGATTCGGGGTGCCATTCTCGACACCCAGCTCGAGCAGATGAGGCCGGCCATAGTCAAGATTGACGTCGAAGGTTACGAGTACAGAGTGCTAAAGGGATTGGGGCCGTTCCTGGAGCGACGTGAGTTGCTGGTGGTCCTTGAGATGACGGACTGCTGGCTACGCGATCTTGGTGGTAGTGCACAAGAGCTCGTGCGGTTCATGGAAGTCCGCGGATTTACGTGTTTGACCGTGCGCTGCTGCCGGTCCATCAGACGGCCCAATGAGTTGAGCCTGCTTCCATTGGCCGAGTGTACGGGGCGCGACTCCCAGATGAATGTGTGCTTCGTTCGCGAGGGAACGAGAATGCATGCGCGAGTCGTCCCCTTCATCAAACATGCGCGTCCGACGAAGTTGCCGGGCGAGGCAATGCCATCATGAGGTCGTCAAGGCAATTACATTTTTCCGGCGTGCCGTTGTGGGATGTACTGCGCGGAATGGGAAGGTGTCCCATTCGTAGTCGAAGGTCGGACGGCGGCTCGGTGACGCATACACTCTATCCTGCCTTCTTGGCTTGTCCAGTTCGTGCTCGCTCCTGCTCATCCAACGCGGCCTTCAGCATCCACAGTTGTTCGTGGCCCATGATGCGCCGGAAGCTCTTTTCGGTGGCCTCGAACGCCGCCCCCGCCCACCGCAACGCCATCGATCCGTCCTGCCAGTTGCTCACACGCCCCGTTCGCTGACGCACCCCCGAATGCGAGGAATCGATCAGATTCGTTGTTCCCAGGCATCGCCGTAACGCCGAGGGCAATCCCAGGCGGTTGATCGTGAACATCTCGCTCAATCCCTCGCGCAGGCTCGACGCCGCCGAAGGATGCTCCCGCTCCAGCCAGCTGGCCAACTGCTCCAACTTCTTCTGTCCCTCCGTCGCGTCCAGCTTCCAGGCCGCCCGCATCGCGCTTTTGATCTGATCCCGCTTCTCCTTCGGCAGACAGTCGGTCACGTTCCACAGCTTGTGGTTGCGGCAACGCTGCACCGGGTTGTCCTTCCCATACACCTGATCGATCCCGGACCGCAGCGCCTTGGCACCGTCGATCACGAACAGCCTCCGCCGCCCCGGCGCCACCCCGCGCTCCACCAGGTCCTCCAGCAGCAGCTTCACCGTCGTCGTGTTCTCGTTGGCGCCTTCCCGCAATCCCAGCACGTGCTTGTGGCCCGAAACGTCCACGCCCACCGCACCCAAAACGTGGTGCTCGCCGAACCGCAGCCCGTCGATGTAGATGATTAAAATGTCCAACTCGGTGAAGTTCCGCTCCGCCAGTTCCTTCAGCAGCTTCTCGCCGGCCGCGATGTTCTGCCGGCTCACCGCGCTCTTGCTGATGCCCACGCTGTCGGCCATCTCCGGCAACACCTTCTTATACCGACGCGTGGAGACCCCCAACATCAGGATGTCCAGCATCCGCCGCGCCAGCTTCCCGTCGGCGTGCAGAGCTTCATAGGCCGGGATCGCCACCTCCGCATCCCGGCCTCCCGCCTTGTGACGCAGCCGCGGCTTGTCCACCTTCAGCTTCCGTTCGGCCAGATGCACGATCCCGCCCTGGCGGCCGTGCCAGCGAACCTCGCCACTGGCCTCTCCCGGCGTCTTGCTCCCGGCCACCTCCTGGGCCGATAGCTCCAGCACCGCCTCAATGCTGGCCCGGCCCATCACGTCGATCAGCTCATCGACGGCCAGCTCGGCCTGTTCGATGAGCCTGACCATGGGCAGGAGGAACTGCCCTTCTTTGATGAGGAATTCGGTCAGTTGACGCTTGTCCTGACGGCTGACGACTTGGTACTCTGCATTCATGGCGGCTCCTTTCCGTAAGATTTGATCCACACTGATCGTAACCGATCAGGCGGATCGGAGCCGCCGTCTTTCACTCAACCTTCAACTGCCAGCGGGACAGCTTCCGGAATGGCAGCACGGGTGATCCTGCAGGTGTCCGGGAGACGTTGTGATGATTGAATACGACCTCGTGATCGCAACTCGAAACCGGCCCCAAGCACTTGCGTTGTCTGTGCCGCTGCTCGTACAACAGAGCGTCCTGCCGAAGCGCCTGATCATCGCTGATTCCAGCGACGACCCGGCCCCAGCAAGACGCGTGGTGGAGGAATCATGCGCCGGCGCGAAGATAGAGCTACTGTTCCTGCGATGTGATCGTGGTTTGACCAGACAGCGTAACGCAGGACTCCAACACGTGCAGTCTCCAGTGGTACTGTTCCCCGACGATGACGCCTTGGCATTTCCCGGTGTGGCGGAGGCCATTCTGAAGGTTTACGACTTGGACACTGCCGGTGACATCGGGGGGGTCTGCTCAGCTTGGGCGCACGAGCTCCCGTCGGGGGTCGTCGAGAAGCTGACGTATGTAATGCCTAGGAGCGATCGACTGAAGCTAGCGATTAGCCGCTGTCGGCACCTGATCGAGAATAGGCTGTTCCCGAATCCATTCATTGTTCACGGGCGGGCGCAATGGCACGTACGCCCCGTGCCAACATGGCTGTCGCGAGAAGATGTTGTGCAGGTCGAGTGGATGACGGGCCTCTGCATGTCGTTTCGCACAGAACTGATCAGGCGACTCCGGTTTGATGAGACGTTAGAGGGTTACGGTCTGTTCGAGGATGTGGAAGCTTCCTTCAAAATCTCACACAATCATTTGATTGTCGGTGCCAATAACGCCAGACTGTTCCACTACCGCATGCCAGGCAGACGAGGAAGTGGTGCGGAAATGGGCGCCACTCAGATTCTCAACCGGGCCTACGTTACCTGTAGGCACGCTCCACCCGGATCGAGGGCACGGCGGGCCGTGATGCGATACGCATGGTACAAGCTGCTCCTCTACGCCCTGCAGAGTCACAGTTCCTTCGGGCGGGATCGCATCCGTGGCGCTTGGCGAGGATTGAAGGCGTCAAGAAAGCTGTTGCAGGCCTCGCCTGACAGTCTGCCGGACCTTTACACGGAGCTTCTAAGGCAGGCAATCAATCATGAATAGACCGTCCATGTGGCAGCGAGTTCGTGACCGGTGTCGGTACATAGTTCGGGCAGCGGCATATGGTGCCGGCGTGGAATGTCCGTTAACACGGGTCTCGGTGGATAACGGAAGTATTGTATCAGCTTGAATGCAAGCACGAGTACCAGATCCGAATTGGTGCAGATCGCCCGAGCTGCTTTCTGGTTGGGCTCTTTGATGCGGCCGCGTCTAGCCGGGAGTAGCACCAACGGGGCATGTGGCCCTCAGTGATTTATGTCGTGTCAACTATCGATTATCGTGATCAGCTGGAACACGTCCGAGGTACTGAAGAACTGCCTGTACTCTGTCTTTGAGCAACGGGAAATGGGCGAAACTGAAGTGTTCGTCGTTGATAATGCATCGACTGACGGCTCGGCGAATATGGTGCGGTGCACTTTCCCGAGCGTTCGACTTATCTCCAATGACAGGAATCGTGGGTTCGGCGCCGCAAACAACCAGGCAATCCAGTTGTCCAGTGGTCGCTACGTGCTGCTGCTGAACTCGGACACAATCGTCTTATCCGACGTATTGCCCAAGTCTATAGCGTATATGGACCATCACCCGAACGTCGGGATCATGGGATGCCGCGTGCTCAATGCTGACTGCTCGGTACAACGGACATGTATGCGCTACCCGTCGCTGCTGAACGTCTTTCTCTCAGCGACCGGCCTCTCCCATCTGAGATGGCCGGCATTCTGCGGACGCGAACATATGCGTTACTGGCAGCGAGACGATGAACGGGATGTGGATGTGATCTCGGGGTGCTACATGCTTGTCAGAAGGACGGCCATCGACCAAGTGGGGCTACTCGACGAATCCTTTTTCTTCTGTGGCGAAGAGTCCGACTGGTGCCGACGGTTCAGGCAGGCGGGCTGGAAGCTGCGATTTGCACCGGTAGGGGAAATTGTCCACCTCGGGAACGTCAGCGGTCGCAAGCATGGATACCAACGCGATGTAATGCTGTCGGAAGGGCTGGTGCGGTTCCTCAGAAAACACGATGGGCTCGCAGTGGCAACGCTGTCGTGGGTGATGCTCTGGGTATTCAACTTCAGCCACTTTCTTGTGTGGTATGCGGTGTCGTTCATTACTAGAAGCTCTTCTGCCAGAGAACGGAGTGCGCATTTCCTCGCCGTTTCGCGGGATTTCGGCACAGCTTGGCCTCGACTGAATAGTGAACCCAGATGACTGGACGACGTCTCCGCATTCTAGTCCTCACGGTGACCTGTGACGGCACGGACGTGGGCGAGGCGTGGAGCTCCTATCAGTGGGTCAGTCGTTTGGCCAAACACCACGATTTGACCGTTTTGACGTGTCGTACGCGTGAGCGGCCGTCGGCCAAGACGCAGCTGGAAGGCATACGAGTGATCGAGTGGCCTGATATTGCTATGCCAAGATGGCTCGATCAGCTGAATCGGATGCTCAAGCCTGGCTACATTCGTTTCTACATCAACGCCACACGATGGATCAGAAACGCTGTTCTGGCGGGTGAGCGGTTCGATCTGATCCACCAGATTTCTCCTCTGGCCATTCGGTTTCCATCTCCAGCTATCGGCTTCAACGTCCCCCTGGTGTTGGGTCCCCTTGCGGGGAGCCTGGAAATGCCAAAGGGCTTCAATCACGAGTTTGGTTATGAGCCTTGGTATACTCGTCTCCGTGTGCTGGACCGGTTCCGACTGAAGTACGACCCAATGCTGAGGCGGACCCTGCAGCAGGCCCAAGTCGTTCTTGGAGCTGCACCGTACGTCCGCGAACTACTGGACGGCATTCCATTGCGAAGGTTTGAGGTAATGAGTGAGACAGGCGTCGTTCAACTCCCGGAGCCTGGGGCAGCGGACAAAGCGCACGCCAGAGGCTTGCATTTGCTGTTCGTTGGCCGCGTGATCCGATCGAAAGGAGTTCGAGATGCCGTTCGAGCAATAGCCAAAGTTACGGATCTGCAAGATGTCACACTTGACGTAGTCGGCGATGGAGAGGATCGCGCTGCGTGCGAAGCAGAAGCAAGGCAAATGAGGGTCACAGACCGTGTTGTATTCCACGGGAGAATCCCACGGCAGCTCGTGGATACGTTTTACGCCCGTTCCCATGCATTTCTGTTTCCAAGCATGCGAGAACCGAGCGGCAACGCTGTCCTTGAGGCAATGAGTCACGGCTTGGCTATGATCGTGGCCAGCACCGGCGGGCCCGCTTTCTCAGTCGATGACGACTCAGGCATTCGCGTGACACCGGTCAATCCGGAGCAGTACGCCAGTGATCTTGCTGCCTCTATCCGTGCGCTGGCCCTCAACCCCGCGCTGGTCGCGCAGATGGGATGTGCGGCGCGCCGGCGCATCGCCGAACATTTTCTGTGGGACCGCAAGGTGCAATGGATGCTGAATCTCTACGACAGTGTGGTAGGCCAACAGGCTCCATCAGGCCAATCGTTGATACAAACGGCGTAACCTGATTTGACTCGGATCAGGCGGCAGATCCTTGCGTTTCTGACCGGGGTTTCTTCGAGGCGCCGGACAACAGCCGGTAGCAGTCCTGCGTGAACGAGATGACCACCATTGACGCTATCCACGCCGCTACGAAGGAGACTGCCGAGGCCGCGCAGCTATCTTGTCGCGTCGTGACTTCCTTCGAGGAGATCGCTGCGATGCGGGAGGAGTGGGATGAGTTCGTCGAAGCCATTGGCGGGGACATCTACATGACCTTTGATTGGTGCCGGGTCTGGTGGCAGCACTATGGCACTAATCGGGAGCTTCAGATATTCCTTTTCCGCGAAGGGCAGCGTCTGGTCGCCGTGCTGCCTGTTTTCCTGGAGCGAATGTGGCTTGGGCCGGTCTGGCTGCGCGTCGCCAAGCTGGTTGGAGCGGATTTCGCCTTGACCCTCTGTAATCCGCCGGTACATGCCGACCATGCCAAGGCGGTTTTCAGCTCGCTATTGGAGACGCTGATCGGGCAGTTCAAGTGCGACGTCGTATCATTTGGCCCACTTTCTGGGGAGTATCAACCCATTACGGCACTGAGACAGGTTTGCTGCGGCAGGCCTGATTTGTTCCATGGTCGCGAATCGCTCATCGGTTCGCACACTGTTTTTGCCGTCCCTGAGACCATTGATGCATACCTGAGCGCATTGAGCAAGAAAAGTCGGGGCCAGCTCAAGCGGGCGATGCGGCGTCTAGAAAGCGACCACCACACGTGCTTGAGCACTATTCGCGATCCTGCCGAGGCCGAGAGGGAATTTGAACGTTTCCAGCGCCTGCATGCAGCGCAGTGGCAGGCACAAGGGAAGCTGGGGCACTTCGGCGATTGGCCCAAGTCCGCCGAATTCAACCTGGACCTGATCCGCGCGCTTGGAGCGGGGGGCCGTCTGTTGATCCTGCGTTTGACCGCCGATGGTGACCCGATTGCCTACCAGTACGGCTTTGTATTTGCTGGGCGCTATTACTGGCGACTGCCAGCGCGGGCCGTCGGTTCGCATTGGGATGAGTACGGGCTTGGCAACATGGGAATCTGCCACGAAATGAGCTTCGCTATCGATGCGCGGCTGCGCGTGATCGAGGCCGGCATCGGCCACTATGACTACAAGCTGCAATGGGGCGGCCAGGAGCATCCCCTGCGTTCTGTCCTCGTCATCGCGAATCGGCTTGGGGCCCGCCTCCGAGCGTCGCTGTTCCTTCGTTGCGCGGATCTGCTCCATTTGATGTACTACCGACTCTGGTTCCTGCGCTTGGCGGCCAAGCTTCCGTTTCGCCGCCGGCCGCTCTGGACCACTTGGATCAAGTCTCGCCTATGATCGACCGACTCGTTGCTGCGGCAGGACCCGGTTGCGGCGTTATGGAACTGGCCAGCGCATGGTCTAACGGCGGACAGCGACTGCCCGATTGGCCTCAGTTTCGTTTCGGCTGGGTCACTCCGACTCACCGCGGACGCACCGCCATACGGCTGATCTGTGATCTCTGGAAGCTCGGACCCGGCGATGATGTGCTTGTGCCGGCCTACAACTGCGGCACCGAAATTGACCCGATCGTCGGGTGCGGTGCCCGCGTGGTGCCGTATCGCATCGATGAGAACATGCGATTCTGTACGCAGGAGGTTGAACAACGCATCACCCCACGGACCAAAATGGTATATGTCACTCATTATTTTGGATGGTCCCACGATATCGACGAACTAGCCGCGTGGTGCCGCGATCGATGTATCAAAGTCGTCGAGGACTGCGCGCTCCGCTTCTTCCGTGAACCCGAGAGCGAGGGTGCACCGTTGGTCAGCGATGCCGCCATCTTTAGCTTCCCGAAGTGGTTTGCCGTTCCGGATGGCGGTGCGCTCGTGCTGCGAGAAAGGCCCGATATGGAAATCCGCCTTGATCGCAAGCCGCGTGCTCTGCGTATCGCACGGAACATCGCGATGCTCATGAAGAGGCGTGTAATGGGCGGCAATCGTCTGCCCTGGAGGTCTGGACGCCAACCCGCCCTCAATGGCGCGCATTGCAGCAGCGGACTGACGTCCGGAGAAGAGTTGCCCGACATGCCAGCAGAGTATTATTACGACTCCCGCAAGCACCACTGCCGGATCTCCACAGCGTCGCTTCGACTGTTGCATCGGATTCAGCCCGGCACAGTGGCTCGCCGACGGCAAGCGAACTACCGGTGCCTTCAGTCTCTGCTGACAGGTGTTGCCGGAGTGACGCTGGTCTTCCAAAATTTGCCGTCGGAGGTATGCCCGCTTGGCCTGCCGGTTCTGGTGCAGGAGCGCCCCCGATGGATCGAGTCGCTGCACACACGGGGCGTGGAGGCGATTCCGTGGTGGGCGGGGTATCACAGAGCGCTGGACTGGCAGCCGTTTCCCGAAGCACGGCGATTGAAGGATCATGTGATGGTGCTGCCGGTTCACCAGGACCTCAACGAGGAGCACATGGAGTCTATCGCCCGGCAGGTACGCACCGTCGCATCCGAATTGTAGCCCGACGCTATATGCTTATGCCCTACTCTCTGCTGACCGTGGGGCCACTGGCGGCCGCTCTGGCTGCCGGCATGTACTTCGCCCCCCACAAGCTGCGCCTCATGCAGCAACGTGCCCTGGCGCGCTTCTGCAAGCGTACGCGCTCCCTTGTCCTCTCGTACGACGACGGCCCCAGCGCGGTACTCACGCCGCGATTGCTGGACCTGTTACGCGACAGCAACATAAAGGCGACTTTTTTCCTGCTCGGTAGAAATGTGGCTGGCCACGAATCGATCGTCGATCGAGCTCAGCACGAAGGACATGGGATTGAGTGTCATGGGCATGACCACACGGACGCATGGAAAACGGCCCCGTGGCGGCCGCTGAGAGACATCCGCAAGGGCTATGCGGCCTTGGAAAAGTGGGTACCCCCACACGGTCTCTTCCGCCCCCCGCGTGGCAAGCTCACGCTGTGTACTTGGCTGGCACTCCGTTCCAGGAGAGCGCGAATCGGGTGGTGGACAATCGATTCCGGCGATACGCACGCGACCCTTCCCACGCCGGAGAGCGTTGTGGCGAGAGTTCTCGAGAGCGGCGGCGGGGTCGTTCTTCTGCACGACCATCACCGCACCGAGCCCCGTATGCGCTTTGTGCTTGAGACGACAAGGCTGCTGGTTGAGCTCGCGCAGCGAAACGGACTTGCCACTCGCCGGCTGGGCGACGTTCTGGATGAGCTTGGCGCAGATCACGCTTCCGCTGTGCTTCAACGCTCCGCCTGCATCTCGGTCAACGAAAGACGCCGATGATCTCCGTCGTGATTCCAGCTCACAACGAATCCAGAGTTATCCAGCGGACGTTGGCGGCGCTGCGGGACTCGCCGCGGCCTGGTGAACTCCAGATCATTGTGGTCTGCAACGGCTGCAAAGATGACACGGCCCGTGTGGCGAGAGCATTCGCGCCCACCATCCGCGTCGTCGAAACCGACTTGCCCTCGAAGTCGTCCGCATTGAACCTCGGCGACTGCGCCGCCACCGTATTTCCCCGGTTCTACCTCGATGCCGATGTGATCCTGCCGTGGGAGTCCCTGCATCGCATGTCAGTTCGCCTCACGCAGGGTGACATCCTCGCCGTCGCCCCGCTGCCGCATTTCGACCTGACCGAGAGTAGCTGGCCGGTGCGGGCGTATTACCAGATCCACATGCGCCTGCCGGCGTATCGCGAAGGCATTGGCGGCTCCGGGGTCTATGGTCTGTCGGAGGAAGGCCGCAAGCGATTCGACCGATTCCCGGATGTCACCGCCGACGATGGCTTTGTGCGCGTGCAGTTTCGGCCGGAGGAACGGGCGACGCTCGCCGATTGCCACTCAATTGTCCGAGCACCCTGCACGCTGCGCGAACTCATCTCAATCAAGACCCGCAGCCACTACGGAAGCTGCGAACTGCGGCGGCTCAATCCAGGGTTGTGGGTGAACAAGGGTGCCAGTAATCGGGCGGCACTGATGGAGTTGTGCTGCAATCCACTGCTTTGGCCAAAGCTCTTGGCCTATGCGTACGTCAAGATCATGATCAGGCTGCGTAGCCGCAGGCTGCTGCGCGCCGGTGGCAGGGGCGCGTGGCAACGTGACGAATCGTCGCGGATGCCGGCGGGTGGTCCGCCGGATGCTCTAAAGACGGACTGAGCCTTCGCTGTGGAGCCTGTTCATCGCCGGTCTATGAAGATGTGAGGGAAACATGGGTCTGAAAGATTTTCTGCCGCAGTATCGAAGACGAAGCCGGGTGCTGGCCGTATCGTCGGGTGGCGGCCACTGGGTGCAACTGCTCCGCATGATGCACGCCTTCGAAGGTTGTGAGGCCGTGTATGTCACTGTCAACCGCGCGTATGAGCCTCAGGTGGCGCCGAACCGTTTCTACGTCATCAACGACGCTACGGCATGGGACAAGGTAGGCCTGGTGCGCATGGGACTGAGGCTGGCCGCGATCATCAGCAAGGAGCGGCCGGATGTGGTGATCTCGACGGGCGCAGCACCGGGTTTCTTTGCATTGCGGCTTGGCGGGTTGCTGGGTGCGCGGACGATATGGATCGATAGCATCGCCAACGTCGAGCAACTGTCTCGGTCAGGCCAGAAGGTTGGAGCATTTGCCGACCTGTGGCTGACCCAGTGGCCGGAGCTGGCTCGGCCAAATGGACCCTTTTTTGCGGGTGCAGTATTATGATTGTTGTCACTGTTGGCGCCCAGATGACGTTTGACCGCCTGATCCGGGCAGTCGATGAATGGGCCGGTCGTCGGGGCCGCTCCGATGTGTTCGCGCAAGTGGGAGCTGGCGGCTACCATCCCCGGAATATCCAGTGGGCGGAATTCCTGAGCCCCGGGGAGCTTCTGGCCAAGATCGAGGCCGCCGATGCTGTTGTCGCGCACGCGGGCATGGGTTCGATTCTCATGGCCCTGGAGATGGGCAAGCCCATCCTCGTGATGCCTCGTCATGGCAAGCTGATGGAGACTCGCAATGATCACCAAGTGGCCACGGCGGACCGATTCCTGTCGCAGGGACGCGTCAGTGTCGCGCAGGACGAACAGGAACTGATGAGCAGGCTCGACGGGCTGGATCGGCTGAAGGCCGCGCCTCGCATATCATCGCGTGCGTCGGATCAGCTCACCGACACGCTCCGCGAGTTTGCTGCCAGCCAGGACATCACCTGCGATGGTCGGGAGTTGGCCCTCCGGACGATCAGCCGGGTCCGACGACGGCATGCAACGGTGTCGCCTGGCTCCTCGATCCAGACCGATGTTGCTGACGAGCTTCGGGGATCAGCCACTGCTGCCAACGGCCGGAATCGCTGGTCGATGTGGCATGCGGTGGCCAGCATTGTTCTGGTGGCGCTCGCCGTCCTGGTGACCTCTGATTCCTGGTCAGACATCATCCGTCTGGCACAGAAGGACGAGGAATCGAGCCACATCATGGTCGTCCCTCTGATCCTGGCATGGCTATTCTGGGTTCGTCGAGAGCGGCTGGAGCTTTGCCGGCCGCGCGGAACCTGGGTGGGTCCGCTCATCGCGCTGGCGGGATGGTTCCTCTACTCTTTTGGCGACGAGAAACTTGTGCAGCTCTTCTGGCATGGCGGGGCGATCATGCTGGCTGCAGGTTGCCTGTTGACGATCGTGGGCAAAGACGCATTGCTGAGATTCGTCCCGGTCTTTGCCGCACTTGCATTCCTTGCTCCGGTGCCGGGGCGTTTCCGCCAGTATGTTGCCATGCCGCTGGGTTCGGTCACCGCCCAGATCACGCAGGAGATCCTCACGGTCTTCGGAGTCGCCGTCGAACGATCCGGGAATCTGCTTAGCATCAACAGCGTCGACGTGACAATCGCGGAGGCCTGCAACGGCCTTCGCATGGTCGTCGGCCTGGCGCTCGTGTCGTTCACCTTTGCGTTTGTCAGCCAGATGAAGCTCTCCACCCGGTTCATCATCGTCGCCGCAAGCCCGTTGCTGGCCATTGCGTGCAATTTCATCCGGCTAATACCAACGCTATGGTTATACGGACATGTCTCCAAGCCCTATGCCGACGCATTCCACGACATCAGCGGATGGTTCATGCTCCCGCTGGCACTGCTCATCCTCGTGGGGATCGTGAATCTCTTCCGCTGGGCCATGATGCCCATTGTCACCGTCGAGGGAGCGTACAGACTGCGAGGTGCCTCATGAGATGGACCCAGTTCGCCACACTTGGCCTGACAATGCTGGTCCTCGTGGGAGTTGCCGGCGAGAGAACCTGGCTTCGGGCCGCCGCTCGGGAAGCAGACAGATACCACCAGGCAGTTCGGCGTGCGGCCGATGCGGTCCCGATCCGCATAGGAATGTGGTTCGCCTCCGATGTTGAAGTGCCTCCGGCAGCCGTGAAGATGCTGCATCCGAACGTCACCGTCTCGCGCCGGTACACAGAAGCAATGACGGGCCGCTCAGTGTCCGTTCTGATTGTCCAGTGCACCGATGCCCGCGATCTGATCGGCCACTATCCGCCCGTGTGCTATCCAGCGAATGGCTGGAAGGCGACGTCTTCTTCCGCCGCCGACTGGCGCACCGATGATCTGGAAATCCGTGGGATGCAGTACGGCTTTCGCATGGCCAAGGTCGATCGTGCGGCCGAACTGGTAATCGATAACTTCTTCATTCTCCCTGATGGTCGGACTGGCCGCGATATGAAGGAACTCGATGCGGTTGCCCGGAATCGTCGAAAGCGGTATTTTGGCGCAGCCCAAGTGCAGATTGTGGCTGACGCCGGCATCCCAGCCGCAAACCGGGAGGAGTTCAGGGAGCAGATGCTAAGGCGCTGCAGGCAGTTCATTGACACCGTTCGAAGGGGGGTTGACCATGAATGACAAGCGTGACATCGTGCCTGCGCAACCGGCGTCCGTCCCGGCCATTCCCGCACCGCCGCCGCGCCCCGCGCCAGCCCCGAATCCGCTGCTCATACTTCATGCCCTCTTGCGCGGGAAATACAAGTGGGCTGTCCCCCTTGCGCTGGTCGGCGCAATCCTTGGCAGCTCGATCGCATACCTTGTGTCTGGTCCGAAATACCGCAGCGCCGGTCTCATACAGATCAAGCCGACGCTCCCCCGGATTCTCTACAACAGCGAACAAAACAACGTCATGCCAATGTTCGACGCATTTGTGGAATCGCAGGTCATGCTCATCCGCAGTCAGCGTGTCCTCACGATGGCCATGCAGAACCCCGACTGGAAATCGTTCGGCCGCGGGCTCAAGCTCGACGCTCAAGCGGATTTCATCGAGGGCCTGGAGGTCGCCCATCCGAAGAACAGCGAGATGATTCTGGTGGCGTTCCTGGATCGTGACCCGGATGCCGCGGTTACCGCCGTCGCAGCGGTCATTGCCGCGTACCAGAAGATATTTGCCGAGTATGATGTCGAAAGCGTGACCAACCGGGCGAAGGTTCTAGAAGAGCGGCAGACCATGCTCAATGGCCAGCTCAAGTCCCTCAACGAGCGAATCTTCGCCATCGGGAGTGAGTTTGGTTCTGACAAGCTGGATCCAATCTACGCATTCAAGCTGCAGGAGTTGAACAACCTCGAGTCCGGATTGAAGGCCATACAACTGGCCCTTGCTCTGAAAGAAGGTGAACCGGCAGCGAATGGTCAGGCGTCTACCCAACCAGCGGCGTCGGCGTCCCAGCCTTCGGATTTGCCGGATGAGATCCTGGCTGCCAGCGACGCGGATGCTCGCGATATGCTCGGACAGGAACGCCGCCTCAAACTGGAAGTCGAAAGGCTCGCCGCGCGTTTTGGTGAGAGCCATCCCCAGATGCGCGATGCCCGATCCGCACTGAAGGCAACGCAAGAATCGCTGCGAGCGCGTCTGGAGGGACTCCGCAAGGCCAACAAAGCGGGCTTTGCAGACGTGGTATCGACCAAGGCCATCGGATTGCACGCGGAAAGTCCGACGGAGTTGCGCGCGCGCCAGCAGCGAGTAAAGCCGCTCTACGACCAAGCCAAACAGGAGGTCGTTGAGATCGGCAGGAAGAACCTGCAGATCGCGGCGCTTCACGCGGACGCCGATGCGGTGCGCAGCAAGTTGGAAGAAACCAAGGTGCGGATGGAACAGCTTTCCGTCGAGTCGCCCGCGGGCGGCCGGATGGTCGTCGTTAGCACGGGAGACCGCCCCGTGGCTCCGCACAACTCCAAACGCGGGGCAATCACGGCCGCAGGCGGGTGCGCGGGTGGCGGAGGGGTCATCGCGGTCTTCGTGCTTATCGCGCTGCTCGACCGGCGGCTCCGCACTGCCGAAGACACACGGAGGAAGCTGAGTGAGTCCATTCGCATTCTGGGCATCCTCCCTGATCTGGAACACGACCTGTCCGATCCGACCAAGTCGGCGGTCGCAGCGCACTGCATTCACCAGATCCGGGCGTCACTCCAGATCGACAGCCATCGGCCTGGCCCGCTCAGCATTGCCATCACCAGCCCCTCGCCCGGCGATGGCAAGAGCAGCTTGACTCTCGCGCTGGGCCTGTCGTTTGCCGCGTCCAGATCGCCTACCCTCCTGATAGACTGCGACTTCGCCGGTGGCGGCCTTACACGCCAACTCGGTGCAACTCCGGAACATCGCGTCGAGCAAGACCTGACGCAGTCGGGGCGGATCTCCCAGTCTCAGCTTGACCAGGCGCTGGAGCACGGCCGTAAGTCTGGTGTCAGCCTGGTCGAGTCGCTTGTGCGGCTCGGCTATGTGGAGGCCGCAGAGATGGAATCGCGGCTGCAGGCCCGACGTGCTGAAGCCAAGGGCCTGCTTGACGTGCTTGAGGGTCGCCCGCTGGGCGACTGTGTCGTCAACGGTGCGGCCCAGAACCTCTTTCTGTTGCCTCTGGGGCGAGTTGAGGCACATCATGCAGCGCAACTCTCGCCCGCCAGCTTCCGCAAGTTGATCGGCGAAGCCTGCAGGGACTTTGAGACTGTCCTTGTTGACACCGGACCCGCCCTCGGAAGCCTGGAGACTGCAATCGTTGCCGCGGAGACGGACAAGACCCTGCTGGTTGTCTCGCGTGGCGAGCACCGGCCGCTGGCTCGACAGGCAATCAACCACCTGCTCTCAAACGGTGCTCGCATTGCCGGCATCGTTTTCAACCGGGCGAGAATGGCCGACATCGCGGAATCGAGCGTTTCTTCACTGAGCCGCCGGTCCGCAGCGATCAGGGCCTCACGATCCCCCAGACAGTCTGCGCCTGGCCCAGCTCAAATGGGTCCGATTCCCGGCTCCTTGACCGCAGCTCGGCCGGATGCCACCGACTGATTCCCACACTGTGAACGGCGTCATTCAGCCGCTCCAGCCGGATTCTCTCGGCGGCAGGCACATGCCAGGAATCTCGCTGCTGAAGAGTGGCGAATGATCTTGGGTCGATCGCTCGAGAAAGTCGTTCGCCGCCCCATTTTGCCCCAACACACGCAATCGGAACATCAGCCATGCTGAAACCCCTCAATCGTCGACGTCTGATTCTGCTCATCATTTCTTCGGTGCTCATCTTTGGCGCCGCCGGCGGCTTCTATGCATTCAGGAAGCACCAGATCCGCCAGAGAACCATCCAGTCTAGAGCAGATGGTGTTGTTGCTCTTGAACAGCAGGATTACTTCCAGGCTCTCCACAAGCTCGGAGCGTATGTCCAGTACTTTCCAGCCGATGCCGACACGCTGTATCTCTATGCCCAAGCTCGCCAGAAGGTCATAGAGCGTAACGGCGCTCACATCCGCGGAGCCTTATCGGTGCTGAATCGGGTCATTGAATTGAAGCCCGATCACATGGCTGCGCGCCAGCTCCTCCTCAATACTTACGCCGAAGTCGGCTTCTTCAACGAGACAATTGCCACCGCCGACGGCATACTGGCTCGTTCGCCGGACGATGCCAATGCATTGGCCCACAAAGCCAGGGCCTTGGGCGCACTTCGCCGCTTCAAGGAGGCCCTGCCCTTGGCCGAGAAGTGTGGCCAGCTCAAGCCGCTTGACCTTGATGCTCAGCTTCTCACTGCTGAGCTGAAGCTGAGGTGCGGACAGCCGCCTGCCGACATCTCGGCATGGGCGGAGTCGCTTCGAAACCAGCATCCGGAGGATCCCCGCTACGAAGTGCTTAAGAGCTTCGCTTGCGCGATTGCCGAAGATCAGAATCAGGCCATGACCTGGGTCCGCAAAGCCGCCGCACGCGACCTCGCAGACCCGGTGTATGTGAAGGTGCTCGTCCGACAACTCAATGCGCTGGGCCTCTACAATGAGTCGTTCTCGGTCCTGAATCGGCTTGCCCAGGACAAGATTGAGCCGGAGCTCAAGCGGCAATTGGTGGCAAGACTTTATGAACTCGAGCGCTATCAGGAGATTCTCAATCGCACCGAGTCGCCGCTTGAATCGGGCACAAGTGCCGATACGACGCTGCTTGCGTTCCGGGCTCTGGCTCTGCAATCCCTGAACCGCAAGGGCGACTCCGTCAGGGTCGTTGAGGCCCTGCGCGCACGCCGAACGGATGCGTCCGCGGCCACTTGGGTGGCTGTCCTGCAAGCCAAGGAGGCGCCAACGGGCGGCGACTCCCGCGGGAAGCAGGCCCAGGTTCTCCGTGATGCCGTCGCCCAGCATCCCGAGAACGCCTATTTCCGCTTCTTCGCGGGACAGGCGTACGCACAACTCGGTGAGTGGGAGATCGCAATCCAGGAATGGCTTGCCGCCGCGCAACACGCCACAGCGTGGACTGCCCCATGGACCAGGATTGCTGAGGCGATGGCCCTTACCGGGCGGCCGCAAGAGGCAGTCTCCGCCGCTCAGGCTGCTCGTCAGCGGGCGCCCAAGGACCCGTCGGTCTTGGCGACATTTGCATCGGTCATGACCATGGGCATCGAAGCGGCTCCGCCCGATGCCTTGCGTCAGCTCCTGCAAATTGTGGAGGAGGTCCAAACACTCTCTCCTGGCGAGCCCCGCACCCTACCCATACGCGTTGCCCTGCTGGCCCGACTGGGTCAACCCGAGCGTGCGACCGAAATGGTCCAATCCCTGCTCAATTCCCCGGCGCCGCCTGCTGAGGGGGTGCTGCTGCGTCTGGCGGTCGCGGCTCGCGAGCACAAGCTCCCTCTGGAACAGGCCTGCTTCGACCGTTCCGAGAAGGCGCACGGACTTTCTGCCGAGCTGGCTTTTGCCAAGGCACTCAGTCTCCGTGCCGCCAGCAGGCCTGCAGACGCCCTGCGCCTGATCGAAGCCGCGCGGCAATCAGCCGGCCTTAAAGGGGATGAGATCGCTTGGCAGTTGGCAACGGTCCGCTGCCTGGATCTGGCCGGCGATGGGCGCGCCAAGGAAATGTGGACCACTTTGGCCGACCAGCACCCCGACGACGTGGATGTCCAATGGGAAGCTCTTTCGGCCGGCGCTTTACAGAACGATCGAGCCTTCCGCGGCCGGGTCATTGACCGCCTTGAGAAACAGATCGGAACCGCTGGCATCTCCTGGAAAATCGCCCGAGCCAGGTGGCTCCAGGAGGACCAGTCCTCTGATCGCGCCGTTGCCGACGCCGCGAACCTGCTCAACGAGGTCGTCCAAGCCGCCCCTGAGTTGGTCTCGCCGCGTATGGAGCTTGCCCAGTGCCTCCAACACCTTGGCAATACCAAACTTGCTGTGGAGCAATTGACGGCGGCTGCCTCGCTCAGGCCCACATCCATCCGCATCGCGCTTCGGTTGGCCAGCGCACTGCAGTCGCAAGGCGACTTCGCTCACGCCAGAGAACGCATCGAGCGCGTTCTGCAGGACAAGAGCGCCTCTGTCGACGAACGTCGCGAAGCGGCGTCGCTGCTAGTCCGCCAGGGAGAGGCCGACCTCGCTCTGCGGACCCTTGAGGATATTCGCGGCTCCTCAACATCGATGCCGGCGGACCCGGCGCTTGCCGCTCTCTACCAATTCCGCAACCAGCCCGAAAAGGCTGAGGCGATGTATCGTTCTCTGCTGGCGAGTCCGACGCCCGCAGTCATACAATCTGCCGCCCTGTTTTTCGCGTCGCGCGGAAAACCCCAGGAAGCCGAGCGCATCCTCGCGCAGCTTGACAACCTCAAACTCGAGGCCGGCGTCAAAGATCTGATTCTCGCCGATTACCACAACCGCGCCAAGAACCCGGACAAGGCTCTGGCTCACGCAAGGGCGGCGGTGACAGCCGCACCGCAGACCCCCGCCGCATGGCGCACGCTCCTCAGTGTCTGCATCAATCAGGGCAAGATCACCGATGCAGCGGCCGCGGCGACAGATGCTGCCAAAGCACTTCCCGGCGATACCGTCCTTCAGCAGTTGGCCTCGCAGGGTGACCTACTGACGCAGATCAAGGACGAGGCGGGGCTGAGGCCAATCCTGCTGGCGATCGTTCAGAGCCAAGGAGATATTGCGCCCTATCTGGATGTCCTCAGGGTATTTGCGGATGCTCGCAGCCAGAAGACGCCGCTCGACCAGATTCTGACCAGACTGCGCCAGATAGCGGATCGCAATCCGCGCCTTCTGGCGATTCAGAACCTCCTCAGTCAGCTCTACGGCACCGTTGACAAACTTGACGATGCGATCAGCGTTGCCACTCGCACGATGCAGGGTTTTCCAAACGACCCCGAGTGTGCCCAGATCGCCACCACCGCACTTGTGGCTGCTTCCCGTTGGAACGAGGCCTTGGCCATCGCACAGCAGTGGCGACAGCGCACGCTCAGCCAGCCCGCGGCGGCCGACCTGATGATCGCCACGGCGCAGATAGGGCTCAACAATCCCGCCGAGGCTGTCAAGCAGCTTCAGCCGTACCTGGCGACTGCCCAGGCCGAGCCCGATCGCTATGTCGTGATCATCCAGCGTTATTGCCAGGCCCTCGTCCTTGCCAAACAAGTTGATGCCGCCGCCGCCATCCTGACACCGCTCCTGCCCAAGGGCTCCGCGTGGCGACTGATGTCCATTGGCCTGGCCGCCGAGAGCATCAGCAGCCCGGGAACGGCCGTGGAATGGCTCACACGCGTCGCCTCTGCCTTGCCCAACGGCGCCACCGACGAGGAAATTGCCCTGGCCGCAGGCTGGGCTCGGTTGGCCGAGCGCACCAACGATCCGAGCATCCGGACGCGATCCGCCCATATCCGCACAAATCTCGCCAAAACCGCTCTCCTGGCGCCAAAAGTCACTGCCCACAGCCTTTATGTTCTAGGCGGCCTGCTGTTCGACGCCTCTGATTACCCGACCGCCGAAACAGTCCTGCGCCGTGCCGCGGATCTGGACCCGAAACACGTTGGCATCGAGAACAACCTGATCATGGCGCTGCTGACCCGCGGCGAAAACCTGGTTGAGGCCCACCGTCGTGCAACTGCGCTGGCCCAGCTCGACCATCCCCTCAAAGCCAGCTTCCTGGACACGCTGGCCAGGGTGTGTGCGAAGATGGGAGACTACCCCAACGCGATTGCGCACATCAATGCATCCATTAACCTGGATCCCTCCAATGTGCAGCGTCGCGTGCTTCTCGTCCAGATTCTCTCCGATAGTGGGGATAAGCAGAAAGCCAAAGCGGCTCTGAACCAGCTTGAAGAGCTGCGGCCCGACCCCTCCCGACTAAGCGAGGAAAGCCGCCGGATGCTTCTTGCGCTGCGAAGTTCTCTTGCCGGTTGAAGCAGAAGCGCATCCGCAGGCGCAGGCATACGCGTTGCTGCTTGAAAGGAGTCATGCGATGGACGATCAACCGCACGAGCCAATACCGAACGGATGCCAGCTTTTCTCATACTCCGACAATGGTGCCGAGCCGTGGGCGTGGTTCCTGCGCCGAAAGGCGCGCGGGGCACTGAGGAGACTGAGACGGCTATGGACAGCGTTCGCTGCAAAGCGGGGGCTGCACCAGGCGAGCATCGGCCCGGACATACCCACCACCACGGCGTTAACGGAGCTCGCAGCGGGAGATGCCGTACGCGTACGCCCTCTGGAAGAGATCGCGCGGACACTGGACGCCCAAGGCAGGTGTCACGGGTGCGCGTTTCTCAGCCCAATGGCACAATACTGTGGCCGTGAGCTCCGCGTGGCCAAAAGGGTTGATCGGTTCTTCGACGAGGCGCGATGGCGAATGCTCAAATGCCGGGGCGTCGTGCTGATCGATGGCGCGTACTGTGACGGTTCGGGCCATCCGGACACGCGCGGCTGCGACCGCATGTGCTTCTTCTTCTGGCGGACGGAGTGGCTCGAAAAGGTCGGTCAGAGTCTGAACAGCCCGTCCTACGAATAACGGCTGACTGATGGATTTCCTTGGCCAGCCGGGGGTCTTGCATTTGGCTTTGCAATCACGCAAGTGACCCATGTGCGGAATTGCCGGATACGTTGGTATGAGCGATGAGCGCCGGAAGGGGGAGATTTTGCGCGCGATGATCGGCATCCTTCGTCACCGCGGGCCGGATGACGTGGGATTCTACGACGACGGCCGGGCCGCACTGGCCCACGCGCGACTGAGCATCATCGACCTTGGAGGCGGCCATCAGCCCATGTGCAATGAGAATGGTTCGCTGTGGATCACCTTCAACGGCGAGATTTTCAACTATACGGAGCTGAGGGAGTCCCTTATCCGATCGGGCCATCGGTTCACGACCAGGTCCGACACGGAGGTGATCCTGCACGACTATGAGCAGAAGGGGCCGGATTGCGTCAACGATTTCAACGGCCAGTGGGCGTTTGCCATATGGGATCAGCGGCGGGGCGAGTTGTTCCTGTCACGCGACCGGCTCGGCATACGGCCACTGTTCTACACGGCCGACAGCCGCCGCTTCATCTTCGCGTCGGAGATCAAGGCGATTTTGACCTGCCCGGACGTGAGGAGGGAGCTCGACCTTGAGGCGCTCGATCAGTTATTCACGTTCTGGCACTCGCTGGTTCCCAGGACGATGTTCAGGAATATCTGCGAGTTGCCGCCGGGCCATTGCATGACTGTGGCGCGGGAAAGGACGCGGGTCTGGCAGTACTGGCGGCCGGCATATCCTGAACATTTCGATGAAATTCAGGAACGGGACTGTGCCGAGCGACTGCTGGAGCTGTTGGTCGATGCCACGCGCCTGCGGCTGCGTGCCGATGTGCCGGTGGGTGCATATCTGAGCGGGGGGCTCGATTCGGCCGTGACGACAGCCGTGGTCCGGCGATTCACCAACACGCCCCTGAGGAGTTTCTCGGTTACGTTCGACCACTCCGAGTTCGACGAAAGCGCGTACCAACGGGAGGTGAGCCAATTCCTTCACACGGACCACCAGTCGATCTGCTGCTCGGGTCGGGACATCGGCCGCGTGTTCCCGGACGCAGTATGGTTCACGGAGAAACCGGTCATCCGCACCGCGCCGGCACCCCTCTATGTGCTATCGGGGCTTGTGCGCGAACACGGCTACAAAGTCGTGCTCACAGGGGAAGGTGCCGACGAAATCCTCGGGGGCTACGACATTTTCAAGGAAGCCAAGATCCGCAGGTTCTGGGGCGCGGAGCCCGCCTCCAAGCGCAGGCCGCTGATCCTGCGGAAACTGTATCCGTATCTCCAGAACGTGCAGGCGCAACCGGATGCGTACCTCAGCGCCTTCTTCCGCGTCAATCCAGACGACCTGAAGAACCCGTTTTTCTCACACCTTCCTCGTTGGAACCTCACTTCGCGCCTCAAGAGCCTGTTCTCGGAGGAGACCAAAGCGGCGTTGCGGGGGTACGATGCCTGCGACGAGCTGCGGCATCAGTTGCCGGAGGAGTTCTCCCGGTGGCATCCCTTCTGCCAAGCCCAATACCTGGAGACAGTCTACCTGCTGCCAGGATACATCCTCTCTTCGCAGGGTGACCGCATGGCCATGGGCCATTCGGTCGAAGGGCGTTTCCCGTTCCTCGATTACCGCGTGGCCGAGTTTGCCTCATCGATCCCACCGAGGCTCAAAATGAAGGGGCTGAATGAGAAGTACATCCTCAAGCAGGCGGCCGGGAGCCTCGTGCCGGCGTCGGTGCGGCAACGGCCCAAACAGCCATACCGCGCGCCGGATGCGGCAAGCTTCTTCGTCGAGGGCGGCTGGCAGCCCGACTATGTTCGTGAGTTGCTATCGGAGCGACGTCTCCGCGAAAGTGGGATCTTCCACCCGGGCGCCGTGCGCAAGTTGGTCAAGAAAGCTGAAGAAGGCCAGGTGATCGGCGTCAAGGACAATATGGCCGTCGTTGGAGTACTCTCGACGCAATTGGTTCACGAACAATTCATCCGCCGTTTCGGGAGAATTGATGGCAACGCATCCAACTGAGAATGAAGTCCGGCAGTTTGTCGTGGAGAATTTCCTGTACGGGCAGGATGACGGAGCGATACAGCGTGACAGCTCGTTTGTGGACAACGGGGTTATCGATTCGACAGGCGTGCTGGAACTGGTCGCCTTTCTGGAGAAGACCTACGGCATCAAGGTGGAAGATGGCGAGATCACCCCGGACAACTTGGACTCCATCAGCCGCGTAGCCAGGTACATCGAGCAGAAACGTGCAAGCCGCGTGGGAGGCAGCTGTGCAGGTTGAGGATTTCCTCGAACACAGCGCCCGGGAGTTCCCGCGGAAGACCGCGCTGGTCTGCGGCGAGCGAAGGTGCACATATCAGGAGATTGACCACCAGTGCAACCAGCTTGCCCATGCCCTCATCGGCCGCAGCGTGCGGCGCGGAGACCGTGTGGCCGTTTGCCTCAACAACAGCATCGAGTCGGCCGTGTCGGTGTTTGGGATACTCAAGGCCGGGGGTGTTTTCATGATGGTCAACCCCACCACGAAAACGGACAAGCTGGCCTACGTATTGAATAACTCAAGGGCTTCAGCACTTATCTCGTCGGGCGAAAAGTTACGGTCGCTTGCGGGCTTCTGGGCACAAACGCCGCACTTGAAAACAGTCATCAGTGTGGGACTTACGGAGCCGATTGTTGCGGCCGACTCCAAGCACTTTGCTTCCTGGAATCACTTGCTGGCCAGTCATGCGAATTGCATTGGCCCACCGGCGAAGACCTGCATCGACATCGATCTGGCGTCATTAATCTACACCTCAGGATCCACTGGCGACCCCAAAGGGGCCATGCTGACCCATCTGAATATGGTCTCGGCGGCCACGTCCATCACCACCTATCTTGAGAACACGCCTGACGACATTATCCTGGACACTCTGCCCCTATCCTTCGACTACGGCCTGTACCAGGTGCTAATGGGGTTCAAGATTGGGGGCACGGTGATGTTGGAGAAGAACTTCGCATTCCCCCACGTGGTGCTCAAGAGACTGGCGCAGGAGAAAGTCACTGGCTTTCCAATCGTGCCGATGATGCTGGCCATTCTATTGCAAATGGACCTAAGCAAGTATGACTTCTCCAGCGTGCGGTATATCAGCAATACCGGAGCGGCGTTGCCGGTAGATCATATCGTCAAGCTCCGGAAACTGCTGCCGCACGTGCGTATTTACTCCATGTACGGGCTGACTGAGTGTAAGCGGGTGAGCTACTTGCCGCCCGATCAGATCGACAAACGCCCCGCGTCAGTCGGCCGAGGCATGCCCAACGAGGAAGTCTACATCGTAAACGAGCAAGGCGACCGTGTCGAGCCCGGGGTGGTTGGCGAGTTGGTTGTGCGCGGGTCCAACCTTATGAAAGGCTACTGGGAGCGACCGGAGGAGACGGAGCGGGTACTGCGGCCAGGCCCGCTGCCTTACGAACGGGTATTCTACACCGGTGATCTTTTCTGGATGGATGAAGAGGGATACCTTTATTTCGTCGGCAGGAAGGACGACATCATCAAATCGCGCGGCGAGAAGGTCAGTCCCAAGGAAGTGGAGAACGTGTTGCACAGTCTGGAAGGCGTGGCTGAGGCCGCGGTGATTGGCGTACCGGACCCAGTGCTGGGGCAAGCGATCAAGGCGGTTCTGGTCCGGAAGAACGGCGTGGAATTGACGACGACTGACGTAATGCGGCACTGCCGGAATCGCTTGGAGGATTTCATGGTTCCCAAACACGTTGAGTTTCGCGATTCGATGCCGCGGACATCGACCGGGAAGATCAACAAGCGAGAACTGTAACATGCCCATCACGACGGATGTATTGAACCTTGACGCCGCCAGCGAGACCGATCGGATTGTGGCCAGGCTTCGTGAGCAGGTGCATGCCACGCTGCGGCGTAAAGGCACAGTTGTGGGCCTATCCGGGGGGATCGACAGCAGCGTGTCGGCCGCCCTGTGCGTCCGCGCGTTCGGAGCCAGCCGCGTGCTTGGGCTGCTCATGCCCGAAGCCGAATCCGCGGGCGACACCCTGCACCTGAGCAACCTCATTGCGCGGCACCTTGGCATCCAGACGGTCTTAGAGAACATCACGCCCATCTTGGAATCGGTTGGGTGCTATCGACGGCGCGATGACGCGATCAGATCTGTCATCCCTCAGTATGGCACCGGTTACCGCTGCAAGATCATCCTGCCAAGCCTGCTGAAGAGCGAGAGTTACCGAATTTTCTCAATTGTGGTGCAGGCGCCGGATGGCAGGCAGATCAAGGCGAGGTTGAGCTTGGAGGCTTATCTCACGATAGTGGCGGCCACCAACTTCAAGCAGCGCGCCCGGAAGATGCTGGAGTACTACCATGCCGATCGCCTGCACTATGCCGTGGTCGGCACCCCGAATCGCTTGGAGTACGATCAGGGGTTCTTTGTCAAGAATGGCGACGGATCAGCAGACGTGAAGCCGATTGCACATCTCTACAAGACGCAGGTCTACCAGCTTGCGGCACATCTGGGCATCCCGCAGCAGATCCGGGAACGTCCGCCGACGACCGACACCTACTCGCTTGCTCAGTCGCAGGAGGAGTTCTTCTTCACCGCCCCCTACGACACAATGGATGTTTGCCTCTATGCACTTGACAACCAGATTCCTGCTGACGAGGTGGCCGATGCGGTCGGGCTGACGCCCGAACAGGTGAATCGCATCTATCGCGACATTGCCGGCAAGCGACGGTCCGCGCGATACCTCCACCTCCCACCGCTGTTGGTCGAACACGCTGGAGCGCAAGGAGCGTAGTCCTGTGGGTGGCGTCGAACCATGCCGGCTGGAAGACATGCCTTATGTGGCCAACCTCCACCGGGAGGTTTTCCACAAGAAGGATGGGCCAGCGCCCCAGTCCTTGGTGGATTACTATAAGCAGGTGCTCTTCAATAATCCGTGGCGCGATGATGATCTGCCGTCGTTGGTCTACCGCACATCAGACGGATCGGTCTCAGGGTTCCTCGGCGTCATTCCGCGGTTAATGTATCACCGGGAGCGGCGGATCCGAGTTGCTGTGGCTCACCGGCTTATGGTGGCTTCAGGTAGCCAAGCATCCTATGTGGCAGCGAGCTTGGTGAGACGTTTCCTCTCGGGCAGGCAAGACTTGTCTATCAGCGACGGAGCCAACGATGCGGGCAAACGGATATTCGAGGCAGCAGGCGCAGTTACGTCGTTACTCTACAGCTTGAACTGGATTCGGCCGTTGCGATTCTGTCGGTACGGCATGCACCTGCTGGCGAAGAAATGGCGACCTGCCCTTATTGCCGCCGCCGTGGCGCCGGCCTGCGGACCTCTGGACTGGGCCCTCAGCCGATTCCTCAATGGGAGTTTCATGCAGAAAGACCCCCAGGGAATCGTCTCTTTGATCGACGATGATTCGTTGCTTGATTGCATTGACAGGTTCTCCAAGAGACGTTCGCTTCGGCCACTCTATGACTGCACAACACTGCGCTGGATGTTGAACAAGCTCAGGGCAAACAGGGAACGCGGTGACTTGCGCGGCTTTGTGATCAAGAGCCAGGATGGAACGCCGATGGGCTCGTGCTTGTACTACGTAAGGCCCGATCGTAGTGCTGAGGTCCTCCAGCTTGCCGCAGCCGGGACTTCCACAATCGATATCTTTGGTCATCTGTTGCGCCAAGCGTTCAACGATGGATGTGTGTGCCTGTTTGGCCGTCTTCAGCCGGAGCTCGCGGAGTATCTCTGGCGGCACAACTGCATCCTCAAACGAGGTTCTTGGGCGCTGGTCCACGCCGCTGATCGGGAGATCATTAACTCGATCATGTGCGGCGACGCGTTTCTCTCAGGCTTGGAGGCGGAGCTCTGGCTCGATTCGCCCATGAACTCGCTGTGGTAGAACCCTACGGTTATGACCATCGAGGACCCAACCTCGCATTCACAGGCCACGCCCGCAGCGCGGAGCTCTCCGGAGCCATCCACCCCCGAGTGCGGTAGCGGCATCCCGACCTCATGTCTGTGGCGGTTCGCCCCACATGGTTCGCACAAGCCCGAGATCGATGCTTCAGCAAGTCCGGCCGGTGGCGCATTTCCGGCAGGCTGTCAGGTTCCACCAGAGATATGGAACCGGCTCGGTTGCCGGCTTCGATACCCTCATTGCCAGCTCCTGAAGGCTGATCCCAAATGGGACAGCGCATCCGCCAGGGAGTTGCCCATTGAGCACTGCCTGTACCAGCGTTTCGAGCAGGCGTGTGAGATCAGAGACGCGTGGGACTCTCTAGCCAGACGCGAGGCCGACTTCTTCGGTTCGTTCGATTGGTGTGCTCTCTGGTGGGGGCATTACGGCCATGGCCGACAACTACAGATCCATGCCTTCTCTGTCCAAAGGCAACTCGTCGGGGTCGTGCCCATCTTCTTGGAGGACCTGTCTGTTGGCCTTTTCCGTGTAAGAGTCTCTCGCCTTGTCGGATCCGATCATTGCACAGCCACGTCTGGCTTTGCCGTGAGAAAGGACTTCGCTGCCTCAGTGTTGCGAGATCTTCTGAAACAGGTCGCGATCGCGAAGTGCGACGTGGTGCACTTTGGCATTTTGCCCGAGCACATGCGTTCTATTCAGGAGCTCGAACGCCAGCTCCGTTCGGTAGAAACATATGCAACTCGCGTCCAGTGCGCGCGCGATGAACGGCCGCATATGCTACTGGATCTCCCGAAAACGTTTGACGCTTACTGCGGTGGACTATCGACTCGCGAGAAGCGCAACATCGGCAAAGAGAATCGCCGTTTGGTCAGGAACCATGAAGTCCGTTGTGATGACGCCTCACAGCAGGACGGAGAAGGTGCTGCGATCGCTCAGTTCTTCGAGTTTCACCAATCGCAGTGGACAGCACAGGGGCATCGTGGGCACTTCGGGGACTGGCCAAATGCCCAGCAGTTCCACCGCGACCTGGCGTTTGTCCTCGGTCGAAGCGGACGCCTGAGACTGCGCCGCATCACGGTGGATGGTCACTTGTTCGCGATGACCTATGGTATCCGCTTCGGCCAACGCATTCACTGGTACCTCGCTGCTCGATCGACCGATCCTCGATGGCACTTCTGTTTCCCGGGGCGCGTAGGTGCCTGTGACTTGATAAAGGCAGCAATAGGCGAGGGGGTGGAGCAGATCGACTTGGGGCTGGGATTCTACGACTACAAATTGAAGCTCGGCGGGCGACTCTCCCAAGCTCTCACGTTCACGGCAGTACGCAAAGCCACGGGCGTGACCTTTAGAGTTGGCTTGCTTCGTGGACTGGGCCTGCTTCACGAACTGCTCGGTTACCGTCTATGGTACAAGCGTGTGTTACCGAGGATACCGTTCTTGAAACTCGGACTAAAACCTAGTTGGATCCGGACTCGCCTTTGGCCTGCAGATGCCGCCGCCCTTTTACGTCAGTTCCAGGCAGCCTTGTTCTGGCTACCTTCCATGGTGGCTCGGCACCGAAACCACGTTCCGGCAATACTGTATTCCCGCCACCCATCGATCACGCTACAACACATCTTCGCCCGCGGTCTGTCCAGCCACGATGGCCAACCTCTGGAACCCAACTCGGGCACAAGCGCTTCCTTGCCGGCGGGTGTAACTCTCAGACGCCTCCATTGGCTCTTCGAGTTGAGTGATGCCGAGCGAAACCAGATTTCTCAATATGGCGGAAGACTGCTGCTGCTGCGATTCGATGAGAGGTTCGAACGAAGTGAAGCGCTCTGGCTTTTTAGTCTGGGTGACGAGGTCGTAGGTTTCTGCTGGATTGCAGAACCAGCCCCAACAGAAGACTCTGCTCGCTCTGTGGCAGCAGGAGATGTGACCGTAGGCCTTGGGGCAACTCTGCCAAAATGGCGGGATCCAGCTATTCTGTGTGCAATGTTCGACCAAATCCGGAAGTATCTCTCGGCTGATGCGGCGCACAACTCGCCCCTGCCATCTACCCGCTGTGCAGATGCCGCCACGCCGGATTCGTAGCAAAAACCAGCCACCGTCGGCCGACAAACCAACGGCTCCACAGCTTCTTTCCACCGACTTCGATCACTGAGGGATACCGTCGATCGCTGCCTTGAAAATAGTTCCCAGAGGCGTGTCATTTGAAGGACGACCTGCTCGTGTTACCCGTGCATCAGCCACCGGAGAAGAGGCATCTCTGCATCATCGCTGATCGCGTTCATCAGCTCGCAAGTCATTCCGAGCAGCAGTGTTGCGCCTCCATGTCTCGTTTGAGTGGCACAGTCAGTGGCCGCCCGTCTAGCTTCTCGCCCTTGATCCGATACGCAAAGTTATTGCTGCAATAGACACCGCACCGCTCGCAGCAAGCTCAGTCTTACCTGGCACCCACGCGGCTCATTCATGTTGGATGTTTCGATCATTAGCGGTGCTTTGGCGGTTGGCTTGACCGCCAGCGCATACCTCATGCCGCACACAATGCGCATCGCGAGGCAACGTGCATTGGCTCGGTTCTGCACTCGTGCCAAAGCACTTCCCGGCGATACCGTCCTGCAGCAGTTGGCCTCGCAGGGTGACCTACCCCAACGCGATTGCGCACATCAATGCATCCATTCGCCTGGATCCCTCCAATGTGCCGCGTCGCGTGCTTTTCGTCCAGATTCTCTCCGATAGCGGCGACAAACAGAAAGCCAAAGCGGCTCTGAACCAGCTTGAAGAGCTGCGGCCCGACCCCTCCCGACTAAGCGAGGAAAGCCGCCGAATGCTTCTTGCACTGCGAACTTCTCTTGCCGGTTGAAGCTGAGACGGCCATCACCCGCGACCGAAAGCGCACTGTGAGTACGCCCCCACCCAACTCCAGCCCGTTTTCTCAAGCCTCCCAATTTACCCATCTTCACATCTCTACGAGGCCAACGTTGACGAAAAAAACAAATCCATGATTTCCCGCGCAGAATCGCGGCGAAGGTCCTGTAATATATAGTGCAGTGGGTTGCATCTCCTTGGTGCCATCATTTCAACTGAGCGACGGCAGCCCATGACTTGGCGTTCTACAGCCTGTCGAGTGGTAGACGGCGCGCTCCGTGAACATGGCTGCTGACGCAGACTGGTGTTTCGGTTGAATGGAGGACAGAGTATGAGAAAGATGTCGATTCTAGTGGCTCTATTGGTCGTCACAGGCCTTGCCGCCCCGGCGGCGGCAGAACTTGTTCCTGTTGGGGACCCATGGGACTACGGGAGCTGGGGCGCACGTTTCGGTGAAAATGGCGTCGTCCCTGATTCCGGAACGTACACTTTCGATTTCGTTGGAGTGCGGTTCACCTCTGCTGCCGGCGCATTTGAAGGCTCTGGGTTGACCAACTTCAGCGATTCGCATTGGTCGTCGTGGACTAGTTCGGACGCCAGGGTAGCATCAGCATCAGGTCATTCTATAGCGTACCTTGAGTGGGACTTTCATTTCGCTGGGAGTTCCAGCACCCCGATCCAGTTCGACTATTTCTTCTTCTCTGGAAACACGCTTCGGGGGTCGCAACACATGACGTGGCAGAATGGCTGGACCTATCCATATTTCGTCCCAACAACGACCGTATTGCGCGAGGAGTTCCTCCCGGCGCCAGTTCCCTTCCCCAGCGTTGCCTCCGCAAGCTTGACTGCCCTGGGCCTCTTGGCGTTGTTGCGTCGACGGGCGTAGACGGGACGGGCTTTGCTTGTTACCGATCGGCGTGAGAGAAGTAGCCCGAGGAAATATACGTGACTGTTTGTAAGACTGCCTAGCTTGTGTTTTTGTGTAGCTCGGCCGACGTTGTGGTTGTGAAGGAGGATGCGTGCCTACCCTGTGGCAGAGATTCAAACCAGGCCGCTGGCTGTTTCCAGCCGCGTTGGGCCTTCTGTGCTTCATCTCCGCCGCACACGCCGAGTTTCTCGCGCCTGTCGGCGGTCCAACCCCTTGGCACAGTTGGTACCAGCAGTTTGAGGACGAGATCGCGGGCGGGTTCGATCGGATGGAGGTTGCCATCCTGATTGGCGGCCCGCTTGAGATCCCCGCGTTTGGGAACTTCTCCGTGGGGGCATGGCGGGAAGAGAACCTCCTGCCTTCTGGCGGCGGAACCGCATCGGCGGCCGCCGTTCGCACTGATGGCGGAGCCGCCCAGCCGGTCTCCTTCAGCCTCTTCTTCCTGGGCGAGCCTACCGAACCAGTAGCCTTCGTTTTCAAGGCGTTCAATGCAGGCACCCTCGTCGAGCAGTCCGAGGTCGCCTGGGACACCCGTGCCTGGTCGGTCAACACGACCATCGGCAACTGTGTCAGCGTCGTGGTCCCTCTACCCGCCACTGCCGGCAGTGTGTTCGTGACACTGTTTGGCATCGGGCTGTTGCGGCCATGGCGGTCTGGCGGCCCTCGCTGTCGCAGCCATTTTCGCGAGCCGACGCTGATCGGCGCGTTAAGTTCACATTCCTTATCTCGGGTGTAACTGCAGTTGCCGATTGTTTTCTCTGGAGTGTCATAGGGCCCACTTCCTGACGCAGGTGGGCCCTTTTTGTATTCCTAAGGTGCTCCGCTATATTGTGTGTCCGTTGAGTAAACCCCATCTTCCATTGCCCCGGCCGCGGCGATGAGAATGCCGCGTCATGAACAGAGCTGGTCTTTCGGCAAGCATGCCTGACTTGATTTCCCGCCGCCGTTATCTTCAGTTGTGCCCGACAAGAGCCGCCCGATGTTTTGTCGGGGCGGCGAGGCCGGCGAGACCTTCTGCAAGGAGGACGGCTGATGGACGACCTGA
>JAPLNB010000364.1 GCA_026693085.1 Planctomycetota bacterium | reverse complement strand
ATTCTGCCTGCCCGCATTCATCATCCTTATCCTCTGTACCGACTTGTCGTCATCACCCAAGGCAAGAGCCGGATACGGTAATCCCGCCCGTCCGGATCCGCGGAGGGGGTGCCCCGTCAAGGGGCATCCCTACTCCGACTCTATGCCCTGCGCAATCTCCGCCCTCAGTCCCCGTGTATACCCCTCTAACCTCACCATCTTGATTCCCCCCAACCGCCGCGCGATCTCCGCAATTCTCTCCCCCCTCCCCGGCATCACCAACCCCGGCTCCAACTCCCAAATCCCCATCGCCAAAAACCCCCGCTGCCCAATATCCGGATCCGGCACCCTCAGCCCCTCCTCATCAATCACCCTATCCCCATACAGCACAATATCCAAATCGATCGTCCTCGCCGCCCACTTATCCCGACCCTTTTTCCGCCCCAACTCCCCCTCAATCACCCGAAGGACCCCCTTTACCTCCCTCGCCCCGAGTTCCGTCTGTACCAACGCCACCGCATTGTAGTAATCATCCTGTCCCATCCCCCCGATCGCCTCGGTCCTCCACACATTCGATATCCCCAGCACCTTCCCCACCCTCCCCAACCTCCGCACGGCCTCCCTCACACACCGCTCCGCCTCCAGATTCGACCCCAAGCTGATAAAAACCTTTTCCATCTACCTCAGGCCTCCAGAGAGCACGGTTCACCACAAAGGCCCAAAGACACGAAGTGCAATCCGCATCAGCAGACCGTTCAGCAATCAGCTCTCTCCATTTGCTTCCGATCGGCCCCTCGCGATCTCCACTCCTACGCTCCTGGCAAACCGCAACGCCGACGGCTTCCCCACCCTCACCACCACCCTCTTTACCTTCGGATTTTCCAAACAAATCTCCGCCACCCTCTCCGCCAGCGCCTCAATCAAGAAATATTGCGACCCCTCCACCATCGCCAATACCTTCTTCTTAATCCCCCGATAATCAACCGCATTCTCAAAGCGATCGCTCTTCCCCGCCGCCCTCAAATCCGTCTCCAACACGATATTGATCACCACATCCTGCTTCTCCCTCCGCTCATCCGCATCAATGCCAATGATGCACCGCGCCGCCAGGTCCTCAATGATGATCCTGTCCATCGCTCACTCTCGCTAATGCCACCCATCCCCTGCCAACCCATAATCGTAGCACCGGCATCCCGGCCGTGCACCTCAGCAATCTGCATTCATCCCCACTTCGCCATCATTTGCGCGCCCCCTGACACTAGGTCTTCACGCGGTCGAGCATCCAGACGGAAAGGGGGCCGAACGTGAAGATCGGCAGCCATGCCATCAAGGCTGGCCAATGCGCAGAGTCGATGCCGGGGGGAGGCTGACCGGCCAGCTCGTGGCCGAGGAACGCGAAGCTCAGGCATGTGCCGCACAGCATGACGCACCGGCCCATCGCCATCTTCAGATGCTGCGGTTCGCGCGTCAGCAGGCACGACATCGCCAGCAACAGAAGAATGATGTTGACGATGATGGCCGCCGCTCGCGTGTGTTTCACCCGAAGCAGATCGCCGCGGCCGTAGCTCAGCGGGCGCTTGAGCAGCTCGTTGATGTTCGCGGTAGACAGCAGTTCCACAAATTCGCCGCTGCGGTAGAGGTGAATCTCGGTCGGCGTGATGTTGCTCTTGTAGACAGCCACGGGCTCGGATAGAAGCGGGTTGGGGGAGCCGGGGGCGAGGTTCCGGTCGATCCGGCCGTTGACGAGGTTCCATTGCTGATAGGCATCGTCCCACAGGGCGGCGTCCGCGCTGATGTGGCTGATGGGGCGAAAATTCTCGTCCTGATAGACGATGTCGACGACCGCCATGCGCGGAGGCGTTTCGCCCCTGTGGTACAACGCCGCGAAGAGCTTGCCGTTGCGGTCGTCTCGCATGGCCTCGATCTTGTAGGGTTTGATCTCGGCCTTGATCAAGCGATCTCGCTGCATTTCGAGCCTGGGGATGATGTTGGGAATGATCAACTCCTGATCGACCCAGAGCAGCCCTTGGAGCAGCAGAGCGACGATGATAATGGGAGTCACCACCCGCAGCAGCGGTACGCCCGCCGACAGTACGGCGCTCAACTCGTTGAACCGCATCATGCGCACGATCGTGAACGCCGCCGCGACGACCGGGATTATCCCCGACAGATGAACGTAATACAGCGGAATCTGATAAACGTAATACTCGCCCACGTACCGAATGAAAATGAAGACGAGCTTCAGGCCGCTGACGTTGGCCTGGTCCTGGATCTCCATCAATTCGTCAAAGTTGAAAATCATGTCGAGCACAACGTACATCCCTACCAGGACCATGAAACTGATCAGGTAGTTCTTGATGAAACTGATGATGACGTAGCGGTCGAGGATCTTCATAGTCGAGGTAGTTGCCTGTTGTTAGTTGCCAGTCGCCAGTGGCGTTATCGGGGTCATTGTCTCCGTAGATGGAACAGAAGCGACGTAACCAGAGCGAAGACCAGGAGGTTGCCGCTCCAGATGACCGCCAGCCCCAGCTTCATGAGACTCGGGTTGCTTTCGCACACGTGCTGGCCCGTGACCGTCAAGGCAATGCACAGCAGGGCCGGGATCACCGACAGAGCAAACGCGGAAAGATAATTCCCGGTCTTGAACATCATGCCCAAAGCGCACCCGACGGTCACCAGGATCAGGCACGAGACGGCGAAGGAAACTCGCGAGTGGATCTCCGCAACGATGCCAGACCGTAGCCCGGGAAGCTTCTTTCGGATTCTCTTGAGGTCTTCGCCGCCGACGTTGCCGTGTGTGAGATAGTACTGGAGGTCGCGGTCCTTGAGCGCGGCAATCTCCGGTGGCATCGGAACGCCGAACTGCCGCGGAAAAGATGGCCGTTTGAGCTGCCCTTCCGTGGAACCGACCACCACGTCCTCAAGCTGGAATCGCAGCCGCAGGTAGTTGTTCTCCGGATCAGACACCACGCGCAGAACCATCTGGCGCGCCTCATCCGTCGCGACCGCCTCGCCGCTCTGGCTTCGCTGGAGGCGGATCTGCCGCTCCGTCGGGGCGCTGCAAGTCAAAGAGAGCTTGTTGTCGTTCGCGTGTGAGCTGACTCTCACCGACGGATCGATTCGCAGCGTGTATGCCTCGTTGTCGGCGGAGAACCGATATTCCCCCTTGGTCTTCAACGCGGCGGCCACCGTGCCGGCAAAAGCGGCCTCCTGCTCGCTCCGTGTGACAGCCATATACCGCGTGCTCAATTCCCGGCTGCGCGTCGGATCCTGATACAGCCGCTTGAGCTGCGTGATGTTCATAAACTTCGTGTTCTCGCGGATTGGCGAGCCGAGTGCGACCGGTCCAAACTCCGCCGTCCCGACCCCGCCGAGGTTCGCGCCCTGAAACTGCCGCGGAAACATCGCGCCATCCTCCAACGTCGCGATGAACTGCACTTCATCGTGCTCGCGGCGAATAATGACCGTGGCGCTGCGCGCCGTGAAGAACTCGCTCGGAATGTTGATCCCCAGCTTCTGATCAAATGTGTAGTTGCAGAACATCGGGCCGTACAACACCACCATCTCGTCATCAGGTGCGTCCTTCGATGGCGGCAGAACCTCGGCCGATTCGGCGTGGATGACGAAGTCTCTGTCCTTGTCCTTGTGCGAGAGCTTCAGTTGATGCGAGCGCTGGATGCTCTTCTGCACAATGTCCGCCAGGCTGTCAAACGCAACCTTCTCCACCTTGAGCATGTAATGCGGAACAACAAACGAAAGGCACAGCAGGCTCACGATCGACAGCGTCAGCCCAAGAACAACCGCCGGCAGCGTGAGCGAAAGGTACCCGATGCCGCTCGCCCGGCACGCCGTGATCTCATTGTCCGCAGCCAGCCGCCCATACACCACGGTCGTGGCGAACAGCGCCGCAATCGAAAGCGAATAGGTCTGAGTCGCTGGCAGGAAACAAATCAGCATCTTGCCGATCTGCGACGCCGTCAGCCCGTAACGCATCAACGGCTTGAGCAGTCCGCCGAAGCTCATGATCCCCGCGAGCACGACGCTCGCCATGATGAAGATGCGGAGCAGATCCTTGAGGATGTACCAGAAAAGCGTTTTACTCATGCGAGCGGGTTCGGGGTTCAGGGTTCAGTGAACAGCAGCCAAGGGAATCACCAAGGACAATCGGTGTGGTCTTTAGAAGTTCGCCAACGACTTTCCCCAGATGCTGGATGCCGGTATCGATCTGGTCGTGGGAAACCTGGCCGAAGCAGAGACGCAGGCAGTTCTGCGGCACCTGCCCGGATTCGTCAGGATGGAAACAGTAGTCCCCCGGGACATACAACACGCCGCGCTCGATGCAGCGGTTGAACATCGCGCCCCTGGCCGATGTGTCGATGGCACGGGGAAACGTCAGCCAGACGTACATCCCGCCCTTCGGGGTTGTCCAGCCAACGCCACCAGGCATGTGTGCTTCCAGCGCCGACAACACAGCGTCACGCTTGCCCCGGTACTGGCTGCGGAGTACTTGCAGGTGGGTGCGGTAGCTCCCGTCACGCAGGGCCTCCAGGACAATCTCCTGGCAGAGGTTCGACGAGCCGAAGTCGTGGCTGCCTTTCTGACGAAGGACCGCATGCATCAGGTCGCAGGGCATGGCTGTGTAGCCGAGCTTCAACCCGGGCGCAAATGGCTTGGAGAACGTCTGGGTAAGAATGGTATAGCGATTATCCGGGTCGAAGGACTTGATCGAGGGCAGGATCCACGTGTCATAACCCATTTCGCGATACGCGGCGTCTTCGAGGATGAGGATGCGATGCGAGCGGCTAAATCGCTTGACCACCTCCACCAGGCGTTCCCGGCGCTCCTGCGATAGCGTCTGCCCGGTGGGGTTGTCATAGTAGCTGACGCAGTACACAAACTTGACCCGCCCAAGCTGCCCGGCGTCGTCGAGCCGCTCCAACAGCCGCTCGAGCGTATCGACGTCCATGCCATCCTCGTCCATCGGCACGCTGTGAACTGTCGCCCCCAACGATTGGAGAGTGCCCGTAAACACAAAATAGCTCGGATTCCCAGCGATCACGATGTCGCCCGGATCGACCAGCACGTCCGCGATCAGGTAGAGCGTCTGCTGCGAGCCGGTGGTCACGATGATGTCGTCGGCGGTGATGCCAAAAGCCGCCGCCGGCCGCCCTTCCAAAGATGCCAGATGCGACAAAAGACGCTCGCGAAGGGGTTTAAGGCCTAGCGTCGTGCCGTATTGCAGTGCCGATTGACCCCGGCGACGGTCGGCGAAGATCCGGCGGGTGATCGCAGCGCACTGCTCGACCGGAAGCGTAGGAGCATCGACCAGACCCGCGGCAAAGCTGATCAGGTTCGGATTGTGCAACGCCATCGCCATCAGCGAACTGATGGGTGATTCTTCAGTGCGTGCGGCCTTGGCGGAGAATGAGAGCGGCGGCGAAGATGGCGGTTGTTTGGAGAACATGGCTTTGGTGCCTCAGTAGGGCCGCCGCAAAACCTTCCATGCTACAGGTAGCAGGCAGGCAGTTCAATCAGAGCCGTCGCGTTAGACGGCAAGTCCCGAATTAACAGACACTTGGGTCGTATCCCTTCGGGGCGCTGCGACGGGGTTACAGGAAGCGAACGGCAGCAGCCCCGGTGGTTCTTCAGGGGTCAGTTGTCCTTTGTCACTCGCTACGATTCGCGGCATAGGACAACCTGCAAAGAACAAAGGACAACTGGCAAAAGACAGATGACAAAGCACTAGACCGTGCCATTGATGATCTTGACGCGGTCGTTCAGGCTGCGCATGCGGTTGATCGCAGCCAGGTATGCCAGGGCACTGGCTTCGAGGATGTCCGTGCTCAGGCCCCGGCCACGAATCTTGCGGCCACTGTGCTCCAACTCAATCTGGACCTCGCCCAGCGCTTCTTTGCCCTTGGAAATGGCGCGAATCCGAAAATCCGTCAGGTTCACATGCACGCCCGTCAACCGTTGGATTGCCGAGAAGATGGCATCGACCGGGCCGTCGCCAATCGAGGCGTCCTGGATCACCTGGCCGTCGCTCTCCTGAAGAGAAACCGTCGCGGTCGGGATCGCGGTCGAGCCGGCGATGACCTGCATGCCCGCCAGTTGCCACAACTGGTGTATCAGCTCCAGTTGATCGTCAACCAATGCCTCGATGTCCTCGTCGAAGACCTCTTTCTTCTTGTCCGCCAACGCTTTGAACTTGGCGAACGCTTTCTCGCACTGTTCCTCGGTCAGGTTATACCCGAGCTGGACCACACGCTCCTTAAACGCATGCCGGCCGGAGTGTTTGCCCAGAACGAGCGATGACTTGGCCAAACCCACGCTCGCAGGGTCCATGATTTCGTAAGTCTCGCGGAACTTCAGCACGCCGTCCTGGTGGATGCCCGCTTCATGCGCAAATGCGTTCTCGCCAACGATGGCTTTGTTGCGCTGGACCGTCAGGCCGGTCAGCGTCGAGACCATTCGGCTGGTGGGGCAGATCTTCGTGGTGTCGATTCGCGTACCGATCTTGTAGTGGTCTTGGCGAACCTTCAAAGCCATGACGACTTCTTCGAGCGAGGCATTGCCGGCCCGTTCGCCGATGCCGTTGATCGTGCACTCGACCTGGCGGGCGCCGTTCTCCACCGCCGACAGTGAATTGGCCACTGCCATCCCCAGATCATCGTGGCAATGGCTCGAGAGAATGATCCCTTTCTCGCGAATGATGGGGAGCTTGCGGATGAGGTGGGCAAAAACCTCGCCATACGATTTTGGCGTGGCGTAGCCCACGGTATCAGGCAAATTGACAGTGGTCGCGCCCGCCTCGATGGCCGCCTGCGTAATCTCCTCCAAGAACTCCAATTCCGTGCGTGACGCGTCTTCAGGTGAGAACTCGATGTCCGTCGTATACTGCAACGCCTGTTTGATCGACTCCACGCTGATCCGGATGATATCCTCTTTGCCTTTCCTGAGCTTATGATCGCGGTGGATCTTGGAGGTGGCGCAGAAGACGTGGATACGTGGGTATTTGGCGCCTTTGACGGCTTCGCCGGCGCGGTCGATGTCCGCGGGGATGCACCGGGACAAGCCACACACCGTCGACTTCGTGATCGCCGACGCGACCGCCTTAACGGCCTCGAAGTCGCCCGGAGAGGAAATCGGAAACCCAGCCTCGATAATGTCGACGCCGAGCGCTTCGAGCTGCCGGGCGATCTCCAGCTTCTCCTGAAGATTCAACGTAGCGCCTGGGGACTGCTCGCCATCTCGTAACGTGGTGTCGAAGATTCTGACCGTTTCCATGACCGACTCTCTCTCTGCTACAAACTGCACCCAACAAAAAACCCTACGAACCGGATCGTAGGGTTGGGTGTTTTTTACCTAAGCAGCGATCCCTACGATCATGCGCACGCGAAAATAAGCCCGGTAAGGGCCAGCGTAAGGCGCACAGTCTGTAAGGTCGATCGCTGCATGTGACTGTATTTAATATCGGCAGGGGGAGGATGTCAATAGACTGAAAAAGAAACGTATGGGGTTGGCTCTGTCCCATATGCGATATAAAGTAGTGATATATGCGACAGGTGATCCTATATCCTGACCGCGAAGACGGTGGGTGGGTTGCGGAAGTGCCGAGCTTGCCGGGGTGCGTCAGCCAAGGCGAAACGCGGGACGAAGCGATGGCGAATGTACGCGAGGCCATTGAAGCATGGATTGAGGCGGCGAAAGCATGGGGGCGTTCGGTTCCGATTGCGAGCGGCGTTGAATGATCGAAGCCGCCCGAGTACATTACCCCCCAACTCAAGTTCGGCCCCGTGGCGGAATTGGCAGACGCGCTGGACTCAAAATCCTGTGCCCTTACGGGCGTATCGGTTCGACTCCGATCGGGGCCACTTCAGAGGGGGATGCGGCCGGTGAGTGACAAAGCATCCGACCGGGCTTCTGTTTGGTGTGGCCCTTCATGAAGCATGTCCAAATTGTATTCTTTACGGTATTCGTAGCGGCCGTGGCGTATCTGCTGCTGTTTCCGCCGGCGGGGGCGACGCCGGCGAAGAGAACGGCCCAGGGGACCGTGATCACCTATTGGGAGAAATGGACCGGCCTGGAAGGCTCGCAAATGCAGGAGATCGTGAAGGACTTCAACAACACGGTCGGCAAGGAGAAGGGCATCTACGTTCAGTACCTGTCGATGAGCAAGATCGACCAGAAGACGCTGATTGCGACGGCGGCGGGGATTCCGCCGGATGTGGCGGGCGTGTGGGACACGCAATTGGTGCAGTTCGCGGCGCTCGATGCGCTGGAGCCGCTGGATGATTATGCGAAGGCGTATGGCATCAGCCGGGACATGTACAAGCCGGTCTACTGGGACGCGATGGTGTACGAGGGGAAATTGTGGGGGCTGGTGAGCACGCCATGGGCGGTGGCCCTGCACTACAACAAGCGGACGTTTCAGGAGAATGCCGAGGCATTGAAGCGGGCGGGGCTTGATCCGAATCGCGCGCCTGCGACGTTGCAGGAGCTGGACCGATACGCGGAGGTGTTGGATATCCAGCACGCGCACTGGTATCCGGAGGAGGTCCTGGAGAAGAACGCGGAGGCGTTGAAGGCGGCGGGACTGGATGCGACCAAGCAGCCGACGACGGCGGAGGAACTGGAGAAGTATGTAAAGGTATTGGGGGTGCCGGAGAACTTCTTTGAGGGCAGGACGCTGGAGAAGTACGCGGAGCGATTAAAGGCGGCGGGGCTGGACCCGTCACGGCAGCCGCGGGACCTGCCGGAGATGAGACGGTATGTGCTGATCTGCGGCTTGCCGGATCGCGTGTCGGGGCGGATGGAGCGGGCGGGATATCTGCCGGCGGAGCCGGGGTGGTTCATGTCGCACACGGCGTACTGGTTTGGGGCCAGCGTCTACGATGCCAAGACCGACAAGCTGACGCTGACGGACGAAGGAGTGGTGCGGGCGTATGAGTGGATGGAGAGTTACACGAAGCGATTGGGTCGCAAGGCCGCCAACGACTTCAAGAGCGGGATGCAGGACGTGTTCGCGTCGGCGCAGAATGCCTTCCTCGTCGGCTCGGTGGTGATGGAAAAGCAGGGGCCGTGGATGGTGAACTACACGGAGGACCTCAAGCCATCCATGGACCGGTGGAACGTGCCGAAGGATGAGCTGGAGCGGGAGAAGAACTTTACGGACGTGAAGGTGGGGATGAGCGTGGGGGAGGTGGAGACGCTCCTTGGACCCGGGCAGGGAGCGGGGGACAAGCGAACGTGGAAGGCGGGGATCAAGACGCTTCACGCCACGATTGCCGATGGGAAGGTGAGGGAGACGAGCTGGAAGTGGCTTCCGGCAGAGGAACGCAAGAAGTACTTCGAGTGGGGGACGGCGGAGTTTCCGTCGGCCATTCCGGGCGTGCAGGGGGCGACCTATGCGGGGTACGACGTGTTGGTCATTCCGCGGGGCTCGAAGCACAAGAAAGAGGCCTTCGAGTTCATCGCGTACATCCAGCGGCAGGAGGTGCAGGAGAAGCTCTGTTCGCTGCATTGCAAGAACTCGGTGCTGAGGAAGGTGAGCAAGGAGTTTGTGTCCAACCACCAGAACCCCTACATCGACGTCTACGAGCGGATCAGCGCCGGGTCGAATGCCAGGTGTCTGCCGGGCATCCCGATCTGGCCGGAGGTGAACGCGGAACTGGGACAGGTGGCGGAGAAGGCGGTGAAGCTGTCCCAGGAGCCACGGCAGGCGCTCCAGGAGGCCCAGGAGAGGCTGGAGGCGAGGTACGCCGAGTTCAAGCGGCGGCAGGCGGAGCGGAAGCGGCTGGCGGGGATTGTCAAATGACGAGCAAGCGCGGCCCTGCGGGTCGCCCCGAAACGGATCGGGCCGAGTTATGACGAAGAAGGATTGGCAGCAGCTTGGGAAAGGGCTGGCGTTCTTGTCGCCGTGGCTGGTGGGGTTCACGGTGTTCACGGGCTTGCCGATCGCGCTGTCGTTCTGGTTCAGCCTGTGCGATTACACGCTCTTGCAGAAGCCCGTGTACGTGGGATTGGAGAACTACCGCACGCTGATCTGGGGGAAGAACTCGGCGGGCGGGTATGGAGACCCGTGGTTCTGGAAATCGCTCTGGAACACGGCGAGGTTTGCGGCGGTGTTCCTGCCGGCGGCCATGGTGGTGTCGCTGGGGCTCGCGATGCTGCTGAACCTGAAGATCAAGGGGCAGGCGTTCTACCGGACGATCATCTTTTTGCCGTCGCTGGTGCCGGCGGTGGCGTCGGCCATGGTCTGGCTGTGGATCTACAACGCGGACTACAAACAGGGACTGATCAACGCCTACCTGATCAAACTCGGGCTGGACCCGGTCGGTTTCTTGGCGCTCAAGGAATGGGCGATGTATGCCCTGGTGTTCATGAGCCTCTGGGGCGTGGGGAACACGGTCATCATTTACCTGGCAGGGTTGCAGGACGTGCCCAGGGAACTGTACGAGGCGGCGGAGATTGACGGGGCGGGGATCTGGCGAAGATTGTGGCACGTGACCATCCCCATGGTTTCCCCGGTGATTTTCTTCAACCTCATCATGGGGATCATCGGCAGCCTGCAGACGTTCTCGACGCCGTACATCCTGACTGACGGCTTCGGCCGGCCCGAGCGGTCGCTGTATTTCTTCGCGATGTATCTGTACGACAACGCGTTTCAGTATTTGAAGATGGGGCACGCCAGCGCCATGTCGTGGATCATGCTGGTGATCATCCTCATTTTCACGGGGATCGCGTTCTGGACGAGCAGCCGATGGGTGCATTACCAGGGGAAATGATGCGATTTTGGATTCTCGGTTTTTGATTTGAGGCCGTATGAGTGTTCTGGAGACTCAACAGAGGCCGGTGGCGGAGTACGGGGGGCCGCGGGTGCTCAATCGGCCGCGGCGGCATCCGGAGCGGTGGTTTGCCCACCTGGGCCTCCTGCTCGTGAGCGTGGGCTTTGTGCTGCCTTTCGCGTGGATGCTGTCCACGAGCTTCAAGCGGTTGGAGGACACCGCCAAGTTCCCGCCGCAATGGATTCCCAAGCCCTTCATGGCGGAAAATTATGCGATCGTGCTGAATCACCCGAAAATGCACTTTCTGATGTTCACGAGGAATACACTCATCATCGCGACGCTCGCGGTGGTCGGGACCACGCTGTCGAGTTCGGTGGTGGCGTATGGTTTCGCGAAGATCACGTTCAAGGGGCGAGGGGCGCTGTTTGCGGTGATGCTGTCGACCATGATGATCCCGTTTCCGGTGATCATGGTGTCGATGTTTGTGATTTTCCGGTGGCTGGGGGACGTACGGTTCGGCGAGTGGCAGGTGTTCGGCCAATGGCTCGGAACCTACAAACCCCTCTGGGTGCCCGCCTGGTTCGGCTCCGCTTTCAACATCTTCCTCCTTCGTCAGTTCTTCATGACCATCCCCGACGAACTCTCCGAAGCCGCCCGAATCGATGGCTGCTCCGAGTTCGGCATCTTCTGGCGAATCATCTTGCCCTTGGCACGGCCGGCGCTGGCGGTCGTGGCATTGTTCACATTTCTGTGGGCCTGGAACGATTTCTTGGGCCCGCTCGTCTACTTGCAGGACCAGGACCAATACACCCTCTCCCTCGGCCTGCAAACCTTCCAATCCATGCACGGCGGAACCGAGTATCATCTGCTGATGGCAGCATCGGTCCTGGTGATATTACCAGTCATCATCCTGTTCTTCATGGCCCAGAAAACGTTCATCCAGGGCATCGCGACGACGGGCGTGAAGGGCTAAGCAGCCGGGCGACCAACGCGGAAATTCAATACAAACCAAGCAATAAGGTGGTGGGTCAGACGTATAGATAGAGACACCGGCACTTGCATCTGGACCGTGTCGCTGGCAGAACAGAAAATACTGCGGAACGCCACGTGCTTGTGGGCCGTGGCTGAGCCGCGAATGGAATAATTGCCCGCGCCCTTTGGCGCGGGCAGGAGTTGATCGTATGAAGCTCATTCGGAACGTGGTCGTGGCGGTGGCGATTCTGGGACTCGTCGGTTTCGTGCAGGCGGCGAACGCGACGAAAAAGGCCGCGAAAAAGGATGCCTTGACCGGCGTGTTTGTTAAGGTCGATGGCGCCAACGTCCTCATCAAGGCCCGCGTTGACGGCGAAGTCAAGGAAGTCACCGTTGCCACCGACGACAAGACCGTCGTCACCATCGACGGCAAAGAGGGCAAGCTGTCGGGCCTTAAGGAAAAAATGACGGTCCGCGTGTCACCCGCCAAGGGAACCGCCCTTAAGATCGATGCCAAGACGCCGAAGGTCAAGGGTGCCAAGAAGCAATGATATCGCAGGACACGACGGAAGGGAGAGTTAGTCTCCGGAAGCGAATAGCCCGCCGGCAACAGCCGGCGGGCGGTTCTGTTTGCAGCCCTGCCTGATCTCAGGCAACCGGCAGCGCACGATCTACCAGCCGGCTCATGTGACCATCGGCTGCGCAGTCTGCCGCATCACACACACAGACTGCGGAGGGGTCCGTCCATTGACTTTTTTCGCGATTGCCCGACAGTTGGGGACTTGGGCTGAACCGGCAAGGGCGGTCCCCAGATTTGGAGATGATGTTGTGGGTAAGCTACCCAAGATACCTTTGTCGCGGGTTCATCAGAGCGAACTGATCGATCGACGGATCCTCGAGGTTGTCAAGACCGGCAACTACATTCTCGGGCCGGAGTGCAAGGCGTTTGAGAAGGAACTGGCTGCGTATTTCGGCGTGCCATACTGCGTCCTCTCCTCGAGTTGGACGGCGGCGGTTCATCTGCTGCACATTGCCCAGGATCTGGAGCCGGGCGATGAAATCCTGGTCCCGTCGCTGACGGCCTTCCCGAGCATCGAGCCGATGATTCACGCGGGAGCTCGGCCGGTCTTCTGTGATATCGACGACACGTACACCATCGACCCGGAAGACGCCCGCAAACGCATCACCAAGAGAACCGTGGGCATCCTGCCGGTGCACCTTTACGGGCGCCCGGCCGACATTGACGCCATCGGGAAACTCGCGGCCGACCATGGCCTCTGGGTCATCGAGGATTGTGCCCAATCGCACGGCGCCAAGTGGAAAGGCAAGCGCGCTGGCTCTTACGGCCAGCACGCGGCCCTCAGCTTCTATCCCTCCAAAAACCTGACCGTATACGGCGACGGCGGGGCGATTCTGACCTATGACGAGGGCATCGCCAAACGCATCTCCATGCTCCGAAACCATGGTCGAAGTGCCAAATACCTCCACGAAAAAGTCGGCTTCAACCAGCGCTTTAACGAAATCCAAGCCGCCGTCGGCCGCGAACAACTGAAGGTCCTCGACGACCTCAACGCCGCCCGTCGCCACGTCGCCCAGTGGTACCGCCGCGAATTGGCCGGCGTCAAAGCCCTCACCCTTCCCCCCGACGACACCATCGGCCTCACCCAGACCGTCTACCACATGTTCGTCATCCGCCTGGCGACCCGCGACATCCGCGAAGGGCTCGCTAAGGCACTGTCTGACCAGGGGATCGAGACCGGCGTGCACTACCCGGTGCCCAACCACCTGCAGCCGGCCATTGCGGAGATTTATGGCAAACTTCCGGAACTGCCAAAGACCGAAGACTACACGCAGCGGATCCTGAGCCTGCCGATGTTCCCGGCGTTGACGGAACAAGAGGTCCAGGCCGTCGCCAATGCAATCAAGGACTACCTGAGCAGGTAGGCGGTGGTGTGCCAAAGCACACCCTGCATTCCAAATACGATCCCGTACACCACAGGGCGGGGCTGCCCCGCCCCTCGATGATTATGTGTGAACTGTTGTTGATCTATACCGCGATCGCGATGACCAACCCCGTGGCGCTGATCGCGACGTCGTCGCATCCGACGTTCATGCCCTTCGCCGAACACGATTGGCTGTGGCAGACGATTGGCTTCACGGGCATCGGCATCTTCGGCACGCGCTTTGTCGTGCAGTGGATCTACAGCGAAAAACACAAGGAAAGCCGCATACCCGTCATCTTCTGGTGGCAGAGCCTGGTGGGGACGGTTCTGTGCCTGGCCTATTTCGTGTGGAAGCCGGACTGGGTGGGTATTTCCGGCTACCTCTTCAACATCATCCCCTACACGCGCAACCTGGTGCTGGTTTACCGGAAGAGACGCCAGGAGGCTGCCGGGGAGCCCGAGGTGCTAAACTCACGTGCCCGTAACAATCACTGAACCCCTGTTGACCCATCGCCTCGACCAACAGGCCCATCGCTACAGGATGGCCTTGATCATCGTCGCTGCTGCGCTGCTCTATGTGGCAGGAAGCTGGTGCGTGAGCCTTTGGGACCGCGACGAGCCGTGGTATTGCCAAACGTCCAGGCAGATGGTGCAGAGCGGCGACTGGGTTGTCCCGCATTTCCTCGACGAGCCGCGCTGCGCCAAGCCGATCTTTATCTATTGGTGCCAGGCAGCGAGCATGACGGTCTTCGGCACGAATCCGTTTGCGGCGAGGCTGGTGTCGGCGCTGGCGATGACCGTCACGCTGATCGTGCTGTCGGTGACGCTGTCGCGGGCGATTGGCGTGCGGCGGGCGATGCTGACCTTGCTGATCTTCGCCACCAGCGCCATGGTCATTGCCTCCGCCAAGATGTGCCTGACGGACAGCGTGCTGCTGGTGTTCATCACCGGGATGCAGTTCTGCCTGTTTCGGCTGTATTGGATGTCACGCAGGCGGCGGAGCGATTCCACATTGCCCACCGCCCTGTTGATGTGGGTACTGATGGGGCTTGCGGGGCTGACGAAGGGGCCTTCGGCGCTGATCCTGATGCTGGCGAGCATGGTGTTCCTGGCGATGATGGATGTGGGCGGAAAAGTGGCCTCTCTCCAGGCCTGGAGAAAAGCCATCGGGTGGTGGCGGGAAGTCCGGTTTGGGCGAGGGCTGGCCATCGTGCTTCTGATCGGACTGCCGTGGCTGGTGACGGCCTATCTACGCGATCCGGCGTTCGTGCGGCAGATGCTTGGCGAGCCGGGCCGGCACCTGGCCAGCAACCAGGACGGCCACTCCATGTCCCCCGGCTATTATCTGATGACGGTCTGGATCACCTACTTCCCCTGGAGCCTGTTCCTGCCGACCACCCTGGTCTTGGCGTGGAAGCATCGGCGACTGCCGCACGTACGATTTGCGCTGGCGATCATCGCGAGCAACTGGCTGTTCCAGGAAATGATGGTGACCAAGCTGCCACATTACATCTTGCCCAGCTTTGCGTCGCTGGCGTTTCTGACGTCAATGGCCATCATCCGCTGCCAACGCCGGCAGCATGACGATCTGCATCGCAGAACGTTTGCCGTCGCAGTGGCGATCTGGGTGTGCGGCGCGCTGGTTGGGGCCGCGCTGCCGCTCCTGGGAGCCATCAAGTTCCACAACCCTAGCGGGCTTGGCGCGGTGCTTTTTGCCGTCGTGGGAGCGGCCTATGCAGGCGCGGCAGGGGTGCTGCTGATGCGGCGTCGGTTTTCGGCGGCGATGGCACTGATGGGCGGAGGGATGGTTCTGCTGATTGCGATCCTCTACCTGGTGTATCTGCCGAACGCGCAGTTTCTTCGGCTGCCGGAGCGAGTGGGGAGCTTCTTGCGAGCGCAGCGGGCTGTGGGCCAGGGCCAGGTCGTCATGATCGGTTATGATGAGCCGAGCCTCGCATTTTACCAGGGCGGCACCATCCGCTCGAAGGAGAAGAGTTATTTGCGGCAAGTGGCGCCGGCAGAATGGCCGCAGTGGATCGTGATGACGGCTAAGGTCTTCAATTCGCTCCCCCAGGACCGCAAGGAGCGGCTCGAACGCGCTGCCAGCTTCAGCGGCGTCAACTACAACACCGGTGGCAACGTCGTCGATCTGTGGGTCATGCGCAAGAAGGATTCGAACCTATTGCCAACTTCAGAAAAGTGACGGCGAAGCACCAAACGCCGCCAAAGCGATATGAACCAACCCACCCTCAGCATTTGCGTTCCGGTTTACAACGAGGCGGAGAACCTGCCGCTGTTGCACGAGGCCATCTGCAAGGTGATCGACCCCAACGGCATCGATGCCGAGCTGATTCTCGTGGACGATGGCTCAACAGATGATTCATGGAAGGTGATCGAGTCGCTCGTCCAGAAGGACCCTCGCGTGAGGGGGGTGAAGTTCAAGTTCAATTGCGGAGAGACGGCTGCCAGCGACGCCGGGCTGCGGGCGGCACGCGGCAAGTACGTCATGACCATGGACGCGGATCTCCAGAACGCCCCGGCCGATATCCCGGCCTTTCTCAAGGCATTGGAAACCGGCGTCGATTGTGTCTGCGGAACGCGTGTCGCAACCCGCGGGCAAGGCGATGACTTTGTGCGAGTGGCTTCCAGCCGCATTGCCAACTGGGTGCGGAACAAACTGAGCAACGAGACCATTTCCGATGCCGGCTGCACCTATCGCGCGTTTAAGCGGGAGTGCGTGGACAAGCTGAAGTTGTATCGGGGGCTGCACCGGTTCATCCCAACGCTGTTGAAAATGGAAGGGTACACGGTGACGGAGATTCCAGTCACCAATAACCCCCGCCTCTACGGCGAAAGCAAGTACGGCGTGTGGAATCGCCTGTTCAAGAGTTTCAGGGACCTTCTGGCGATCCGCTGGATGAAGAGCCGGCTGCTGGGGTATCGAATCGAGACGGAAGCAGGGGGCGGGCGGTAACGAGGTATAGCCGCCACGGGTTGCGGGAGGAGGCGGTGGCGACCGGGAGTTCGGTGGCACTGACAGGAAGGCGACCAGGGAGGTCATCCGTAAAGAAGCTCGGCATCGAGGTGTTCAGGGGGTGCTTGGGGCGCTGCTCGACGACAACCAGGACGGTATTGGCCGCGGGGTCGTTCGCCAGATCCACCGGTAGATAGAACAGCACTGCTTCTGCGATCCGCGCTCGGGAAATCGCCACGCCGGTTCCGGTTGCCGCCTTCGCCACAATCCGCGCAAAATGCTTCGGCGACCGGGCATTATCCAGCGGCGTCGCAACCGCTACGAGAAACAATGACAGCAGAATGCTGTAACAGATCCCCTGAACAAAGAACCACCGGCCCAATTGCTCCCGCGAACTGGCCACCAGCGGCAACAGTCCCGCGCCGATGGCCAGCGCGGCGGTGCTGGCGGCGAGGAATGTCAGATGCACCGCTGAGTTGCGTAGCGATCCGACGATCGAGGGGAGCGTCGTTTCGGCCGGTGCGAAGCTTGCGATGTCCAATACGATCGCGCCGGCAACGCCGACAGCAAAAACCAACCCAATCAGCTTCTGTCCGTCAACAAACATCGCGGCTGCACGATTCCCCCTTGCTCGCCGACTCATCGCCATCACTGCAACCCCCGCCTGTGCGATCAAGAGCACCTGCGCCGGCATCATCGGAAGCAGATACGCGTTCTTCTTCACCGTTGAAAATGAAAAGAAAACGACCGTAGCGACGTACCACGCCAGCGGGAAGCACCGCCGGAGCCGCCGCGATCGCGAGCCTCGCCGAACAAACGGGCCGACCAATGCCGCAATCCACAACACCGTCCACGGCAGGCTGAGCTGAACGAGGTTGGGCAGGTAGAAGTGCCACGCCCTGCCTTTCTCCACGTTCTCGCCCGTCAACTCGCCGATCGATTCATACCGCCAGAGCTGGATCGCATTGGGCACATGCCGGATCACATAGACTGGCCAAGGCGCCGCGATCAGCACCAACAGCACGATCCCCACGAAGTGGGCAGCGCGGCCCCGCGGCGCCCGGCGACGATGGCAGATGTGATACGCCGCCACCGCCAAACCCACATGCAGCAGCAGCACCGGCCCCTTCGCCAGCAAACCCAGACCAACGCCGATGTAGAAAATCACGATCGCCCAGCGGCCCGCCGAACCCTCCGAGCCGCGAACCCACGCCCAGAAACACAGCAGTGTGAAAAACGCAAGATAGGGATCCGCCATCGCCTTCCGGAACTCGTCGGCGATGAAGTACGACGAGACCCAGACCACCGCCGCCAACCACGCCCCCCGTCTGCCGATCAGCCGCCTCGCCAGATCAAACATCAATGGCAAGCACAGCACGCCCAGAATTGCCCCCCCAATCCGAGCCGGCCCCTCTCCCACCCCCGCCACCCGATACGCCACCGCCGCCCCCCAGTACGGCAGCCGGGGTTTCTGCAGCCGAAACTGCCCATTCAGCAGTGGCACCGCCCAGGGATTGACCTCAATCGTCGCCTGATTCCCCAACGCTCGCAGCCGCTTGCCTTCGGGCGTATCCACCAATCCCACCGCCGGCGCCGCCACGGGCTTCGCATTCCATGGCCACCCCGATATCGCCATCTCCCTCGCCGTTTGCGCAACCCTCGCTTCATGGCTGGTCGCGATGTCCCGGCTGCCCAGAAAGCCGAACATCATCACCGCACAAAGGGCAAACAACGCCGCTAGTCGAAGCTTCTGGGCCACGTATGTCACTATAAAGCCCCACCCCCGCCCCGAAAAGGGTCCCGCCCGTCCCCAAACCCCTCCCGTCGGTGGGATTGCTAACATCTACCTGAACTTCACGCTGGACTTAGGGTATACTGAAGAAGCTGTCAGGCATCGCCAATGGCTGCACGAACCATCATCCTCGGCTTACTTGCATTTGCCATCATCGGCTGCAATCGGGCTGCGCCGACCAACCGTGTGCCGCGCCAAGCCTCTGCTCCGGGCGTTCCTGGAGATCCTCGCCTTGCCAAGTTCATTGGCGACTGGACAGAAGATGACAGGAAAGTCGTGCTGTCGATCACCCGTAATGCAGATGGTTCCGGGTGCATCTCGTCGCCGGCCAATGCAGTGTGGGACGAGGTGATCAACAACGTGCGACTCGAAGGCGATACCCTGCGCTACGACTCGTACAACTACTACAAAGGCAAAGAGGACTTCCGCACGATTACCAACACCGTCGGGGACCACCCTTACAGCGGCGTTTGCAACGAGGTGACGCTGTCGCCGAACGAGGATCCGAACACGCTCAAACAGAAGCTGGTCACGAAGGTTACTCCCAAGGGAGTTGAAGGCACGTTACGGCGGCGCAGCGGCGGTGGGTAATCAACCGCTGCAGTGGGCTGCCTGATCTGAACGGTCCTGCGGTATAGAGACGGGAGCAAACTATGCTCAAGCGAATGACGGCGGCAATTGCGGTGTTGTTCCTGGCCGGCGCGATAGCGGGCGCCGAGGAATGGCAAAACCCCAAAGCCAACATTCCCCCCAAGGCCGCCCCGCAGCGGCGCAACGCCGGCGAAGGCGCCCCGCCCCTCCCACTGCCCGCCACGCCCATCCGCCGATCCGAAAAGAAACGCGAACCCTCCCCACCCGCGCTCGTCGGAAATGTCACCTTCTCCGATCTGGCCGCCAAGAAAGCAGGCCTAAGCTGGCAAACCACCATCATCGACCTCGAAAAATGGGTCTCCTTCACCAACGACCAGCTCTCCCAACGCTACCGGTTCGTCAACACCGACTTCTCCAAGTTCAGCTACGACCCCGCCGAACTGCCGATCCTCTATTTCACCGGCTGGAAGCCGCTGCCGAAATTCGATGACGGCACCATCAAACGCATCAGGCAGTATCTGATGGACGGCGGCACCTGGGTCGTTCACAGCAACTGCGGCCGCGCGGAATTCAACGACTCCTTCCGCCGCGAAATCCGCCGGATCTTCGACGATCGTGAAATCGCCGGCCTGCCCACCGATCACCCCATTTTCTCCGCCTTCTACAAAGTCACCTCGATGCGCGTCCGCAAGGGCAAGGAGCCTTGGCAGACCGTCCCGCCATACCTCGAAGCCATCAACATTGGCACCCGCGCCGCCGTCATCTTCTCCCCCATCGACCTCTCCTGCGGCTGGAATGCCGACACCAACCCCATCGAGGGCGGCGTCCTCTACGATCAGGCCGATGCCCTGAAACTCGGCTCGAATATCATGACCTACTGCCTTGCCGAGTATCAGTACGGCAGGTTTTTTGCCAATGCCAAGGTTTACCACCAGGCCACCGACGCCACTCGCGATCAGCTTGTGCTCGGCCAGATCGTCCACAACGGCGACTGGGACCCCACCCCCCACGCGCTGCCCAACTTGCTCAAAACGATCGACCAATCCACGACGCTGCACATGCAGTTCAAACGCGTCCCGGTCGATCCCGAGAAGGGAGACATCTTCGCATTCCCGGTGCTGTACATGACCGGCCTGCGAAAATTCCAGTTCAATGATCCAACCCGCAAGCGGCTGCGCGAGTACCTGGACAACGGCGGCGTGATGATCGTTGATGATGCCGTCGGCAACAGCGAGTTCGACAAGGCCTTCCGCGATGAGATCAAGCAGATCTACAAGGACCGCCAACTGAAGCTGCTCAAGGAGGACCATCCGCTCTACAACTTTGTGTATGACACGCGGAAGGTCGGCTTAGCCCCTCTGGCAAGGCAGTTGTTCGGCTCAACGAGCTCCCCGCAGCTTGAGGTGATCGAGGTGGATGGGACGTTGCCGGTGATCTACTCGCGGCTGAGCATAGCCGCCGGCTGGGAGCAGTTGCCGCGCGCGTACAACCTCGGCTATGCCGACGAAGACTCCCTGAAGCTCGGCGTCAATGTGCTGATGTACGTCGTGTCCCACTGATTGGGAACCCTATGCTGTGCGCCTGGGTGCCCACCAGATCATCCATGACGGACCACTGGTTCGCCAATCTCTCCGATCCGTAATCAATGCCCGGCAATGAGGCCCACAACGGTCGCTGCCATCGCAATCAAGGCTTTCAATAGGCTTTCACCCGCCACAAAACCCGCGGCCAGAGGAATGCTGAACGTATCGGCCGATTTGGCGTTGATCCTTTGCCAGATCGTGACAAACGCGGCCCCGATCGCGAATGAGAGTGCATTGGCGAACGGCACCACCCATGCCAAACCCAGGCCCATGGCCGATGGAAAGTACTTGCGGTACTTGGGCGGCACCAGCGTCTTCTCGATAAGGGGCAGGGCGATGCCGACGAGCGAGCCGACCAGCAACGCCATCTTCGCCGAGTAGGGCAAGCTGTCGATGCCCTTGGTCAGAACCTGGGCGACCTTAAACCACATGTTAGTCGCTGGCGCGGGAAACTTTTCCAGTATCGCCTTGTTGGGAACCATCAGGTACCAGACGCACACGCTGGCGACAGTGCCGAAGAACACGCCGAAGAATTGCGCGAGGAATTGGCGGCGGGGATTGGCGCCCAGCAGATAGCCGCTCTTCAAGTCGGTTAACAAGTCGGCCGACGCACTGGCGGAATTGGCCCCGATGCCGGCGGAGGCGAGGTTCGCGAAGAAATCCTTGGGCGCCAGACCCGCAAAGATGAGCTGCATGACCTTGCCCATAGCGCCGATGGGCGTGGTGTCGGTCTCGCCCGTGGCACGGCTGGCGACAAGCGAGAGGATGAAACTCATGCCCACGGCGATCAGGCCCGCCCACACGCTGATGTTGAACGCCAGATACTGGATCAGGATCATGCCGATCGTGATGGGCAGCATCCCGGCGATCATCCAGCTCGTGGGCACTTCGATCCGAGCCAGATCGTCGGCGTGCTCCGCGGTCGCCGAGCGGCGGCCGAGGGCGCTGGCGAACGCTCGGCCGATCGTCTTCCATTGCAGCGCCAGCGCCGTGAGGCTCGAGAAAACCATCACCGCCGTTCCACCCCATAAGCCCCAGCGGTGGACCATGTAGATCGTCCCGCCGCCGCCGACGTCCATCGAGTTGATGTAACCCGCCACGCCGGCATGCGCGACGTCGGCGCCCACCAGGAGCGGCGTGAAAACGAAGTAGAGCAACGCCGAACCCGCCAGCATCGAGAGACTCACGCGCAGCCCCGTGATCATGCCCGCCCCGATCAACAGCAGACTCGGCTCAAAGCCGAACCCGATCAGGCTCTTGCCGTAGACCGGGTAGAATCCGGCGGCGGGGATCTGCCCGGGCAGGCGGATGTTGAACAGGTGAGCTTGGAACCAGGCAAAGACGCGGTCGAGGTAAACCAGGGTCTCTTCGGCGGTGTTGAGTATGCCGAGGATCGCGCCTGTCGCCATGCCGATCAGCAGCGCATACGCCTTATGCAGCGCTTCGCGGCTGCGGCTATACAGGCTCCGCAGGGTCTCGGCGGTGGCGATGCCCGTGGGGAAAGGCAACTGCTCGTGGTTGATCATCTGGCGCTTCATTGGGATCGCCAGGAACACCCCCATTAGGGCCGTGAGCATCGTGAATGTGCCCACCAGCCACCAGGGTTGGATCGCCAGCGTCTTGATACTGGCGGAGGTTTCGCCGGCCTGGGGCGTGCTCATCAGCAGCATGGCGCCGAACATCGTGGCGATCGTGGCGCCGGTCGATGCCCCTGCGGCGGAGGCGGTGGAGGCCATGCAGTTGTTCTCGAGGATCGACATCTGGCCGACACGCCCGCCGGAGAAAAACCGAAGCAAGGTGAACAGGACATAGGAGATGACGCACGCGGTGATGGTCACGCCAAAGCTCCAGCCGATCTGGAGCGTTGTATACAGGTTCGAGGCCGACATGAGCATCCCCAGCAACCCGCCGAGCAGAACCGACCGGAGCGTGAGCTGCGGCATGCGGTCGCCTTGGTAGACATATTTGTACCAATGCGCGTCTTTCTGCTCCGGCGTCGCGTCAGCCGGCAGGGGCGGGATCTCGGCAGGGGAAGCGAGGTCGGGCTTGGAAACCAGCGTGTTGGCCGCATCGTTCATTGGTACCTCGTTCGTTGCCAGGCTCGCTCTGGGAACGAGGAAGATACGGGGTGGTCGG
>JAPLNB010000363.1 GCA_026693085.1 Planctomycetota bacterium | reverse complement strand
TAGCGACGAGCCGCTGGACCTGGGTACGATCACCGTGCAGGTCCGGCCGCGGGCCAGGATCGGGGAGCCTGCTCCACCGGTGCGAGCACGGAAACTCGACGGCAGCACCGTTCAACTCTCCGATTTCCGCGGCAAGTCTGTTCTGCTGTACTTCATCCATGCTTACCCACTGCAGACCCCCAATGCGTATCAACCCTTCGACGCAACCGAGCTGAAGCTCATCCTGGATCGCTTCGGTTCTGGTAATCGAATGGCTGTGCTGGGTATCGCGCTCGATACGCCGGCGGACCAGGTTGCCCAGTACGTGAAACGCAACGGCATCAACTGGCCCATCGGCTTGGTGGAGAACTGGGAGAAGACCCTTGCACCTCAATATGTCAACTTTCCCAACTGGGCCTACTTGATCGAACCGGAAGGCAACGTGCTGGGCATCAGCCCGAGCAGCCGCGCCACGTACACAGGACTTGAGACGACCACGCTCGGCCAGATGCGCTATCGCAAGCCCGGCGTCGAAGTGGTGACGGAAGCGATTGCGGGCCAAGCGGCCAGTCCCCCATTTGCATTCAAGGGCATTCCGAGCATCTCCAGTGAGGATGCAGGCCAGCGAGCGAGTTTTTCGATCGTTGATGGTAAAGTGAGCACGCTCAGCGGCGGCCCAGGAAAGCTGAATGACGGCATCGGGCCTTTGGGCTCCGATGATCCACAGTCGAACTTCTTTTTTGAGATCGGGACCTTGGAAGGACGCCTGAAGGCCGACTTGGGCAAGCTCATGCCGGTCGCGCAGATCAACACCTATTCTTGGCATGCGGGGGCTCGTGGCCCACAGCTTTACAGGGTGTACTGCAGTGACGGAACGGCCGCGAATTTCGATCCGGAGCCTAAGATCGGCATTGCCCCCGCCAATTGTGGCTGGACGCCGATTGCAGAGGTCGATACCCGACCACCGGGTGGAGGGACCGGGGGGCAGTATGGTGTCAGCATCCGCGCAGCGGATGGCGCAATCAGCAATTGTCGATATTTGCTGTTCATCATGTTCGTCACTGAGACCAAGGATAGGATTGGGCATACCTTCTACAGCGAGATCGATGTCGTCGAGCGGAAGCCCGGATAGTAGCGGAGGCAGGCGGATGAAACGTCATACTGATGCGGATCGGAAGCGACAGCGCAGTGTCGCCAGAGTATCGCTGATCGAATTGCTGGTGGTAATAGGCACGGTCGCTCTCCAGACTGCCATCCCGATACCAGTTAGCGTGCCAAGGCGTTTCGGTGCCAGAGGGTCTCGGGCAGCACCGGCGTGGCAGCTTGCCCGCCTGTAGTGCATTCTCACACGGCTGGACAATTGGACTGCGAAAGAAGCAACCGTCATGCCGCCCATAGACGCGAAAACCAAGGTCGTGGCAGCACTGGTGGCGCTGCTGATCATTGTGGGGGCGGCGGGGGCGACGCTCTTCATCCTGAATCAGTTCGACTCTCGCCCGAAGAGCGAGGCGATCCCGGACAAGTTGGCGGGGCCGGCGATATCGAAGCTGATTGAGGAGCTGAGGGGGGTGGAGGGGGCGGTGCTGCGGGTGAAGGCGGCGGCGAATGTGCCGGAGCTGAATAAGGCGGAGCCGTGGCGGAAAGAGGCGGATGAGGTGATGGCGAAAGGGGAGGGGTTTGATTATTCGGTGGGGGCGGGGACGTGGAAGGACAATGTGGGGTCAACGTGGCATTCGTGGGACAACCTGGAGGTAACGATCACGTGCCCGAAAGGGTTTGCGGGGAAGGTGTATGTGCATTTGCATGACTGGAACAACCAGGGGCGGGTGGCGGATGTGAGGTTTGCAGGGAGGGAGCTGGGGACGCTGGATAGTTGTGCAGGCGCGGGGGTGTGGTTGGGGATTCCGGTGACGGCGGAGGATACGGCAGAGGGAAAGGTGGTGTTGTCGGTTCGGCCGACGCACTCGAATGCGCATGTGGATGAGATTGTGTTGGTGGCATTGGCTTCGCGTCACTGACAACCACAACCTCTACCGCGTAGTTGACTGGGACCCCTGACCAGCGAGACCCGCGTGAATGGAGATCCGGTCGCCTTGCCCACCGAAATCGCTTAGCAGGCCATGCTTGATAGTCGGAAGGACACGACGCTGCGCGTATGCGAGCAAACACGGCGCGCAAATCGCGAGTACACTCACTTTTTCCTTGACACCGGACAGGTGGCATCGCATAATATGAGTGTACTCACCTTTCAATATGCCGACCCGAACCTCACAGCATCGCCCCGCCTCGTCATCGCGACCAACCTCAGGCCGGCGACAGCAGAACAAGCAGAAGACCAAGCAAGTCATTCTGAAAGTCGCGCTCGATCTCTTCTCAAGGAAGGGCTTTTACCGCACCACCACGAAGGAGATCTCGCGGAAAGCCGGCATCGCCGAGGGAACCCTCTTCAATTACTTCCGCACAAAAGAGGACCTGGCAATGTACTTCATGGAAGACCAGATCGCCGGGCTCATTGCCTGGTTTCAGGGCGAGAAGCCGCTGCAGCGCGCCTCGCTCGCCGAGCAGCTCTTTGCGATCATTCATCGCCATCTTGAGCGTGTTGGCCCGTACGAGGAGTTCGTCGGGGCGGTTTATCTGCGCATGCTTCAGCCCGTCTCGAAGCTCAATCCGCTGAGTCTCGACACCCAGGCGCTCAGCCTGCGCTACCTTCGTTTCATCCGCGATCTCCTGGCGGTCGCTGAGGAGCGGGAGGAAATCCCGCACATGGGCGACATCGGGGCTTACATCTTCGCCCTGTTCCATATGGCCATCATCACCTACTGGCTCTATGACCAATCCAAGGGCAAGGAAAACACTCTGGCTCTGCTGGATCGGAGTCTGAAAGTGGCTGTGTCGATCCTGAGGAAAGGGGGTTGGAACTGGTGAAGAACAGTCATCCCAACGGCGCCATTGGCCGCGGCATGCGGATGGGCAGGCTCGGCTTGCACGTGGTCGGCAGCTACCTGGGCTACCAGTTGCAGAACCTGCTCCTCGGATCGGAATCCCGCGAGGAACGACACACGAAACTCCGCCGTAACGTCTCCCGGCGCGTCCGTGAAGAGCTGGCCGAACTCAAGGGCCCACTCATGAAATTCGGGCAGATCCTGAGCATGCAGACGCAGATGCTGCCCGACGAGTCCATCGAAGAACTGTCCAACCTTCAGATGCGAGCTCCGGGAATGCACCCGACCCTGGCCCGTGCGCAGTTTAAGTCCTCTCTAGGACGATATCCGGAGGAGGTGTTCCGCGAATTTGAGGCTGAGCCGTTCGCCGCGGCCTCACTCGGCCAGGTGCATCGGGCAATGACGCGGAGCGGCGAGAAAGTCGCGGTGAAAATCCAGTACCCCGCGATCCGGACCGCGATCGAGAACGATTTCAAACTCCTCCGCACGGCAACACTTCCCGGCCGCATGACAGGCCATCTACCCGTCTCGATTCTCAAAGAGGTTCAACGAGGGTTTCTGGAGGAGACCGACTACATCAACGAGGGCAGAAACATCGATTTCCTCCGGGAGGCGCTCGCGGACCTGCCTTACGTGACCGCGCCCAAGGTGTACTGGGACGCGACGACCGATCGCGTCCTGACGATGTCGTACGTTGATGGCCTGACCATCAGGGACTTCCTCTCTCGCAGGCCGCCTCAGGAAGTGCGCAACCTGATCGGGCAGCGCCTCCTCGAGATGTTCCTGTTCCAGATCCATTGTGTCCATGTCGTTCATGCCGATCCCCACCCCGGCAACTATTTCTTCAACCTCGAGGGCCACATCGGCATGGTGGATTTCGGGTGCGTCAAGAAGTACTCGGCCGATGTCTCTGAACTCTCCCGATGCTTCATTGACCGGAGTTGGACCAACGGAGAGAAACAGGTCCAGCGCATATCGCGTCTGCTCTGGGGGACTCCGCAGTTCTCCAGAAGGGCTAAGACCCGCGAGATGCTCCGATCGGTCAGCGAGTTCTACGACATGGTGTACCCACCCCCGGAAACCCGCCGGTCAGTCGTCGATTTCGCGGATCCAGCTCTGCTCGGTGCTCTGACGCGCAACTTCCAGGAGGCCGTCCGTAACAAACTCTGCAACGCCGAATTCGCCTTCAGCAGCCGCGCGGAGCTCGGCCTCTACAATCTGCTTCATCAGCTTCGCTCAAGAGTCGATACGCGGCGGGTCTGGTCGGGCGTGGTGGAACGGCTTTCCGAAACGCCGATCGAACCACTTCCCGCTCAACGCCGATGACGGGAGGCTAATGAGACTGTCGATCATCATTCCGGCATTCAACGAGGCGGGCTATATCGGGCGCTGCCTGGACAGCATTTCGGCGGCCATCGAGAGCGGTCCTCTGCCGAGCGCGGCCGTTGAGGTCATCGTCGTGGACAACAATTCGACTGATACGACAGCCGCGATCGCTCGGCAGCACGGCACCACGGTCCTGTTTGAGCCCGTGAATCAGATCTCGCGGGCCAGGAACACCGGCGCGCGGGCGGCCGATGGGGAATGGCTTGTCTTCCTGGACGCCGATACGCAGCTCACGCCTGCCCTGTGGGCTGACATGATCGACTGTATCGAGAGCGGACAGTATGCCGGCGGGGGCAGTGTGTTCTCGTGGGACAGATGTCCCTGGTATCTCAAGGTCCCAACGACCCTGGTCAACTTGATCGTTCGCTGTCTGCGACTCCCGCCTGGAGCGTTCATCTTCTGCCGTCGTGACGTATTCCAGGAAATCGGTGGCTTCAATGAGGCCCTCTACGCCTTGGAGGACCGGCACATCGGCGTTGCCATGAAACGGTGGGCCAACAGCCACGGTATGCGCACCGCCATCCTTCATCGCCACCCGCCGACGACGTCGAGCAGGAAACTCTTTCTGTACAGTCCTGCAGAACTGGCCGCCCTGGTCTTGAGGATGCTCCTGCTGCCCTACCGAACCAGTCGAGATCCGGAACGACTCCGGGTCTTTTATGACGGCCGCCGGTAGCGCGCCGTTGCCTATCCGGCGTGAGGATCGGTTGCTGGTGTCACAAATGCCCGTGTGCGGGTGTATGAATCAGACGCCGGCCCGGGAATAGCGTGAACCTTGAGTTGTCATGGGAGTCTGTGCATGAGGTCTATTGATGGAGGTCCGAACCATGCGATACTTCTTGATCTTCGTTGCCACCTGTTCAATTGCCGTTCTGAGCCATCGCCTTGTGGGGTCCTCCGGTCCGGGGGGCAGACTCGAGGCAGCGGAAGCGGCTGGCCTTAGGGCGGGCGAGGAGAAAGTGGCAGAGGCACAAACCAGGAATGCTCAGACTGCCCGCGAGGCAGCGGAGCTGCAGGCGGAACTCTCCAGGATCCAGCTAGCGATGGCGCATGTCAGGCTCGAACAGGCCCGAGCCACGCTCGGCGATGCCGAGCAGCGTTTTCGAGCAGGCAAGGCCCAGGCAATCGATGTGACGATGGCCAAGTGCGAAGTGGAATTGGCCGAGCTGCAGATCAAGGCCGCTCAGGTTCGACTGGCTCAGTGGCAAGTGACTGCGAGAGAACCGGCCAGCAGCGTACTCACGGTGCGTCCGGGCGCGCCTGCCACAACCGATGAACCGAAGGGAGCGGAGGCTACCCGCGAGGCAGCCGAGTTGCGCGTGGAGCTGTCCAAGATCGAGCTTGAGATGGCAAAGGTCGGGCTCGAACAGGCCCGAGCCAAGCTCGACGATTCCGAGCAGCGATTGAAGGATGGCGGCGCCCGGGCAATTGACGTGAAGCTGTCGAGGTGCGAAGACCAATTGGCTCAACTGCGGATCAAAGCAGCTCAGGCCCGACTGGCTCAGGCTCTGTTGGCTGCGAGAGGACCGGCCAGCGGCGTATCCCGGTAGCTTGTGGGTCGGACTGCCATTCTCGATCGAGACGGGAAGATCGCACATGCCAATTCGAATGCTCACGCTCCTCGCGGCTCTTTCGCTTCTGTTGGCGATTGGGGCAGTCTCGGCCTGGGCGTGGGACTGGTGGTTTGGCCGTGGCGTGTCGGTAGAGCCTACCTCCTGCGTGAAGCTGTCCGCCGAGCCCAGAGGTATCGCATCTCGACTTGTGGTCGTCCGGCGTAGGGCACCGACTCAGGCACAATTCCTGCCGGCTGCGGGACAACTGGCCTCGACGCAGCCAGCTTTCACGATCGTCACTCTCACTCTGCAGCGTACCCACAAGTCGTGGGCGGGCATCGAATGGCGTGAGTGGTTTGTCGCAACAGCAGGACCGGTGGACTCGTCTAACCGCACGTTCTCCATGATCCCGCATCAGTCGCTTGGCATCCCCTGGGCGTATCTGACGATACTAGCGGTCGTGCTGCCCGTCGTATGGGTGCTTCGCCATCCGTACTGGCGTAAGCGGAGGCGAGCGCTCCGGGGGCTCTGTCCGGACTGCGGGTATGATCTCCGCGCCAGCACACAGAGATGTCCAGAGTGCGGCGGGACTATGCGGAGTGCATCCCTCCTTAACAGCAGGCTATGAAACGTCGTTTCGTCTTCATTCTCTGCGCCGTGCATAGCGCCCATTCCAGTGATTGCGACCGTGCCGGCCCCGGTGAGTTGATCGTGCCCTGGATCTCGCGCAGATCGACGTCAGTTCGCTGTCAACGGGCGCCGAAAAAACGCCCCGTGACGGCTGACAGGCCCGAGGAACCATTCCCGTTACCTGCCCGTCGGTAAGAACCGCTGCCAGCGTCAAAAACGGTCGTGTGCGGGTGTATGACTTTAACTCCGCCCCTGCGTGCCGCGAAACTTTGCGTTGCCGTGGGCGTCTATCTGATCGGAACGTCTGTTGCTCACCACTGTGTCACCAACTCGAAGGATAGAATCATGCGTCAGTTGCCTGCAACCCTCTGTCTCGCCTTGATCATCATTGCGTGTGGAATGTCGCGTGCTGCTGAGCCCGACACCCTGTCGCTGGCCGATGCCGTCAAGACCTTCAACGACCGCGCCGCTGATGATCCCGTGGGCAAGGATCAACCCCCGCTGACTCAAGACGCGGTCATTGCGGCCGTCAGGTGGTCGCTTCTCGATAAGGACAAGCTCCCGGTATCGGCCAAGACGCTTCAAACCCTGAGCAGGATCGTAGAATCACGCGAACTTCCCGAAGGATTCAAGCTTGAGAAACTCACGGCGTACGAGCCGAACGATCAGGTGACGTTCACGGTGTGGTCAGTGCGTCTCCGTATCCCCTGCGAGCCACACGGCACGACCTGCATCGACATTCAGGAAAAGATGATCAGCTCACGGTTGTTCGGTGAGCAAGAACGCAGAGTGATTCAGAAGTGGCAGAAGAAATGGCAGGAGCAAGGAGGCATCGCGAGCTTCGACCGGCCGGTGTATGACCGCGAAAGAGCCAAGGCGGCGGAGATTGATCGTGCCAAGCAGAAGTAGACCTGCCTGTTTCAGGTCAAGGCCCTCGATGAGCTGTGTCTACTTCCGCTCCACCACGTCGATCTCGCTGTACTGGGTGTGGCACACGTGATCCGGGTCGCCTGTGGCAAACATCAGGAACAGCAGATGCCGATAGCGACCGAGTGAATCGCCGGCACCACGAATGCTGACGCCGAGCTGGCCGGCCGCCACGCCGAGGCGATCCGCTTCCCCGAGCATGGCGCGCGTATCCACAGTGGCGATATGCGTCCAGCCGCAGGTCGCCGGGTCGATGCCGTGTCCCGGAGCGGCGTTGAATCCCACCGACAAGCCGTCGCTCGCGTATACTTTGTACAGTTGCACGTGCCGGCTGCCCTGCGGGTGCTCGGAGTAGGTGTTGATCTGGCCGGCGTCAATCGTCCTGGCCAGGTCCACACGGATTCGGCCCTCGAGCGATTCCTGGCCAATCCGGAACAGCGACGACGACTGCTCGCTTGCCCCACAGCCGTCATTGAGCATACCAAGGTCCCTGCTTTGACTGGGGCTGCGTCCGTAAACGAAGGAGAAAACGGCGTCTTTGCCCGCGTCATCGCCGGCGATCGGCGGCATGTTCGTATGAGGACGCTGCGATGCTGCCTGGGAATCAGACCAGAACTCAGCCGCCACCCTGACGTCGGATCGCGCCCAGGTTCTGGGCCGCAGCGTTCTGTCCAGCGCCAAGTACGCGCCCTGCTTGGTCACTACCTTCGCGACCACCTTGCCCTCCGGGTCGATCACGTAGGTAAGCTGCGAATTGAGGTATTCCGGGGCCAAGGTCGTGTGCCAGTCGTTCACGTATCCGAGCGTCCAGCCCATTCGCCGCTCGATTGCGTACTCGCGGGCACGGTCCAGGTCGTCATCGATGTTGATCCCGAGCATCACAACGCGGTCGTCATCTTTGAAGCGATCATGCACGGCCACGAGATGCGCCATTCGCTCAATAACCCAAGGCCATGCGCCCGCATTCCAGAAGTGCAGCAGCACGCATTGGCCCGAAAGGCTGTCAAGGCCGATCGGGGTTCCGTCGAATGTGGTTGCACGCAATGGTGGCGCAATGTCGCCCACCTGCAGTCGCGGCGCGGGGACTGCCTGAATCGCGCCGACATCCACTGGCTCATCGCTTCGCCCCCCAGCCGCTGGCGGCACGGTGACGGAGATCTCCGCCTTGGCCAAGACCTCCAGGAACTGTCCCCCCGAGTCCAGGGTACGACGGAACTGTAGCCGGTATTGGCCCGGCGGTACATCCTCAATGCGGAACGACCCGTCCGGCCCAAGGCCCACATAGAAGCCAGCCCGCCTCTGCTTCAGTGCCTTGCCTTCCGGTGTTCGGTCCCATTCCTGTGCATAGCGATGCCTCTCACCTTCCGTCATGCTCGTCCAGTTGGCGGGCAGAGGCATCACTGGCTCCGGCACGTTCAGGTGTCCGAGGTAGACCAACGATCCGTCCGATGCCGGAGGCTTGAGCACGCCCGTCACCGGCCGGCCCATCCCGCCGACCTCGGCCTGCACGGTCTGGCCCGGGGCGGCATCCACATAGGTGAAATGGCTGCGCACCCTGGCAGGGGCGTTGTCTAGAGGGATCGCCAACTCGCGAAACACCGCGGCCTCGCCCGGTGCGACCAGATCGAATGTGAATCGCCCGCTCGCGTCCGTCTTCGCCACGTTGCGATAAACAACTCGCACCCCGTACGTCGCCCACGCGTCTGCAAAACCGGGCTGGTCTGCTGACGGTTCTATCGGAATCGCTCGCACACGACCCAGTCCGACCGGTTCGCCAGCCAAGGGCTTTGTGCCCGCCCGCAGCGTGCCCTCGATCCGAGCCCACGGCTGCACGAACAGACGGCCGTCGGCGGGAATCTCGGCACGAGCGTAATGCGCAAAACCCTGTCGGCTGCGCACGACCAGATCGCTGAAGTCCCTGGCCACGTCCGGCGGGAATGAGAAGCTGCCGTCGGCACCCGTCAGCACCGAAGGTGACGTTGACCGCCGCTGCTCATAGACATCGATCACCGTGTTCCGGACGGCCAGCAGCACCTCGGCATCCGCCAACGGTCGCCCATCAGGCATCCGCACGAGTCCCTTAAGCCCAGCGCCGGCTGCCGGCATCGTCAGACTCGTGGAAGGCGCCAACACGGCCGAGGAAGCTCTTCCACGGCGAACTACCGTGAAGTCGACGACCAGCGCCACACTCGCCGCGATGATCAACAGCGCCGCAACGTATACCGCAGCCGTCTTAGCTTTCGCCCAGGCCATCAGACGCAGCACTTCCTGCGCCATCGCCCAAGCGGGTGCCACCTGCGACACGACCGCCACAGTCACCGCCTCCGCCAAATGCGCAGGCGCCGCCTGTACGGCGCCGGCCGCCATCAGCCCTCCAACCACTTCGGCCCCTGTCGATGTCACTCCATGTCTGACAAGAAACCTCCGAAGCAGGTCGAGGGCTCGCGACACACGTTGCCTTGCCGCCTCCTCGCTGATCCCCAGGCACGTAGCCACCTCTCGAAAGCTGCGACCGACGAAGAAGTGCAGCACCAACGCGTCCCGGTTCCTCGACCCGACCCACGCCAACGCCTCGTCCATCATCGGCGAGACCTGTTCCCAGGTCACCTCTTCGCCCGTCGATGCCGTGGTTGTCGCCATGCTCTCGGCTCTTGTCCGTTCATACCGCCTGCGCCGCAGTTCCTGACGCAATAGTCTGCTTACCGCGTACCGCGTCGCGGTCACCAGCCATCCCTCCAAGACCACTTTCTCACTCAGCCCCTGAGCCTTCTGCGCCAAGGCCATGAAGACCGTCTGCGTGACGTCCTCAGCCATGTGCCGATCGCGGACCTGCCGCAAAGCAGATGCATAGACCAGGTTGACATGCCTGCTCACCAGGCGCGCAAACGCCCCCTCCGAGCCATGTTGCGCGTATTCCAACAGCAGCTCCCTGTCGCCTGTCGCGTCTGCTTCCATCGACGGTATACATCCGCCCGTCACCACTTGTGACATCGGAGAGGCCGGTTGACGCATAATTTCTTCTCCCAGGTGTTAGAAGCGCGAGAAAGCCGTCGGTTTCATTGATGCGGCCTGCACCGCGACCCCCGATTCTTCGAGCGTTCTGCTGGAATGCCGTGTTGGAATGTCACGTTGCCGCCGCCGCGGGTGTATTACCTATGAGTCACGGTTTCAGAGCGGGCTTGGCGTGCGGTCGGCGCGGGTATAGGCTCAGCTCTGACGACCCGAGGGCTTTGTGGTTTGTTCGGCAAGAGCTTTCACTAACTCGCCTTGCGCGGGTATTGCAATCGGGTTTTGTGGGTGTGCCATCGTGAGGGCTCTGTAGCCATCCTGCCAGGAAAAACAACATGAGAGCAGCACCGCTTGTGCGAATCCAACTTGTCGTGGTATTGATGGTCTCTTTCCTGCTTCAGTCGCATGCGCGCGCCTGGCCCAGCTACACAATCATCGCGCAATCCGGCCAGCAACCGCCTGGCTTGGCGGGCCTGACCTTCGGCGGCTTCTGGACTCCTGACATCAATGCCTCTGGGCAGGTTGTCTTCTGCGCCGACCTGTTCGGCCTCGGAACCGACGCGACCAGCCGCTACAGCATCTGGGCCGGCACAGGCGACTCACTCCAACTCGTGGCTCGCGCCGGCCAAAACGCCATCGGCGTCGGCGGCGACGCCGTCCACCAACTACCCAACGGGCCCCGCATCAGCAGCGACGGATACGTCACCTTCACCGACGCCTTCAAGTCCTCTCAGCCCTCCGGAGCTGAAGGCTGCGGCAATTGCGGGATCTGGAGTGGCAAGCCCGGCTCGATGAACTTTGTCGCTCGCGTCGGAGCTATTGCTCCGGGGAGCCATCTGCCTTTCGGGAACCTGCATTATCCCGTTGTCAGCAGGTTCGGACGCACTACTCTAGACGGCTGGCTGAGAGACACGTCAGCGGCTCGCGATCCCTTTGGCCTCTGGACCGGGCCCCCAGGCTTGCTTCAAGCCGTGGCGATAACCGGCTCGCCAACTCCGGGTGTCGAATCCCTGTTCCTTGGTGACTACCACCCCCAGTTCTCCACCGATGATGTCGGCAACGTAGCTTTCCTATGGAACCTCACGGGACCGGGCATCACCGTCACCAACAATCTCGGGATCTGGATGGGGCCCGCAGCCGAACCTCGGCTCATCGCCCGCACCGGCTCCGTGGCACCAGCCACCGCTGAGACCTTCACCGATCTGTTCGGCCCGGCTCTCAGCCGATCCGGCAAGGTCGCCTTCGCGGCATCCCTCAGCAACTCCGCCCCCGCCGTCAAAGGCTCGGTTTGGCTGGGTGCGCCCGGCAGCCTTCTCTTGGTCGCCGCTTCCAACCAGCACGCCCCAGGCACACCAACTGACGTCGTCTTTAACAGCTTCGACGGACCGATTCCCACCGACGACGGCCAAGTCGGCTTCATGGCAAGCCTCGCTGGCCCCGCGGTCGACAGTTCCAACAACCTGGGCATATGGGTCGGGCTGCCCGATTCCTTACGCCTTGCGGCACGCACCGGCGACCCTGTCCCCGGCATCCCAGCCAGCGTTCTCACCAACCTGGAGCAGTTGCAGGTCAACTCCTTCGGCCAAGTTTGACGCCTTGCTGGTCGCCACCGTTCCTGAGCCGGCCACTCTGTGTTGGATCGCCGCCTTGATCGGTGCCTTACGCCGACGCAGACCGACGGCCCCAGGCAAGCGGCTGACCGACGACAACATGAACTGGTGGGCCGCCGTGCACTTCGATCTTCCGCCCTACGAGCGCCGGACGACTCTGGTTTTTGATTTGGGGGGCTTTGACTATGGCCCGGAGCTTGGCGCGGTGGTGGCGGACGATGTGGTCGACCACTTCGACAGCATCGAATACCGCTTTGACGGCCTTGCGCCCCCTGGCCAGCGTCTGGCCATCCGTTGGAACGACGGTCCGTGGGTCATCGGCGGAGAAGGCAATGAAGCTCTGCACGAGTTCCCACCCGGCCTGGACCTCCGCATCAATAACGGCGGCCCCGCCGATTGGGACCCCATGTGGGGCTCGCTGGGACCGGTATCGTTCTACAGCAACCAGGTGCCGGAGCCGGCCGCCGCCGGTCTTCTTCTGGCTGCGGCGGTTGCTTGTGCCCTGAGTCAGAGAACCCATAGAGGCAAAACGCGTCCTTGATAGTTGATATGGGATGACAACCAGCGGAGGCAACTATGTTGAAATCCGGAAACGTGTTCGCCTCGTATAGATGCGGACGATCTGCTTGGGCACGTCTTTCGTCGACGTCCCGCGCGGTGCTGGGGAGGACGTGCCCACCCGCGATCGAATCGCTCGAGAATCGGTTGCTCCTGGCCATAGCCACCCCTCTTGCGTGCGAATACCTCTTCGAGGAGGCAAATCACCGTTTCGTGTTTGACACGTCGGGTAACCAACTCGACGCAATGATCCTCGGCGACGACGAGGACGAAACCTGGATTGTCGGCATCCGGGGCATGGCGATCTATCTGAACGGAGACGGGTGCCTCATCCCCATGCGGCCGCTCGGACCCCATCTGTCGAAACAAGCATCCCTTTCGGTGTGGGTCAATACCACGTGTGGCGGTGACGGGGAGGACGGCTCCGAAGAGGATCCCGTGATCACGGGGATCTGGAGCAACGTTCAGCCGGACGTTTCCGCCCTCTGGGGGTGGATCCACCACGGACAGATCGGCATCATGCTTGGCGATGACAGTCCGCCCGCGATGAGCGCATCGCGGATTAACGATGGCGTATGGCATCATGTCGCCTTCACTTGCGATGACGTTGCCCAAGAGATCAAGACGTATGTCGACGGCAAGCTGGAGGCCAAATCCGCCTGCAACGAGTTTCCCGCACTGGCCGGTGATTTCCTGATCGGCTCCGTCCTGGGTGACAACCGCACACAATTCAAAGGTGCTCTGGACGAACTACGGATCTACGATGGCGTTCTGAGCGATGCCGAGGTTGCAGAACTGGCGCAGCGGCCTGTGATATCAGGGGTGCCGACGGACTTGGCCGTCGAAAACGTGGGTCTGCGCGAGTTGGACCTGGTTTGGTCCGATAGCTGCGCACTCGCGACCGATTACAGCGTCGAGCGATCCATCGCGGGACCCGACGGTCCATTCGTCTTTGTCTATCGGGTTGGACGCCCGAGCACAGGCAATACGGTGCACTATCAAAACTCAGGGTTGGAGTTGGCCACGAGCTACTGCTACCGGGTTCGAGCTGTGACACCAATCGGCAACAGCGAACCATCCAACGTGGCCCAGGCCACCACGTTAGGACTGCTGCCGGGCACCGGCACTGGATTGGCCGCCACCTACTATTCCGGCATCGACTTCAGTGGATCGCAGTTGTTCCGGATTGATCCGACCATTGAATTCAGATGGGGCCTGAGCACGCCAGATCCATCAATCCAGAGCAATAGCTATTCAGTTGCCTGGGTGGGCCAACTGCAGGCTCGGTCATCTGAGCCGTACACCTTCAGTCTTAATACGCGCGGCGGTGTTCGGCTGTATGTTGACGGGCGACTTGTTATTGAAAAATGGCGCGATCCCGGTACCTGGGGCGAGTACCTTTCCAGCAATCCGATTACGCTCGAAACCAGCAGGAAGTACGATATCCGGCTGGAGTACTTCAATGACAGCGATGATTCGGGTGTGAGGCTCTATTGGAACAGCGTGGGGACCGGGTACCAGATCATCCCCTCGAGCCAGCTCTATGTGCCGAGCCAGCCCGCTGTGTCCATTGACGGCCTGCCTGATATCCTGACGCAGGAAGAGGGATCGTCGCTACCGCTCACGGCACGGGCCTTCGGTTTTGGCCCCTTCAGCTATGGTTGGACCATCACGAGGGCCGGCCAGCCCTACGCCATCGGATCGGGCGCCAGTTATGTCTTCACTCCGGATGATGCCGGCAACTACAGCATCAGCGTTACAGCCGCCGACGCGCTGGGCCACTCCACGACGGTCAGCGTGGCCATGCTCGTGTCCGACGTCTTGCCCCTCATAAAGCTCACTGGTGACCCCATCGTCTTGATCGACACGCCCTACATGCTCAACCTTAGCGCCGCTGATCCGGGCAAGGACACGATTAGCTTCTGGACGATCGACTGGGGCGACGGAAACACCGAGGTAGTTCCCGGCAACCCACCCACCGCAACACACACATATCGCAGTGTGGGTGAGCACACCATCAACGCTTTGGTGACCGACGAACATGGTATCCATGATGTGAGCAAGACAAGCAGGTATCTGCCGAGCAGCACGGAGGCGACTTGGACCGCTGCCGAAGCGGAAGCGGTCGCCAAGGGCGGGTATCTGCTTTCGATCAACGAGCAGGATGAACAGGACCTGATCGTGCGTGAGTTCTTGTCCGGCAAACCCGAAGGATTCTGGATCGGGCTCACCAACACCGATAAGTACTCCGGTGACGGCAGCTACGTCTGGAGCAGCGGTGAGCCGGTGGAGTACACCAACTGGGAGCCCGGCGAGCCGAACAACTCGGGTCACCAAGGGGTGATCAACCCCTACCACAGTCCGGTCGGCACGCCAGGGTTCGACACCTGGCAAGATGCCAACGAGCATTACTACAACTACCGCGGCATCATCGAGATTCCGTACAGACCGTTTACCGTCAGGGTAGACGGGGCACGCATTTCCGGCGTGCCAGTCTACAGTCCGGAAGGTTCGCCGATCACGCTGACCGGCAGTTGCAGCGGCACAGCCCCGGTCGATTATGCCTGGGCGGTGACCCGTGCCGATGCTCCCTACACCACCGGTTCGGGATCCACCTTCATCTTCACCCCCGATGACAATGGCGACTACTTGGTCACACTGCGCGTCACCGACGCAACAGGATTGACCGGATCGGCCACGGCCACCGTCCGCGTCACCAATGTTGCTCCGACGCTCTCCGTGACAGGATCGCCCTTGGCCAAGGAAGGGGCCAGCTATGAGCTGAAGCTCTCCGCCACCGATCCGGGTGCGGATACGATTTCCTCGTGGACCATCAACTGGGGCGACGGCACGAAAGAGACGCTAGAGGCACCCATCTCCTCGGCCACGCACACCTATACGTCATCAGGCACGCACGGCATCTTCGTCGCGGCCACGGACGAGGACGGCACCTACGGATCGGCCTGGTCCAGCGTGTACGAATTGACCGGCTCGATCGAGTTCTGGAGCGAGGCAGAGACGGAAGCGGTGGCCAAGGGCGGGCATCTGGTGGCGATCAATGACCAGGAGGAACAGGACTTGCTCATCCGGCAAATCTTGGACGATCGCACCGATGCATTCTGGATCGGACTGACGAACCTCCCGTCTTATTCCGGTGATCGCAGCTTCGTCTGGACCACAGGTCAAACGCTGGACTACACCAACTGGAACGTCGGTGAACCAAACAATTTCATGGGTGATGAGCACTACGTAGCGATGAACGTCCAGCAGTTGACGGGGCCAAATCCTGATGCAGCTACTTGGAGTGATGTTGGCCCATACCTCTTTTACGGCATCATCGAGCTGGCCGCTGTCCCGCGGCTCTCTGTACGGGTGGGAATCGCAAGAACCACGATCAGCGGCGTGCCGGTTGCCAGTCCGGAGGGTTCGCCGATCACGCTGACCGGCAGTTGCAGCGGCACAGCCCCGATCGATTATGCCTGGGCGGTGACCCGGTCCGATGCCCCCTACGCCACTGGTTCGGGATCCACCTTCAGCTTCACCCCCGATGACGATGGCGCCTACCCGGTCACACTACGCGCCACCGATGCAACGGGCTTGACCGGATCGGCCACGGCCACCGTCCGGGTCGCCAACGTTGCTCCGACGCTGTCCGTGACGGGAGCACCCTTGGCCGAAGAAGGGGCCAGTTACGAGCTGAAGCTCGCGGCCACCGATCCGGCTGCGGATACGATCGCGTCATGGACCATCAACTGGGGTGACGGCACGAAAGAGACGATCGAAGCGCCGATTTCATCGGCTACACACACCTATGCGTTATCAGGCACGTACGGCATCTTCGTCGCGGCCACGGACGAGGACGGCACCTACGGATCGGCCTGGTCCAGCGTGTACGAATTGACCGGCTCGATCGAGCTCTGGAGCGAGGCAGAGGCGGAAGCGGTGGCCAAGGGTGGGCACCTGGTGGCGATCAATGATCAGCAGGAACACGACTTGCTCATCCGGCAGTTCCTGCATCTGCAGGGACCAAACGACGCGTTCTGGATCGGCCTGACAGACTCCGACGAATACTCGACCGAGGGCAATTTCGTGTGGACCACCGAAGAACCGGTGGACTACACCAATTGGCACCTTGGTGAACCGAACAACTCGGGCGGCGACGAAGACTACGCTGTCATGAACTTCCACAATTGGCTGTTCCGCGACCCTGCGTTAGGCACCTGGAATGATGCCAGTCAAAGTCAGTATACGTATCGCGGGATCATCGAGTTGCCCGCGCCACCGCTGCTCACAGTAAAGGTCATTCAGGGCGTCGAGGCGATGATAACCGGGGCTCCGGCGTCGAGCGCAGAGGGCACACCCGTCATGCTCAAGGGCTACGCCGCTGGCTTCGATGATCTCGCTTTCGCGTGGTCGGTTGCCAAGGACGGAAGGCACTACGCAAGCGGTAACGGCAGCGACTTCGCATTCACACCCGACGATAATGGCGTCTACGTGGTGACGCTTGTCGCCAGTGATAGCACTGGCCGGCAGGCCTCGGATCATGCAACGGTCGCCGTGACCAACGTTACGCCGACCATTGAGCTGGTTGGCGCATCGACAGCGCGGGAAGACGCCAGCTATGAATTGACTCTCAAGGCGACCGACCCCGGTGCGGACACGATCCGATTGTGGACGGTCAACTGGGGCGATGGCATCACGCAGGCCGTAGACGGCACGACTTCCATCCTCACGCACAATTACACTCGCGGATCGTACACGGTATTGGTCGCGGCGGAAGACGAGGATGGCGTATACGGCAACATTGGCGGCGAGGCGGAGCCAGTGCTCCGTCTCTCGGTCGTCGGGTCCGGGCCTGTGGCGCTTCCGGTACGTTTGGACGCAAATGCCGGGACCTATAGCATCACTGAGGGAAAGCACCTTTCCACCCTAAGCATCAGCCCGGGAGTGAGTGTGATCGTCAAATCCGGCTGTGATGTGTTGATGGCCGACGATCTGGTTCTTCATGACGGGGGTACACTGGATCTGGGCGGGAGCGTCTTGATCCTCAGGCACGGTGACAGCGATCATGGCCAGGCCAAGACCGCTGTGATTACGGCCCTGGTGCGGTCCTCTTTGCAACGTGCTTGGCAGGCGCCTGGCCTGACCAGCTCGCTGGCCAGGTCGGGCGGAACGGGCCTGCGAGCCATCGCAGTGTTCAACAACGACGACAGCACGGGTCAGCCGATCATCCACGAGTTCGCAGGACAAGTGGTCGACCAGAACTGCATCCTGGCAAAGTGCACCTACAACGGCGATGCCAACCTTGACGGCATCGTGAATGCGGACGACTACTTCCTGATCGACTCGGGATTCATCAGCCAGAAGAGCGGCTGGTACAACGGCGACTTCAACTATGACGGCGTCATCAATGCCGACGACTACTTCCTGATCGATTTGGCGTTTACTAGGCAGACCGGACCGTTATCCGCCAGGACCACAGTTGAGGCAGCTACTGCTCCGGGAGGTGAACAGCTGCCGGTGCGGGCCCAGCCGAGGAAGGACGTGCAGGCAACGCTGTTGGCGGAGCTGTTCTCAACGCAGCAGATTCTGTAGCTGCGGGCTATGAGAAGTCATTCTCGCGTTATGCACGTCGTACTGCGGCAGTTTGCGTGAGGCCTGGCGGGGAACAAGACAGCGATTCCGTAGCGCCACCCCCTTGGAGGCAGAACGCCCGGATACCGTCGCCCCACGCTCACCTCTCCCACACAACTCATAAACCGCTTGGGGATCAGCCCCCGATAGCTCATCGTGTGCCCGCAGGGGCACGCTTGGCTACAGACCCCTTTTCTTGCGCCTCGGGGTTTTACGAGGCGCTCACTTCGATCATCCGTCGCAGCGTTTGAAATCCCTTCTCCTGGACCACCTCTTCGATCGCCGCCATGCCTTGGCCCTGCGGGGCCTTTCGCACCGCCTCGCTGACGGCCTGATAGGTCAGCACAGCATGCTCTGCGATAATCCGTTCATTCTCAGTCAGTTTGCTCAGATCCATCAGTCCTCCGTGGTTGACTCACGGGCATTATGCCATATTCGCCAGAAATGCGCGCTACACCCCATGGATTGGACGCGCTTCGGCAACCGTGGCCACCCGCGTAAGAAAACCCTAGAATCACCCTCGTTGCCTGCACCAGAGATCACCAGACTCAATCCGCAAGTGAGTGACTCATGAAGAGATTCACCTTCGCCGTGCTCGTTGTGGCCCTGATTGCGGGCTCTGCTCCTCGAAGAGCGCAGGCGGCCGCGCCGACTCCTGAAACAGCCGATGTCTCGTTCTGCAAAGAAGTGCTGATCCTGCACCACAGCCATGTGGATATTGGATACGCCCATCCGCAGTCCATGTACTGGGAACTGCAGAAAGACTACCTCAATGCACCACTGGACATGCTCGACCGCACTGCGAACTGGCCGGATGATCTCTCCAGACCCCGCTGGACCGCCGAGGCGACCGCGCCGGTGATGCGCTGGCTGGAGACCGCCACACCCGCGGATGTCACCCGGCTCAAGAAACATCTTGCTTCCGGCCACTTGGGCATCTCCGGGTTCGAGTACAACACCACGCCCCTCAGTTCCGCCGAGAGCCTGGCTCGCCAGCTCTATCCTGTCCGCAAGCTCCGTGAGGAACTCGGCGCTGACATCCGCACAGTCAACCAGCATGACGTCACCGGCATTCCGTGGAGCGCGGTCGATCTGCTGCTGGACAGCAAGATCGAGCTGCTCACGATGGCCATCAATCTTCACCTCAGTGGCACGCCTATGCCGCGTCCGGCGGTCTACCGGTGGAAGGGACCCAGCGGCCGCGAACTGTTGGTCATGAACGGTGAGCACTACAGCATGTTCGACCAGTGGTGCAACAGAAACTCCCGCAACCTCGACACCATCCAGACCGGCCTTTACAGGTACCTGCGGCATGTGAAGGGCTTGAAATACCCGTACGACTTCGTCTATCTCACGGCCATCCACGCCCCGCTGATGTACGACAACTCCCCGCCCGCCACCACCACCGTCGCCGCTGCCGTCAATCCACCCTTTCTGGCCGCTCAAATCAGGTCCCTTGCTCGCGCCAGCGCCGCCACCGGCCCGTCCGTCTTATCTGCATTTGCCGCCGCCAGCTTCCCCGACCACGCATCGTTCCCATTCGCTGCCACGTAATACGTCACCGGCTCCGCCGCCACCAGGTACGCCGCCGTCACCGACATCGCCACCAGTATCCATAGTATCGCATATTCGCCTTCCGTCGCTTCAACTCCCACGAACCAGTCTCAATCCGCCGCCGCATGTCGCCCCGATCCCGGATCACCCGCCGCTCGCATCTCCCCGGTGGCCGCGTCAATCTCGATCACCACTCGATCATACCCCGGACCCCTCGCACTCGTTGTCACTTTGTCTCCCATCGCCTTCAATTCCCCGATCACCTTCTCCCCAACCGCTTCGCTCACATTCAACCCCCCCAACACCGGCGGCGTCTGCCCAAACGACCCCACCCTATGATCCGTCGTATACCGCGGCGTCCGCACCAGCTTCTCCACCTCCAACCCATAATCATGTAATTCGTCAGCATCTGAACCATCGCCTGGTCCTGCGCATCACCCCCCGCCACGCTCATTGCCAACACCGCCTTCCCATCCTTGATCACCAGGGTCGGAGTCAGCGTGATTCGCGGCCTCTTCCCAGGCTCAATGCAATTCGGATGCCCCTCCCAAATATTCAGACTCTGCAGCCGCGACCCGAGCCAGATCCCCGTCTCTCGCCCCCGTCAGCCGCCCCAGGATCCCCGCATTGATGCTCTCCGCAATCGGCCGCCCGCTCATGCTCCCGTCGCGCTTCCGGTCCTCCGGCACCATGCAGATCCCCATCCGCCGGCACATCCGCGGACTCCGCCGCCCCATCGCCTTCCCCTCAAACTCACACTCGCCTTCCGCCCGCTCCGCGCCCAGGATCGCCCGCGCGATTTCTGTCCGCCCCGATCCCACCAGCCCCGCAAGCCCCAGTATCTCCCCCTCGTGCAGATCGAACGACACCCCCTCGAACACCCCGCGCCGCGTCAGGTTCCGAACACTCAATACCTCCCGTCCAGGCCTGCCCCTGCGCGCCGGGAAACCTCCCCGCCGGCTCCTGACCCAGCATGATGTTCTCCCCCACGCTCAGGTTTGGCAGCACGCTCAACTCCTGGTAGATCACTGCCACCCCTAGCTTCAGCGCCCGCCGCGGATTGGTCAGCCGTACCTCCCTCCCCCCGATGACCACCCGCCCCTCGTAGTCGTCAAACCGCCCCGCCAGCACGTTCATCAGCGCCGATTTGCCCGCCCCGTTCTCCCCGATCAGCGCATGCACCTCGCCGGCCCTGACCTCGAAGTCCACCCCATTCAAAGCCCGGATGCTCCCGAAGGCCTTCCTGATCCCCTCCATCTCCAGAATCGTCTCGCGGACCGCCATGCCGCCTAGTATACACACTCCCGCGCCGCATCCGCGAACGCCTGCAGATGCTCCGTCGGCGTCTCGAAAAAATGATCGCTCAGCGAACAGATATACCCCCCATCCTGCCCCACTTTCTCGAAAAGCTCCCGGACCTTCGCCCGGATCTTCGCCCGCGGACCGTCCGTCACCACGTTGCACTGGTCCATCCCCCCGATCAACGCCAGCCTCCCCCCTATCTTCTCCTTGAACTCCCACGGCTCCTGGTTCCCCCCGATGCTCTTCGGCGCCAGTGTCTCTG
>JAPLNB010000362.1 GCA_026693085.1 Planctomycetota bacterium | reverse complement strand
CGCCGCGTCTACCAAGTCGGCCGCCAGGTCGCCGACAACTTCAAAGCCACGATGGCCATCGGGTTCGATGACTTGTTGCCCAGATGGAACTTTGTCGCCGCACCTCAATAACATCGCCAGTTATTGATTCGGCGGTCCTTAATGTCCGTTCTTTCCGTTCTGTTGCGTTTTGGCCGGGAGTACGGCATCGCCTTTGTCATCGGGCTGTCCCAGCTGGACGGGGCTAGCAAATATACGTTATGCGAGCCCACTTACCATTGGATTGGCAACCAAAGCGATGCCGAGTCTATTTTTGTCGCGCGCCGAACGCTGGTGCTTCCCCCGGAAGCCGATGTGATGTTCCCCGCATTGCTCCCGGGCCAGGCGATCTTCAGGGAATCGCAAGGGAACTGGGCGTATCCATTCTTAATCCAGACGGATTTCATCCCGCACGGCCGAAACATTGCCAACATCGTTGCTGACCCGCATCCGTGGACGCCCGCGGCCGACTTGGATCAGCTTCCCGATGTATGGGATGCGATCAAGAAGCTGAAAGACGATCACCTGCGCGACAGCTTCCGCCGGGCCAAAGAAGGCGTGTACAAGCCTCAGATTCCCAAACGAGCCCACCAGCTTCTCCACGCGATCGCCACGAATCCGTGGGCGCCCGGTCGAGTGCTCTGGCAAGCAACGGGCACGGTGCCGCCTCCTGCTGTACAGAAGGGTGTCAGGCACGCGCTGGCGACTCTCGGTCTTGCGGAAAGCGTGGAAGGCAGACTCGGAAGCGCCAACGTGCTGGTCTATCGTCTTACTCAGGCCGGCGCCACGTTCCTCGGCTGCGCACCTCCATCCCACCAAGGCCGGGGGGAGATTCTACATCAACACATCTGTCACTGGATCGAGCTCTGTGCCAAACACGAACATCGCGAGGCTCATTGTGAATTCACGCTGCCCGGGGGTTACGCCACCGACGTGGTGTGGCGCGCCGAAGACCACCTTTGGGATGCGTTCGAGGTCTGCGACTCCGCCACCGATAACCTTTCCAGCCATCTGCAGAAACTCCGCGCGTGCTGCGCCGTCCGGAAAATCACGATCGTCTGCCTCCAGAAGCGATTCCTTCAAGATCTACAACGCAAGCTCCAGGATGACCCCGTGGTCTGCGATCTTGGCCAGAGGCTCACATGGGCGCTTGCCGAACCATACCTGCGAAAGGCGTTTCGATGACTCACCCCAATCGAAAACTCGTTGCCATCACGTTCATCTTGATGACCATGTTCGCCGTCATCATGTGGATGCGTGGCAACTCTCACACGTTTGATGTCCGCACCATCGTCCCGTTTCTGGATGGCAAACCCGTTGCCATCTACAGCTTTGGCGGCCTCGCACTCATCTTGCTCGGTCTGTGGGGGCTGAGCCGTATAAGCGCCGGTGCCGGCGACGACGGCGACGATAGCACCGCCGAGCCGGACGAGCCTCCAGACGAGCAGCCGGTCGAGCCCGCTTCCGGTAAGCGCGACTCCGATGCGGAGGAACCATGATCCCTCACGATGGGTCTTCCGGCCTCTCACCTCTGCCCTCCTGTGTCGCCCGCAAGGTGCTGCGTCAGTCACTCGTCACGCCATGAGCACCCGTGCGCCACGGGATATCCCGCGAGGCCATTTATGGTTCTCCATTGAAAGGAGCCTCGAATATGCCTCGTTACACGATCCCCGTCCCAGCTCCGCCCAAGCCGCCACAACAGAAGCGTCGGCGGCGGCCGCGTTGGCATTTCAAATGGCATCTGCTGCTTGTTCCAGCCGTCATCGGCCTCCTGCTCTGGATGGCCCAAGGTCTTCGCCCGGCATTTACCTGGGACGACGTTATGAGCGCCCTCCGTGTGAGGAACCGGAGCCGATACACCGAACTGACCGTCCTGGGTGTGCTGATCACGGCCGCAGTCGCCATCGTGCGTGTGCTTCGCGGAACCCGGTGAACAGACACGGATTGATTGCAGCAAGCAAGTGTATTTGCCTCTTCTCGTAATCTCTTCAGCGAAAGGCCCATTCCCATGAATTACTCCAAGAAAATCAGTTGTGCGCTTCCCGGCTTGATCTTCTTTCTTCTTGACGACAGCCTCAGCATGGCCGAGTTGATGTTCGGCACCCAGGATGCCAAGTACCTCTGGGTCGAGCGATACCTCGGCATCCTCTTTAAGCATCTTCTCGGCCTCAGCACGGATGTCTCGGGCCCAAGCCTTCGCATCAAGCCGCGTTACCACGTCTGTGTGATCGTCTATGGCACCACGCCAGAGGTCTGGGGTCCGGGAGTGATGGACATCGAGACCGCCATGCAACGGTACGCAGACGCGGGCAACTCGCTGGGGCTTGGCGGAAAACACGGCGGAACCGACGCGGAGGCCGCCATGCGGATGGCTCACCAGCTGCTCCAGCAGGCGCTGTCCGACTCGAAATTCCAACAGTCCTTCCCTCCGATGCTCCTGCATCTTAGCGATGGCGAAAGTCAGAGCGATGCGACTGCGGCTGCCGAGCAGATCAAGCAGTTAACCACCTCCGACGGGAACGTTCTCGTCGTCAATGCGTACATCGGCACGCAAACCTCCCTTTCGTATACGGGCCCCGAGGACTTCCCGGGATATCTCAGCGAGGCCGAAGCCGGTCCGAGCCCCGACAACATCAAGATGTTTAACATGAGCAGCGTCGCCCCGGACGCGATCTGTGCCAATCTCAAGGCGGACGGGATCTTCCCGCGTTTCCGCGACGGCGCCCGCCTGTTCCTCGACGTACGCACAAAAGAAGCTTTGAAGCACAGTATCCAGCTCGTGAGCAGCATTGGCTCCCGCGTCAATCGTTGATTCTGAAGGCCGACCATGACTAAGCGCCAACCCAAACAGGATCTCTTCTCCGCGATTACCCTGGTCTCGCCCGCTCGCATGGGCGGCGAATCAAAGGACCAGGACCGAGCCCTTTGGTACACCGTCCACGGCGTCGCCGCGCTTAGCGATGGGGTCAGCGACTCGCACTGCGGGGCCGAGGCCGCCCAATGCGCTGTTGACTATGCCCCGGCGCTCTTCGCGCGGTCTGTTGATCCCAAGGCGAGGCTCAGGACTCTGGCCGATCTGCTCTACGCCAAGCGGCGGGAAGCGAGCCGGCGCGGAATGCTGTTGCCGGAGAGCGCATCCCCCGCGATGCGGGAACTGCTTCACGACGCCTCTCAGCGGGCCCTGGAGAACAGTTTCCAGGCCACCCTGGTCACCGCCGCCTTCATCCCTGCGGACGATCGGATCGACGTCAACATCGTCGTGGTGGGTGATTCCGCCTTCTTCGCGTTTGATCACGACGGAGATACTCTCCTCACCACCCTCGATGTGGGCGCACCCACGCCTCCAATCAAGGAAGACTACGCTGCGTTCCCGCTTCGGCCCGGCGACGAGCTGATATGCCGAATTCTCGGTGACGGCAATACCTACCCGCACGCCCTTGAGCAGTCTGGCGTCCGCACCAAGAGCCCCGGAAAGTGGCTGATCTGCGCTCCGCGTGATGTGTGCAACGGTGCCATACTACGGCTCCGTAGCACAGTGCGACAGCCCGACGTTGCGCTGCGCACGGATGACTTGCTGGTTGTTCCCCACCACCTGGCTGAGCGGTTCCGGGAGCAGTCAATGAGGCATTTCTGCCGCGTGCGGTATTCCAGCGGCGTCCGGCGGGTCTCAGCACCAATTCAAGTCCCCGCACGCCTCGACCAGAAGAGCGTCTTCACGGCGGTCGTCCCGGACCACATTGGAACCAGCCAGTGCCGCTGCCTCCGGGAGCGTTTCCCCGCCGACACACAGTTCGTCTTGGCGAGCGACGGTTTCTACAGCGCCTTCACTACGCCCCAGGAGCTATGGAACTGGTTCCAGGAACATGGCTCCGAACTCGGCGATCACGAGAGACCACACGCCCAGCTCAACGACCTGCACCAGCGTCTGCAGGACAGGCAGGGCGATGACGACATGTCGTTCATCTGGGTCCGCTTGGCCAACGCTGACGCTGGCACGGCCGAGGAGGACCACCTTTTCAAGGAGATCAAACATCATGCCCGCTGAATGCATGGATAAATGGTTCAACAGCCGCCGTCCGGCGTTCTTGGCCGGACGGCAATTCTGGCTTCAGAAACACCCTGTCCTGCGTGATAGCCCCCTTTCTGTTCTACGCGGCCAAGCCGAGGTCTATTGCCTCTTGGACTCGGATGGGAATAGTTGGCTACTCAAGAAATGTCACCCTGGCAAAGGCCTTGACCGCCACTACTTGGAGGCAGTCTCCCGGCTGCTCCCACAGCACCCAGGGCTCAAGACCGGAACCGATCGGACCGTTCTGACCAAAGGGAGCCTGAAGCACACACCTGGCAGCTTCTTCTCGGTTGCACTCAACCATTGGCTGGATAACACCATCCTCATGACACGGGCGCAGGGCGTTGACTGGACCGCTGTCGCCGATCAACTCCGTAGTGGCTCGCTGGTCCTCCAAGCCAGCCAGAGACTCACGGTATGCCAGAGACTCAATGAGTTGGTCCAGGTCATGGAACATCATCGGCTTGCGCACCGCGATATTGCGTGTGGGAACGCGTTCTTCGAATTGTCCAGCCCCTCGTGCGCATTCATCGATTTCGACAGCGCCTTCCATCCCAGCCTCAGCATGCCGAAAGCCACGACCTGCGGCACCTCAGGCTATGCAGCTCCGTTTGCCTGGCGGGGGGACTACCTCGATGCCTGTGCCACCTGGTGCGAACACGCTGACCGCTATGCGTGCGCGATCCTGAGTGCAGAAATCCTGGTGCTCGGCCCGCAGTCTCCCATGACCGGCGAAGGCGGCATTTTCGACCAGGATGATCTGCGCCGCCGCAGCGGGAAGACCGTCGATCACGCCGCCGATGCCCTAGCGCAGCACTATTCGCAGGCCCTGTCGCTGTTTCGGGCGGCAATCAAGAGCCGCGGCTTTGATGACTGCCCGTCGCCGGGCGACTGGATCGCCTGCTGCCAGACCCTGATGGCTGGACTTCCTCGGCCGCCGAAGCTCAGCGATCTTGAGCCCCCCGATCCCGAATTCTTCAGGAACTGCCTGCACGGGCGGCGAACCTTGCCCTTCTGGCGCCCGCCACGATTGGCCGATCTGAACGACCCGTGGCCTTTCCGGCCCGGAGTGCCCCTTCCCACCATCCCGCTTCCATCTGGTCCGTGGAAACGACATTAGCACGCACAGGCACGAGCTTCTTTCTCATCGCCGATGTACGTCATACCGAATCGGAGTTTACAGCCATGACAGTTGCACAGTTTCTCGTAGGGATCATCTTCAAGGTGATTGCGTCCTTTGTGATGGCATACCTGTTTCTGCTCCTGGTACGCGTTATCGCAGAGCCCATTCCGCCCAAGCCACGTTCCATCGAGTTCTTGATCCTGGACGAACCCCGACTTCGGTTGCATGCGTTTGTCTCCCGACTGCTCCGCCGACAGCTTCCCGGGTGGACATCCTGGATTTGGATTGGCATTGCGCTGCTGTCCATTCAGGTACTCGCGGACCATCTCGCCCGCTGGGCCAGATGATTGGCACCTCATTCGATGGTCGCGGTCCTCGAGGTGCTGCGTCGCCATCGGGAGCCGCCCAAGCAACCTGATATAGGAGATAACCAATGAACAACTCACACTCGACTGCAAGATCGCTGGTTCTCGCAGTCGCCGCGGTCGCGGAGGTGGCTGCCTGGCTCATCCACAGCCAGTACTTCTCGCGCATCCTCACGAACGCAGTCGGCCTCTCCGGCTTCCTCCTTCTTCTGACCGGCGGTGCCGCTGGCGGCGGCGCCATCTGCGAGTTTGGCAATCATCTCCTGCCGGGCTCGCCGCAGCCCTGGTACAGCCGCTCGAAAGGCGGATTGCTGCTTGTGGCCTTTCTCGCGATTGCAGCGGTCGTGATTCCGTTCGTTTGCGGCGTTGCCCTCCGACCGTTCGGTTTGGCCGGCACGCCCCTCCAGTTCGCGAACGCCGCGCACGTGCTGGCGGCGATGTTCCTCGCGATAGCACTATGGCCGCCGCGACCGGTGAGCCAGGAATCTGACGAATCCGCCGAGCCGTCCTACCCACCTTACATCCCTCCACCTACTCCCTACGTCCCACCAGCACCAACATACTACGCCCCTCCGTCCGCTCCCCCATCCCCGACTCCACGCAACATCTCGACTCTAGCAGACCCGGAACCCAGCCCCCCGCCAAGGCCGTCCGTAAGGCCAGCCGTCAAGCCGTTTCTGAATGATCGAACGTCAAGGTAATCAGTGATTCAGTTTCGGATACCCTTTTCACGAAAGGAAAATCGCCATGTCTGAAGACACCCCGACAACCAAAGGACAGCCGCCCGTCCACACCATCAGAGTAGGTAGCGTCAAGGCGGCCATCTGGAAAAACGAAAAACCGCGAGAAGACGGGAGCATTGCCGTCGAGTACAGCGTCAAATTCACTCGCGGCTATCGCGACAAGCATAAGGTCTGGCACGAAACGACGTCATATTTTGCCGACGATATTTCCAGACTTTTCCTGGTGGGCCTGAAAAGTTTTGAGTACATCTCGCTGACACGCGGATCATCGCCCGAGCCCGAGAAAGCCGAAGCTGATACCGAGGACCTGCCAGTGTAACGCTCGACCCGTACCCCCTGTAGCGAGTTCTCTTTTCATCGGCGCCTCTACCGCAGGATGAGGTACACGCCATAGCAGTCGCTTTCCGCTGAACACCCCGGACACAGGTCATTCTCGGGATCCTCCGGCATTGGTTGCCCGCACTCGGGGCATCGTCGTGTTTCCATGTTGTTCACCTCATCCAGGTTCATGCCGCAACGGCATGCTCAGCCGGCACACCAATGTCGCGCGCCTTTGCTTCATCCGATGCCGTGAGAGCATTGATGATCTCTGCCGCCACCCGCCGGATTTGCTCCAGCGATTCGAGCAGCGTCTCCTTCTTCCCGTCATAGAGGCTCACGTAATCGGCCGAGCTTGACCCCAAATCCAAGCCGACGCCGGCCCCGACAACGAATGCGACGGCCTCGGCCTCCGTCTCCACGACTGTCTTGTTCAGCGATCGCGACTCGGGGCTGCCGTGGAGGAGGGCGTGGGCGGTCTCGTGAGTTAACACTGAGAACTCCTCCGCCGGCGTCAGGCCCGACCGGATCACGATCTTCCCATCCGTGAAAAGGCCTTCTGCGCCATGGGTGTTCTCCGCGTATTCCAACGCTATGCCGCGTGCGGCAATCAATTGCTTGAGCCTCTCAATGTGCTCGCCGGGATCGCCTTGCGCCTTCGCGAACTCCGGCAGCGGGCGGCCATCGGTTTGGTTGATGTCGAATACCGTAACCCCCCGAAACGCAACAACGCGGTCTTCTTCGCTCTCGGTTTCCTTCTTCTGGCGCACCACGACGGGGGCGCATATCTGGATACCCTTCTCGCCCTGCCTTACCTGGCGGCCTAGCTGCTGCCAAGTTCGGTAACCAGCAACGTGTGTCGCGTCCGGCCGAGCCATCTCGATCAGGAGGATATTGCCGAGAGAATAGCGATGGAATCTCCCCATTGCAGCCAGGTACTGTCGTAGCGATTCGCTTTGCCCAGCCTCCAACGCCGCCGCCAGTTCATCCAGTTTCTCGTCCACCAGCTTCCGTGTCTTTTCAGCCCCGCTCATTCTCCCACCCCGTCATACTCACTCGCTGCGTCAACCAATCGCTTGTCGCACCGGTCACAATGATGCGCCAAGAACCGCGATTCTGCCTGAACCAGCAGGCACGTTGGACATCTTCTTCTCTCCATTTTTCATCACCTCGTGCTGAACCCCTCGAAGGCAGGCTCAGCTCCACAATCGGAGCTGAGCCGCCGATCAACTGCTCTTGGTTAGCTCGATTCCGAATCCCTAATCTGGGCGGATGCAGGTTGCGCGCCAGCAAACCGATCCATCGTAATTGACAAGGCCAGCAGATTGTCGGCAGCGACGGGAACCCGTCGGAAATTCGGGTGGAAGGTGGAAACCTGAGTAAGGCTCTCTTGCAGCGCTATGTTCGGCGCGGGGCATCCAGAGGATGGCCGCCGCACCCCCGGCTGCTCCGACCGCGCCAACCCACGAGGCGATTGATCGCCTGAGGAAGGGGCATCGCGATCAGCCACGCTCGTTCGATCAGGTGCCTCTCTGGTGTCCGAACATGAATCGGAAGGCGGATGCGATGATCGGCTCGAGTTGTACCACGGCGACGCTTGGGCACGAGTTCTCCGGCCGCACGTCTATAGTGAATTCCCGCGCGTTACCGTACACTCGCGGCTGGTTAGCCAGGAAGGAGTCGCACATTGTGGCGAGCCGTGCCGGTGGTTCTGTCGCTGTTGACGATTCCGCTGAACGCCGCCGACTGGCCGCAATGGCGTGGGCCCAACCGCGACGGCGTCTCGGCTGAGGCGGATTGGTCCGTGAACTGGCCGGCCAATGGCCCGAAGCGCCTGTGGACGACGCCCATCGGCAAGGGCGCATCTGCCGTCGCCGTCGTCGGCAACTGCGTCTACACGCAGGGACGCGTGCTCCTACCGGGCATCAGCGGTGAGCAGACCACCAAGGAAGCGGCGATCTGCCTCGACGCTGACAGTGGCAAGGTCCTCTGGTCGCACACAATCCAGCCCGTCAGTGGCGACTACAGCCCGCATTCCACGCCGACGGTCGACTCCGGGAAGGCCTATGTCTACGCCACCGGCGGCGAGTTGCTCTGCCTCGACGCGAACACCGGCCAGGTCCTCTGGGAAAAACGAGCGGGCGGCATCGCGCCGGAGCCCACGCCGTACGGCCACGCTGGGTCACCGCTGGTGGTGGGGAACATCGTCGTTGTGGCGTGCAACAGCAAGGATGGGACGCTCTTCGGGTTCGACACCAGCACCGGAGCCGAACGGTGGCACAGCGAGCGTATCCACCCGACCAAAGTCAAAGCCTTCTGGTCCTCGCCCATGTCCGGCGTCATCGACGGCAAGCCGTGCGTGGTGTACCACGCGGCAGTGGCGGTTCTGGGCGTCAGCCCCGCAGACGGCACGACAATCTGGCGTTTTGACTTCAAGGACCCGCGGTTTCCCACGCCAGAGGATGCCTCCATTGCTTCCACGCCGATCATCTGGAACGGCCGCGTTTTTGCCTCCTACCGCGTTTGCGACGACAAGGCGCCCGGACGGTCGATCTGCCTGGAGGTAAGCGACGGCCAGGCGAAGATCGCGTGGGAGACGGCTGACCTGCGCACCGCCTGGCACAGCTGTGCCGCGTTCGACGGCTTCGTCTATGGCATGGACGAGTCGCCGACGCCCATTGCCAGAAAGGAGGGCCTGCGTTGCTACAACCTGGCCACCGGCGAGTTGAAATGGTCGGCCAGGGGTGTGGAGGCGGCCCCCGGTGAGGCCGGGCGCAAGCGATGGATCTCCGCCAATCCGTTCACGATCGCGGGCCGGCGGATGATCTCCTACGTGCGCGGCGACCTGGTCGTTACCGAACTCTCACCGAGCGGGCCAAAAGCCCTGGCAGCCGTGGACATCGGCGAGCGTGGCGAATGGACGATGCCCGTCCTCGCCAATGGGCGGCTTTTCCTGCGATCAAGCGAGGGCAACCTGATGTGCCTGGATGTCCGTGAGTCGAAGTAACTTCGGGCATATTGGGTGGTCCTGAGGTCCCATGCGATGATATTGCGGCGGCAACATCGCCACGGCGTGTCGAGTATTGGACTCTGTTAACTGCTTGGGAAGATACTGCAACCGTCCCGGAGGATTCGCTATGAAACCTCGCTGGCGCCTCACGCTCTTCGCGTTGGCCACTCTGGCCTCCATGAGATGTGTCATCGTCACAGCCGCGGCCGAGGAAGCCAAACCGCCCCTCAAGCAGGGCGACGCTGTTAGCCTTGGTGGACGCCGAGCGGTCCTCACCAAGCTTGACTCCCTCCCGTACGTCGAAAGCGATTACACGAGGCGGTTCAAGTTCGACACCTGCGACAACCCAAAGCTCAAAGAGCTTCGCGAGCGGTACCGCCTGGACGAGGTGGTCGCACCAGGCAAGGACGAGTTCGATCGCCAGGTTCTGCTACTGGATTGGGTCAACCACCGCTTCAAGAAGTTCGGCCAGCCCACGTCGCCTGCGCGGGGCGCGCTCGATATCCTCAAAGCCGTTGATGCGGGCAATGCGTTCTTCTGCTCCCATTACGGCGATGTGATGGTCTCCGCAGCGGCCAGCCTGGGCTGGGTAGATCGCCCGCTTGCTCTGCGCCGGCCGGACAAGATGGGCCAGGGCTCGACCGAGCACACCTCGACCGAGATCTGGTCGAACCAGTACCGCAAGTGGGTTCTGTTCGACCCGACCTTCGCGATGTACCTGGAGAAGGATGGCGTACCGCTGAACGCGTACGAGTTCCGCCAAGAATGGTTCTATCGCGACGGTCGGAACCTTGTGTTCGTGCTGGACAAAGACCGCAAGCGTTACCGCAAATCCGACATGCCCGTCTTCCGCGGACGCTATCCCGGATTCGGCGATCTCGTGCTCGATGCCGGCGCGACGAACGTATACGCGTTCATCGGGTATGTCCCCAACACCAACCTCATGGACGGTGGCCTGGACTATGGCAAGATGTTTATCACTCAGGACCGCCTGTGCGACGGCACGTCGTGGCACAAGCGCGTCGTGCCCGCCGACCCGGGCAGCGACCCCTATTTCCCCATCAATCAGGCCGCCGTTACGCTCGCCCCCGATGGTGCCGGGCTCCGTGTATCGCTGAAGACGTTGACGCCCAATTTCAAGACATTCGTTGCGCGCATTGATGGCGGCGAGTGGAAAGCTGCTGGCGACGCATTCATTTGGACGCCGCATGCCGATTCCAATCGATTGGAAGTCAAGATCGTCAACAAGTTCGGCGTCGACGGGCCTGTTTCGACTGCTGAAGTCGAGGTCGATGCGACGGCCGCTCCGGTCAAGTAAGTCACCAAGCCTGCCGCGCCGCCGTCACCACGCCAGGTGTCGCGGCGAAATACCAAGAAATCGAGAAGTACCCAACCGCCGTCATTTGCAGTGACCCCGAAGACCGAATCGTCGGACTTGGAAGTGGGCGGCGTCGCTACTGCCGCAGACTCACAAACACGATCGACCGCGCAGGGAGCGTCATCGTCAGTTCATCCTCCGCCAAGTTGATGGCGAGTTCTCTGACCACATCCTCCTCTCTGTCCACCCAACCGGATTCTTCCGGACCGCGCTGAGACAGGGCAAGACCTTTGGCTTGGCCGGCGGCGAAGTTCCGCATCCTGATCCGGCAGGGAGTCGGCCTGTCCCACGAGGCATTGGCGACGATCAGGTATACGCTCTTGCCATCGCGACTCAACGTGGCCACAGCCGGCGTCAGTGGCCCGGCCAGTTCCCCAGGGCGAATGAACCTGTCGTCCCCGGCCGCGGGGGTGTAGTACGGCGCGGTCCCCTCCATCTCCAGCACCGACTCGCCCAGATGCCGGTTGAAGTGGTAGTACAGCCAGTAGATCATTGATCGTTTCGCTGGCGTGTCCCTGGTGAGGATCGCGAACCCCGGCGAGTTTGCCCGAGTGAGCATTTCCCAGGAACTGGCACTCCGAAGCGAACCCTCCCGTGCGTAATAGATCATGCGCACGGCCCGATGCATCGTGCCCCACAGGTTGCCATTGCGCACCACATTGTCGGCCCGCTCGCCGCCGGGGCCGCAGGAGTGCATGCCCCATTCGGTGTCGTAGATGTACACATCCCGCCCGGGGTTGTAGGCGTTCACCAGCGTCTGGAGCCGCGCTGCCTCTTCGAGCACGCGGAAGTTCTCCGTCAGGCTCACCACCTCGAACTTGCGCCCCTGCACCTGCCACACGGCATAGAAATGCGGGCAGACGAAATCATAGAAGCTCGCAGCCTGCTTGATGACATAGTTGCCCCACTTCAGGTTCCCCATGGCAATGCTCAGCCCGATCTGCGCCTCGGGTTGCACCGCCTTCACGGCCGTGCTGACGGCCTTCACATGCGCGACGTAGTCGTCCGGCGTGCCAAACGCCTGCCCCATGGGCGAGCCGCTGTTGAAGGTCTGCGAGTACACCTCGTTGCCCACCTCCCAGCGTCGCAAGCCATAACCCTTGGTCAGCGAGTGCTTTACGCCGCGTGACCAGATGGCCGGATCCAGTTTGCGATTCGCACTCTGTTCCTCCAGCTCCAGCACGACCTTCTCCAACGGTATGCCGAGGCGCCGGCAGAGTTCCGCTGCCTTGTCGATCGACTGCTCCACGCTGAACGACTCGTGCCCCACGCCATAGAACCGCGTCATGGGCAAGTGCAGTTCCCGGATGGCCCCCTCCAGTTCCGGGCCAAGCGTGTAATTGCCCTGCCTGTCATAGGGCACGCCCGTCCAACCCGCGACGCGGTGGAAGGAAATCCCCGCCACCTCGCGATGGACCGGCCGCACCACCTTGGCGGCATCCAGCGTGATTTCCAGACGATCGCCCGGCTTGAGTCGGTGCTGCACGGGCTCGGACTTCAGGGTGCTCTGGTCGATCAGCCGCACGCCATTCGGATTGGGCTTCTCCACGACCGCCACATCATCAACCCACAGCGTGACCTGTTCGGATGGATTGCTCGTCGCCCGGAACGTCAGCAGCAGGTAGCGGCTATGCGGGGCGAAGAATTCCAGTCCCTCATGTACCTCGAACGAGTAGCGATTCCACTCCGTGCCCACATCAATCGGCCAGACGCCCGGCGAGGGCGCATCGCGAAACGGTCTGATGCTCTCATATGCGGTGAAACCAAAACTGGTCCGCACTGGCGCGCTGGCTTTGGCCCAAAAGGTTACGGAGTAGGCCATGCCCTCCTTGGGCCGAATGGCGTGCTCCGGCGATGTGACAATGTAGCCCTGTGTGTCCTTGGGATGGTGGATCCGAAAGCTCGTCTTCCCGCCGTGCGCCACAGTCGCATCGCGAGTGAAGTTGACGGCCACTTTCCATTGCGGGTCTCCCCACATGGCCCAGCCTGGCGGTGGGTTCTGGGCGGACTGGTCCTCAAAGTCGCCATTGAAGACCAGGTTCTCCTGGCTGTGGGCCGTCACAGCCAGGGCGACCACCATCAGGCACACAAGCCATGCCGAGCGCATGCCGATCCTCCGTTTGCTGGCGCCGACGATCCGTGCTACTGGAACTACCCCATAATGCGTCACTTCGTTTCCGGTCGATCGCGGTCACCGCGGCTGTTTCGCAAGTGCAAACGATCCGCACAGCCCGGTGTAGTAGATGGCGAGGACTCCCATGCGAACGATAGCACGCTGGTTCTGTGCGTCGACTCTCCTCTGGGCGGTCGGCGCAGCGGCGCAAGCGCAGTCAAAGCCGTCGGTCCAATCGCCAGGTACGGATACCTTTCATCGGCACCTGGCCGACTACGATGATGAGCTGCGCCTCGCGGATGGCCGCGTTGACGCGGATGCGATGGTGGCCCGGCTGAAGGAACTGGGTGTCACCACGTATTACTGGCTGATCTGGCATGCGCCCACGGACTGGGACGATCTGAAGCTGTTCCTGCCCAAGGCGAGGCAGGCCGGAATCCAGGTATGGGCGTACCTGGTGCCGCCGACGGAGAGCCCGCCGAAATACGGCAACCAGTATTCCGAGCCCTTCCGGCTGGACCATCTGAGGTGGGCTGAGGAGATCGCGCGGCTGTCACTGCAGCATCCCAACCTGACGGCGTGGGTGATTGATGATTTCTACGCCAACCACGAGTTCTTCACCCCGGCGTATCTGCACAAGGCCCAGGAGCGCACGAGACAGATCAACCCGAAGCTGCGATTCCTGCCGCTGATGTATTTCAACGAGATCGGGCCGAAGTTCGTGGAGGACTATCGTTCAGTGATCGACGGCGTGGTCGTCGCCTACTTGCAGGACCGGGATGAGATCGACCGGACATGGGCTATTCTCAACGACGAGCCGATCGCGTCGGCCAGCGAAATGGCATATCCCTGGGACACTCCGTCGCACGCCGGCGACTTTGTCATGGCCAGCCAGTCCGCCAAGGTATTGCCCGCAGACAAATACGAGGTTCGCTTTCGCGAGCGTGACGATTTCACAGCGGCGACGGACGGCTACCACTTCAAGCAGCTGCTGCTGGATGACGCTGTCGTGTGGGAAGCCGACCTGGCGGGTGGACCGGCCACGTGGCAAGAGGTCAGCGTGGACGTGACCCGGCAAGTGCGCGGCAAGGCCAACGTGAACGTGGCATTTCGGCTGGTGGACAAAAAGGGTGTGAGCAACTTCGGCGTTCAGTGGCGCCTGAGCGGATTGCGCGCAGAAGGGCTGCAAATGGCGGCGGATCTGGCCCGTCCCCAGGACTGGAAAGCCACTTGCCAGGGTGCATTTGTGACCGGTTTTGGAGTCGTCCCCGCGGCCGGGCAGCGACGCTTTCATATTCCCTTCATTTCGATGACGGCCGCGAACGCAGAGGAATTCCGCCTGCGGCATGGTGATCCGGCTACACCGAAGCGCATCGCCGAGCAGCTCCGCATCTCGCTGCAGGCCTGGCGGGACGGCAAGTGCGACGGCGTGGTCACCTACTGCCTGGATAAGCGGCCGCAAAGCCAGACCTTCCCGGGCGTGAAGAGGCTATTCGGTGAGTTTGGGCCTCAGGGGCCTCAGGGACCGCGCACACGATGAGAACGGCACAATGCCCGGCACAGCAGGACACGCCATGCCCAGAAACTACCTCCTCACCGACCTCTCTCAAATCCCGCCGGTGGATTGCCCGTGCGGGCAGGCCCGGCGGGCCTTTGCTCTGCCAGAGAACACCGCGGCAACAGTGCACCTTGTTGAGATTCAGGCCGACGCCCGCACCCACTACCACAAGCGTCTGACCGAGATCTATCTGATCCTTGAGGGTCAAGGCCATCTGGAGCTGGACGGCGAACGGGTCCCGGTGAAGCCCATGGTGACCGTATTGATCAATCCGCGTTGTCGGCATCGGGCGGTTGGCAGACTGAAGGTCATAAACATCGTGGTCCCGCCGTTCGATCCAGCCGATGAGTGGTTCGATTGACCGCGGCCATATCCACGCATGATCGGGTACCCAACAGCAACAGGGTGTTCCACTGTACGCGCCGAGGAGCCCAGGAGCCCGTATATCAATGCATGGGCAAATGGCGTAGAGTGCTGGAATAGGAGATTCATGATTTACAGCAAGTTCGGCACGCAACTGACGCTGGTCAGCAAGCACCAAGATGCCGATGGGCGACTGACGATACAGGGAACTGCCGGAGACACGGCGGATATTCGGGAATATCACGTTCGTGATTTGAAGGCCGATGAAGGTTCCAGTGAGATTGATGCAACCGTGGCGAAGTTGCCTTGGAAAGTTGTGGAGAAGAAAGCTAAGCCTGGGCAGCGGAATCGCTCTTAGGCCAGACCAGAATCAATGGAGGCCACGACCCCGACCGCGACCACTGCGGTTCCAGCGAGGCATGAAATGACGCAAGAGGACAAGCCCCACAAGCACCGAGTCGCTCAAACAGCGCCTGCGACAGATGATTTGTCTGAGGCCATCGACCAGATGATGGAGAGGCAGCCGGATGAAGAGGTGAGGAGCGTGCGGGTGTTTGAAGACCGCTACCGCTGCAACTGGTGGGTGCGGCAGAAGACGACCGACTGGTTGTCGTTCACCACGGGCGTTATCAGGAAAAGCAGGTTCCTCCGGGCAACCCAGGTCGCCAACAAGGTGGTCATCGAAGACCTGAGCAACCACAGCTGACGCTTGGCCGCACAATCCACAATCCAAGGCCTATATCACGATTTCATCAACTTGACTGACAGCCGAACGGGTATAATGCCATGATGACCCTACGAAGTCGCATTGCCACTGATGCAGAGAAACTTCGCAGGCATGGCGGGCATCCCAATCGGCTCTACCTGACGACGGATAATGCGATCTGTCTGCAATACGAGATGATTTCCGAAGGAGGCCCGCTGGCCCACAGGATAATGATGAGCGGTCTCCGCCCAGTTGTCTCCGGAATTGACGGCCTGAAGATCATCTGGAAGAGTCCACACTTTGGGATTGCCTGAGCGGGGCCAAACTCGCAGCCGGAAGTCCGGCACCTGCAATACCGTGAGATCATCCAGCTGCTGGGCGCTGCGTACAAGTTCTTATGGATGCCGACGACGCCGGAACTGGGGGTGTGAGCGCCGCAGGAAGGAACACGCATGGCGGACGATCACCAGAAACGCACGCTGTTCGACCCCGAGTTCTGCGAGAAGC
>JAPLNB010000361.1 GCA_026693085.1 Planctomycetota bacterium | reverse complement strand
TCGCACAGCGACCGCGAGCAAATCAAGGTGTAAATCAGATGTACGATCATATTGTGGCACGACACTTTTCAAAAATGCCCGAAAACCAGCGTTCTTGATAGCGCCAGGGCCGATGGGGCGAGAGCAACTGTAGAAGATGGGTGAGGCTCCAGTTCGCCATCGGGTGTCAACGGGACATTCAGGAGCAGATTACCGTTCTTGCTGACCGTGTCGATCAACATGTGAATGGCGTGCCGGGCCGACATGTACCTCGCGGTGGCATTGCGGATCCAGTACCAATCGGCGCCCATCGTCTTGTCCGACTGCCAAGGGTAATGCTGGACGGTCTCGGGGTACCCGAACTCGTAATTATTGATGGCGATATTGGGCGTCCAGTCCAGCTTGATTGTGGCCACGGCCTGCAATTTGCCATCATTCCATTTCTGGTTCTCATTGTAGAAATGCGAGAGGGCATTCAGACCCACCTGCTTGAAGGGAATCCCGCCGTCGGTGTAGTAGAGATCGGGGTGATACTTGTCCATCAGGTCCTTCATCCGGTCTTCGAACTGCTTCTCGGATTCCGGCGGCCCCACGTCGCTCCTCTGCTCGTACCAGAAGCTGGTGTCATTCCATTTCACCCCGTAGAGATCCGCGTACTCCGGATTCTGGCCATCATAGGGCACGCCTGCCATCGGCCCGGAGCGGTCGGCTCCATGCGATGCCTGAAGCCACCGATAGGTTCTTGCGACATGCGAGGCCACGCCCAAGTGCAGCCGGTGCTTGACGGTGGCGTTTTTCCACATTCCGACAATATCCTTGCCGGACATGGCGACGGAATTGAACCGGGGCTGGTATTTCGAATCCCACATGTCAAAATTGTCATGATGCACCGCAACCGGGACCACGTAGCGGGCGCCAATCTGCTTGTACAGCTTGACCAGTCGGTCCGCCTGGGCCTGATCGAACTTTGACGCCTTAAAGAGCCTGCAAATGTCTTTGTAGCCGACCTTGGACGGATGACCATACGTGGCGCAATGATACTTGTAGCCCTCGCTGCCCTGCTCATAGATCCACCGGGCATACCAGGTGGTAGCCACGCCGGGGATGCTTTGCGGGCCCCAATGCATGTAGATCCCCAACTTGGCATCCTCAAACCATTCGGGAGTCTCATACTGTTCGAGGGATTCAACCGTCGGTTCAAAAGAAACCCGGGCCGGCTCTGCCGCTGCAGAGGACGCGATTCCGACCGAACAGAACGTGAGCGCGGCGATGCCGTTGCCGCCGTAGAGCAGATGCTTTGGAGTCCCATCCCAGTCTCTTCCGGCCAGATAGGAGATGGTTCTTGCGCTCGAAGGCGCTGTCAACTTGAGCGTGATGACGTTTCCTGAGACTGCGCCGGTGCGGATCGGCGCCACCACGTCATCGAGATAGATATATCGCTTCATCTCGTCCTTCCAGCCCATGGGTTGGCCAAAGTCGAGAGCGATTGCATCCTTCGCGGCACTGGAGAACCAAGCGCGATTGAGGTTTGGCGCGGTCATGGCTTGTTTCGGGACCAAGCCGTAATTGTCCTGCTCCAACAGGGGGCTCATCAACTGCGCGATCTGCGCATAGCCTTCCAAATCAAAATGAGCCAGCCCGCGACCGCTCGATCCGCTGACGATGCCGAGGGTGGACATGATCCGCATGTTGGAAAAGAGGAAGGGCAGAGTCCTCTGAACATCGAGCAACATATCGCCTGCGTAAGTGCCGCCCATGTTGCAGCCGCTGGGCCAGATCTGGTAAATGTAATAGTGCTGGATGTTGGGGTAGTCCTGTTTCCAGGCGGCGGACATCTCGACGAAGTATTGTTGATACGATTTCCAGTTGTAGTCACCGGTGGGCGCACCGCTTCCCTGGTCGTTCTCGCCCTGGTGCCAAAGGACGCCGCGAATGCCATGCGTCAGTTTGGCCCCAGTCACGCGCGTCAGCAGGCTGCCGTAAATCTTGTAGGGGTTGCCGTAGAAGGCGCCGCTCGAGTCATAGTGATTGGCTGGATTGGGCTGGTGATGCCAAATCGGGGTACCGCCGTAGGCGCCATTGATGATGCAAATGGGAATCTGATACTTCTCCACCAGGTTCTTGGCGAGCACCATGCCCCAGGCGCCGATTTGATGGCTTCCATAATCCGGTCTTCCCCAGATATGAGTTCGGACGGCGTTCCCCCACCCTCCGCGGGTCGTTCCGTCATGCTGATTGCCATAGCTGCGGATCCAGGTGCTGAGGGAAGTCTCCGGGTCCACCCCGGGTCCATTGTTCGGACCGGTGGCTTCGGCATTGGACTGTCCGTCGATGATATAGGCGTCGCCGCAGATGAGATTCTTAACGGTGTTCAATACCATCAAAGGGCGGGTCAATCCTACCCTTACCCGCCGCCTCATTAACCCCTGTAAATGCACGATTTCGCCCTGTTTTACCGGGCGATTCTGCACTTGCGGACATTTGCTTATCGACTCCGCAAGACTCCACCAAGCTACTTGAAACTGCGCCTTCTAGTGACACAGGGGGTGACACAGGAAAAACAGGATTCTGACAAGAGGGGTTTCCGCCGGCCAGCCTGCCATCCGTCCCTGTCGCCCTCGCCGTTTGGCTGTTGGGGCTGGACAGGTCCGGTAGTACGCTCAGCGCCGCCGTGAGATTGCCCGCGTACTGGTGGGTGTAGCGATCCATCGTAAGCGTAATCACGGAATGGCGGGCCAAACTCTGCGCCTCTTTGGGATTCACCCCGCCCATCACCAGTGCTGTGATGAATGAATGGCGTAGGCTGTGGAAGTCGGCGTAGCGGCCCGCGGCGTCGATGTAGGCCAGAAATGTATCCCCCTCGCCTTCCGATGCGTCCTGAGCGGTCCTGGGCGTGCTGGCGGGCATCCTACGCGATTGCAGCCATGCTCTACGGGCATCGGCAAGATCGGCTTGGAACATGCGGGAAACGTCGGTGCGCCCAGGCACGTTGAATGCGAGGGCGTTGGGCATCTTCCCGGCGAGGTGGGTTTTCAGCAGCGCCGCCAGGTCTGGGCGGATCGGTTGTACGTCCTGCCGTCGATGCTTGGAGTATGCCGCCGCCACCACCACGGCCGGCTCCGCGCCTTCAAGGCGAAAGCTCGAGCGCGTCAAACTGCGAAGCTCGCCTGCCCGAAGCCCGCTCCCCACCGCCAGCCCGTACAGCATCGCCCTCGCCGGCCCGCTCATCCCAAAACGCTCTGGCCCGTGTTCGGTTGTGTCCAACAACCAGCGTAACTCATCGGCGGACAATGCGCGCCGATCATGCCGCCGATCCGTCCGCACGTTCAAGCCCCGCAAGTGGGCCAGGGCGCTTTCGGTTGCCCGGCCGTCCTGTACCATCCACCGCGAGAATTGCTTGACGGCCTGCAGGTAGAAATTGAACGTCTGAGCGGACAAGCCCCGCTCTATGCTCCCATCGGCCTTCCGCCGATCCGTCCGCAGCCCGGCAAGATGCCCCTGCAGTCGGCTGGCGGATATGTCGCCCCACTGCTTAAAGCCACACGCCGCAAATGCCTTCCCGGCCCGGCTGGTGACAAGCTCCGCATACCGATCCGTACCGCCCTTCGCCAGCAACGCCGCTTTCCAGTCGGCCACATGCTCCGCCAAGCCCTTCCCCGCCGCCAACCGCATCCCCGACAGGATCCCCCACTCCCCCAGCCTCGCCAGGATGGAAGGGGGCATCTTCTCCACCGCTTCCGCCAGGTCGGGGGTCAACACGTCGCCGCCGGCCCGCACGTTGTTCAGCCGGTCAACGGTCCGCGCCAACACCTCGCTCGCCCGCCGATTCTCCAGCAACGGCAAGCGGCGCAGCCCGCCGCTCCAGTCAACGAACACGCCGTAGAATTTCGTGGATGGCCGTTTGATCCGCTTGCCGTCCGCGTCCGTTTCCGTCACCACCAGCTTGCGTACCTTCATGCTTCACCACCTTACTGCCCCGTTGCCTACGCCGGGTCTACCGCCGGACCTTCGTTTCGTGGCGCGGGGCTGCTCGCCTCATCGGAGTCTTGAATCAGTAGTTCTTTCCCCGCCAGCTGCCAAAGCGCCTTATATGCCTTTTCCAAATTCAGCATCATCGGCTCATAAGACTCGGTGATAGTCGCTTGGCATTCGCTTTCCGTCTCCAAATTGGAAAAGTCCTGTATGACGCTCGCCAGCCGACGGGCCAACCCTAGAACCTTGCTCGCATCTTTCCCCAGCTTCAGCCCATCGTCTCCCGGAGTGCGGGCGATGTAGGCGGGGTCGGGCGCCACGGCCTCCAAGCTTACCTCCCCCCAATAGAAAGTCTCCACTCGCCCGTCTTCAAATCGGACGATGGCGAAGTCGGAAGTAATGGTTTCGATGATGCCCAGCCCATCGCCGCCGTTGGCGACTTCGACGACCATCCCAGGGCGAGCCAGTGCAATCACCTTGCTCTTTGGAAGGCGCTTGCCCAGCCCACCGCCCGTAGCCTCGCGAACCGACACATCCTCCCATTCGCCTGTTGGCCCAGACACTTGCTCCACGGTTGCTGTTGATTCAGTCACGATGCCTTTCCTTCTGCGGTTATCCCGCGTCTTTCGCCTATCGCCCCGTCGTTCAACGTCACCCGTTCCTGTTTCCTCCGCGCCCTTTACTCTGGCGGCTCCGGCAGCCGATCCTCCACGCTAATCCATCTGTTTGCATCCATCGTCTGTTCCTTTCGACCGTATATGGTCTAGGACGCACGCTGCTGCGTCCGCACAGAACAGCGTCGCCACGTCGGCTACGCTCATACTTCACCGTCACCTGATTCCAGTTTCGTCCGCCGTCCTTTTGCTGGCGGTGCACCATCATTCCCCGTAGCGTTCATTTGCCGGCGGATCGCTTCGGCTCGCGTGCCTGCCAGGAACAACTCCGCCAACTTGGCCCCGTATGGAATCGCGTTCGCAGTCGCCTTGTCCTTGTGCTCCCAATCGAGGTGGTGATGTAGCGGCCCCATGTACCTGAACCCTCGCCCGCAGTGTGGGCAATACGCCCGCCTCTCATCCACAAAGATGGGCCAATCCGCCCCGGCCGGCCAGCACGCAACGGCATTCGGCGGAATCTTCAGCGCTCGGCACGATTCCCGGACCACCCTTTCCCCAAAGCGTTTCAGATCGTCGGCAAACTCCGCCACTTCACCTAACGGCAACTTCTCCATGATGTAATCTCCTTTTTGCTTCGCCCCATCGACTCAAATCACCATACACTCGCTGCGCACCACATCGCCGACGCTGGCCACCCCACGGCGGAGAGCCACGGCGTAGGCATCGACTGCGTTCCGGGCGGCGCAATAGGCGATGTGCTGATACTCGCTGCCGATGATGACCATGTAGAAGACGAGAAGGCCGTGTTCGTTTGCGTACTGCTTGACCGAGAGCAACGCCTCATCGCATGGGGCGGCGGGGCCATACACCTCTTCCATCAGCTCTTGGATACGATTACTCACGTTGTTCCTTCCTTCCCACCCGATTACTTCCCCGCGCCGCGATCCACCGCACGCTTCACCTGCGTTGCCGCCCATTCACCCCCGCGTACCGTCCGCTGCCCGGCGGCATTCAAAGCCGCCGCGATTGTGGCGAAGCTCTCGCCGGCTTCGCGTCGCCGTTGTATCGACGGTAACAAGTCTGCCACCGCCGCCACCGCCGATGCCGCCCTCACCTCTGCCGAGCGTTTATTTCCTCGCCTTGCACCAGCAAGCCGGGCCTCTTCGCGCCCCGTCCAATGCCCCGGCCGTGCCGAGCCGAGCAATGTACCTCTGGCCTTCGTCGCCGCCAGAGCGGCCGTTGTGCGCTCGCTGATTCGCCGGGCCTCATCCTCCGACACCGCCGCCAGGATGTGGATGGTGAGGCGGTTGGCGTGGGGGTTGTCGCACGCCACGAAATCAACGCCGGCTTCCATCAGGGCAGACACAAAGGCAACGTTGCGAGCCAGCCGGTCCAGCTTGGCAATCACCAGCTTGGCCTTACTCCGCCGGGCATGGGCAATGGCCTTGGCTAGTTCGGGGCGATCCGCCCGTGTGCCGCTCTCAATTTCGGTGTAGCCGGCTTCGACAGTCGCATCGGCAGCGGCCGCATGATCGGCCACGGCTTTACGCTGGGCATCCAGCCCAAGCCCGCTATCGCCTTGCCTCTTTGTGGAAACCCGGTAATAGGCAATCAGCTTCGTCATGGAAGTAGTATAACCTATGCCTTCACGAACGTCAAGGCATTTGTATTTATTTTTCTTTGGGCAGTGTTTTTGCCCATGCCTCTGCCATCCGGGCAAATTCTGCGCGTTCAAGAGGCTTCAGCGTTGGATCGGCAGCCCGCTTGCGGTATGCCGCCGCCAGTTTCCGGCGGACATACTCCGGCTCCCTGTGCGTCGAATGGGTTTTGCTTTGCTTCGTTCCCATAGTTCTAAGCCTACCTTTCCTTGCCCTTGCCGTCACCTTCCGCCAGCTTGCGGATCAGGTATCTCTCCCGCGCCCGCGACGCTCTTAGTTCAGCCGCCAGCTCCTCATTCCGCCGAAAAAGTACACCGTTCTCTATTTCCAACTCACGAATGCGATAGCCAAAATGGGGAGCACGGCGGCCGGGGTGTTTTCGTGAGAGCCACATGGTTTCCATTGCTGCCTCCCTTTCAAAAGCCACCCCGCGCGGTCAGGCACGGAATGGCGGATGGCCGCGGAGGCGGCACAAGAGGTATCAAGTTGCCGTGGGTTCGGGGCATCAAAGTTTGGTGAAATCGACGGGCGGGTAGGGCTCATACAGCTCATCTTCAGCATCGTACAACACCTCTACTACCGCTTCCCCGCCGCGCGGGAACTTGTTCCATCCGAACGGGTTGTAGGTGAACTCTTCCGTCAGTGACCAGCCCTGCGCCCCGGTCGCTGTGAAGATTCGACGCGGCCGGCCACCATTGAACAGCAGCTTTCCCGCCTCGAAGGTGATCCCCAATGTCTTGCTGATAACCGGATCCTTGTTCACGCACCCCATCCATGCGAAAATATTTACAGGCAGCACCTCCAAGCCATGAAACGTCACGGTCCATTCGACGAACCGCAGTATCCAATCGGGGGCCTCGGAAGCGATCAGTGGTGTATCGTCTGCCCAATACAGGCCCGCTGCCGATCCCACCTTGACCTGCGCCGACGGCGTCAACTCCTCCTCGATGAGCACCCTCCCGCCATCGTCCGTTGACGCGCTGCCAGCGCCCGACGGCGTCTCATACTGGGCGGTGACGAGTGCGGTGTCATAGACGTTGACTCCACCGACAGGATGCGACCTGATGAGATGTCCTTCTGGCTCAGAGGCGACGCTGCGAACGTAGCAGCCCGGATGGCCAAGGTACAGATCAGGTATCTGAATGAATCCCATGTCCAAGCCGAGAAGCTGTTGGCGCAGTAGTTCGCGGTCTGCCCATGCGCAGCGCAGTCTTCGCGTGGCGCGGAATCTTTGGCCGCTGGACTCCTCTTGCGGACTTCCGGCGATTTCTGTGAATGTAGCGGTGACGTTTGCCATTTCGATAACTCTCTTTCTTGTAAGAACAATTCGCCGCATGGCGGTCAAACGATGCGGCGGAACACAGGTCGGCGCGGAAGCCTTCCCGTTAAAAGCCACAAACCGACCGCCAAGCCGGTTTGCAGCAGCGCCGCAACAAGCGGCGTCCAGTACGTTCATTTCGCCGCCGTCGGTTCGGGGGTTGGTGTGAGTTTGGGTGCATAGCTGTAGCGCCCATCGCCCAGACCTACCACCAACCGTCCCTGCTTCTTCGCCTCCGCCAAAACGCTCGCGGGGATAAGCGGTTCCAGCGCTTGGGGGAAGCTGGGTGAAACGAGAACGCGAGTATTATCGACCGGCGGCTTCAACGCCGGCTTCAACTCCAGCTCCTGACCGAGGGCGCGCGGGCGCTCGCGCAGAACTCGCTGGGTGAGCTGCTCGGCCTCGGCCTCGGCGTGTGCCGCAATCGTAACCCGATCTTGCGCCTCCCACAGCAATAATTTTAGACGAATTTCCTCCGCTTCCCACGCCGCTTTTGCAGTTTTGATTGCGGCGTCGGCTTCACAGCACGCCTCCTGCAACTTCACCCGTTCGGCGGCGGGTATCACCTTCGCCCGTGCCGCCGCAAGCTCGGCCACCGCCGCTGCGTCCAGTTCGGCATCCGCAACGGTAATGCCGAGCGCTTCCAGCAGCGCCTTCAACCTCTCAGCGTCGCCGCGTTTCGGATCGTCGGCAGAGCGGCTGAGCAATTCAGAATACGCCTTCAGCGCCTCAGTTCGCGTTTTGGTTATCCCACCCCGCAACATAGTAAAAATGTTCATCGTCTTTTTCCTCATTGATGTGCGATCGCTCTGGACCGCTGGTTTATCGTTCTGGCCGGCTACTTCGCCGGTCCTGCCTTATCTGTCGCAATAATTTCTGACCAGGTGGCGATCGAGCCATCGTTCATTACCAGCCCGATTTTTCTTCCTTCGGGGACCGCGTGCCACATCGTGACAGAAGCGGGGATATCCACGCCGGCCATGAATTCTTCACTTGGAAGAGGTATCGCTCGCCGACGCAAAAGCTCGTTGTCCCATTCCTTCAGCATCGCCAACAGCTCCGCCTTTGCGTTACGCGCGGCAAGCCTACGCTCCAGGTCGGTCAGTCGTTGCATGGGTCACTCGCTTTCTGGGTTGTCCAAAAGTTGCTCAAGTCGCTCGATACGCTGCAACAGGTCCGATGCCACTGGCTTGCCGATGGTGCGGTCCAGCAGTTCGGCGAACGCGGCGCGATCGCCGGCCACCGCCAGCTTGACCATCATCCGGGTCGCCGCGCGAACATCGTCCGCCGACACGGCCTCCAGAAGCGCGGCGCGGATCTGCTGTACCCGCTGGTTCAACCGCCGATTCCCGACACCGAAGGAATTGTGGGGTCCGAACCGGCCCAAATCGTCACGTCCGCCATTGTCCGTAGGTGACGGTGGTAAATGCTTGCTCATAAAGTCTCGCTTTCGTCTGGTGGGTTGCCGGTGTCGCGTCTTTCAACCTCAACCGACTCAACAGTCGGCTCGGATGCTGGGGACGGTGTATCTGGCCCGAACCCGGTACACCTCAAGCCCCAAGTCCTCAACGCCCTCTTTAGTAAATTCCTCACGCGAACCTCGACCGGCGGCCCGTCGCCTTCAGCCTTGAATACCAGCGTCCATCGTTCGCTCATGCCTCACCCCCTTCGCCCGCCAACACCCGCTCCCGCCACTCGGCAAGCTCCTCGCCGTCATCGTCCGCCGGCGTCTGCTTCTCGTTGTCCGCCTTCGCCAGTCCCTCCAGCCGGTCAACCTCGCGTTCAACGTCGGCCAGGGGTGCATCGTTGGACAAGGTAAGCCAGTTGGCTTCCGTGAAGGGTTCGCTTTTGCCGGCCAGCATCGCCGCTGGCCAGTTCAGTTCCCGCGCCAAGCCATATAACTTTTGCCTAATTCGCCCCTCATCCGCCGAAGATGCCACATACTTCCCTGACTCTTTATTTATGGCACGTGGCACCTTCGGACTAAGTATAGTAGTAGTAAGTACATATGGGTCCCTTACAAACGAAGATGCCATATTCACTGTGTCAGGGGTTTTCATTGGCACCTTCGGCGTGTTGCCCATTTTGGGAAATCGCCATTGCCACCCCACAGTAAACCCGTTTTTCTCCCGGATCACCCCCAGAGCATCGGCGGCCCGATGAACCGTCCGCCAAGCAAAGCCCGCATCCTTCGCTTCCGCCTTAATCGTCGCCGCCAGGACCTCTCCATCCTTCAGCAATTCTGCCAGCCAGGCTTCGGCCGCTTCTCGCTCATCCGCCGGCCGGCCGCGCCCGTCCTCAGAATTCTCCGCTGCCAAACCGTCGTCGGCGTCTAGCAGCACGGCATCCCGCTCCCATGAAAGCTTCGGCGGCTCGCCATTGTCGCCAATGATGGTGAACGCCAACCCGGTCACCTCGCCTGCGTAGTTGCAACCGCCGGGCAGGAATAGACGCCGGGCCTTGTTTAGTGGGTCTTTGCTTATATGCCAGTTGGCGCGGGCCAGCCCTGAGAACGCGCGGCTCCCCAACGTCAGATCGTCCGCGAACGCACCGTTGGCTTTGCGTCGGTGCGCAATCACCAGCACCGCCACTCCCAGCCGCTCCGCCAAGTTTGCCAGTGGGGCGAGAATCGCTCTGACTTCGTTGTCCCGGTGACTATCAACCCCGCCGCCCAGAACGTCGCCGATGGGGTCAATCACAATCATGCGCAGGTCAGGATGCCTCTTGGCCTCCACCTCGAGCGCGGCCATGTGCTGCAATGAGAATTGAACATCGTATGGTTTGCCCTCAGCGTCAACGCGGCGCAGGTAAGTTACAAAGTGGACTTTCCGCAAGTCAGCGCCAGCAACCCTCAATCGTGGCACTGCCACCCGTTCGATATCGTCTTCTGGTGCAACCAAAATAACCGAACCTTGACGGCATGGTGCGCCGTCGGGAAACGGTGTGCCGGTCGAAATTCTTGCGGCTATGTCATTCGCCGTCAGACTCTTGCCCTCTTTTGGCCGGCCCGTGAAAAGTGTAATCGCGCCGGACGGTATGCGAGGTGGCCAAGTCCAGTCGATGGTTTTTTCGATCACGTCCGCTGCACACACCATTATCAATCGACCCGCGACGTTGCTAGTCGGTTCCGGTTCCTCATAAGGCAGCGCGGCCGCCAGTGCCTCGATTTCGGCCCGGATCGCTTCTGTCTCCCGACCGTCGCGGCCTTCGCGCTCGAGCCATTGGACAAGATCCTCGCCACTGTTGGCAGCCAGCCCCGGCAGACGCAATACCTTGACGCGGGCGGGCGGGGTCAAGCCGATCAGAATCCGCGACACGTCCGCCGCGTACTTTTCGCCAGCCGCATCGGCGTCGGGGAGGATGCACACCTGTTTCTCGGCAAGTGGCGTCCAGTCGGTTTTCGCGGCCGATGCCGAGCCATGTGCGGAAGTCGTTGCCGCCAGCCCCAGCCCCGCCCCAGCGTCCGCACACCGCTCGCCCTCCAGAACCCATACCGTTCCCGGCGCCGGCAGCTCGTCACTCCGGTAGAGGGGCAAGGGTCCAGGCGGATCGCCGATGCGCCACCCGCCCGCGGCTGGATAGATCGGCCTGAATTGCTTTTCCCCGTCCGCGAGATTGAACCGCACCACCCTCATCACCTCCACGCCGCCGACGCTGTACAGCCACTCGCCGGCCAGTGTCGCGGTTTGCTTTTCGGCCGTCTGGACTTGCCACTTCGCCGCCGCGATCGCTGCCTCTATGCTGGCGTGGATTTTCGGTGTCTTCGGCGTGGACTTGGGCGCGGGTCGATGCTGACTGTTGCCGCCGTGGTAGTCGGGCGAGTCTTTCAGCCGATGCAGCCAGCCGCCATTGCCCTTGGCCTTCTGGAAACTCCCTTGCTCGATCCGCGCGCACAACGCCACCTCGCCGTCACCAGACAACCTACACCAGTCGGCTTTTCGGCAGACGGGGCAGGGCTTTTCTTTCGTGACTTTGGGCCACTGTGTGCTATCCATTGGCCACCCCGCTCTGGCTGTGGTATACTGAGCGCGTCCGATCTTTTCCGCCCTCGCCGCCAGCGGGGGCTTTTTCGTGGATAGTCATCGCCCGCCCCCTTTTGGCCGCCACTGCGCCGCGCTCGGGCAGCCCGCTGCGCACCATTGCCGCAATTCTTCGACAAGAAACCTGCGCGATCGTCCGAGCCTGAAACCGGCCGGTCCGAATTTCCCGGCGCGCTGAAGTTGGAACAGGTGACTCGGCGAAATGCTCAGTAGCGCCGCCGCGCCTGAAATATCGACGGCCAAAACACCGGGGGCGGTCAACACTTCACCCACAGCCCACCTCCGTCCCCACTGGCCGGCCGTTCCGCTTCAACGCCATGCGGATCATCGGAACGTAATCGGGTGGAATGAGTCGCTGACGGCCAATGATCGGGCACAGATCGTCGCGCAGCTCTCGGCGGTAGAAAAGATCCGAGATGTCGCGGGGGTTCGCTCCGATTTGACGAGCAACGTCTGAGACGGACAAGTACAACATTTCGGTCTCTCCGGTTGTGGTGACCACCAACGTGGCGGCCGCCTACCCTTACGGGAACGGAGAGACCGGATAGTATGAAAAGACGTGCTTTTTCTGGGGAAATAACCAGAACGGATATCCGCTTGGTTATCCGTTTTTGTCCGCGCTCTAAAGTTTCTTCCGCGCGGCACGGACGTATCGAGTCCAAGTGTTGAAGTCGGGCAGGTCATTCGGATTCCCGAATGATTTAACGCGGGCCTCGACGGATTTGTACACCGTCTGGCAATCCTTCCGCTGCAAGCGGGGGTCGGTCGCTATCGCGTCCTGGTACTGCTGTAGCGCTCGGATTTGGCAAGGGGACGCTTTCCCCTCGCCCACAGCGGGCTTATTTCCCTGTGTCTTTGCGGCTGCTTCGTCCAGAAACTCGGCGATGGCAACACACGCCAATCTCGTCACTTCGTCGAAGTGGCCTTTGAGTCCGCAGAGGGTAAAAAGCTGAGACGCCCCGCTTGATTGCCCGCCGCTTGATCGCGCGATGAGATACTCCGCCGCCTTTACGCAGACTGTTTGCGGAACAGCGTCCGGCCCGCCCGCGAGTTCGTGTTTTTGCACGTCTTCCAGATCAAGGCGAAGCAGTGTGTGTTCGGGGTCGTTTAGAATGCCCAACCGCATAGCCTCAAGGAATATCCGGCCGGCCATTGCCCGTACTTTATCAAAAGTGAAGTAGCCCAGCGGTGGCGGTTGGTTGCACGGGGCTATTCGTTTTTCTGCATCGTGAATATGCCTTGCAAAGCTTCTGAATTGTTCGGCCGCCCCGTCCACCTGTTGGTTGTCGCGTTTCATTTGCACCGTCTTTCTATTGGGCAGGCCAGATCCGCCGTGGAAGACGGTGAGTAGACCACGGCCGGATCAAGCCATTTAGCGAGGAGCAACCCTCGCCCGCCCGTGTTCAGATTTTACCACCCCCACGGATCAGGATCAAAAATACTTCTCGCTTTGCCGGTGACAGCTTCAGCCATGCCCTCACCGCGTCCGCCAAGTCGGCATCGACAGGGGCAGCCTCCCCACCCCCACGGCCTACCGAATTAGGTAACTGTCGGGGGTTGTTGGTGGGGGTGGGCAGGGGTGAAGTGCGCGATGCTACTGACACAGGAGGTGACACTTTTTTCGTGGCGTTTTCGTAAGTCGCGGTGGCGTCGGCGGTTGGCGTGGGGGCGCAACGGTGTTCAATACCGTTTCAGTGCCGCCGGACTTGGTTCCGAACTCCACTTTGTACTTGATCAAACCCGGCTTGAGCTTGACCGCAAACGCATAGGCTCTGTCGGGGGTGAGTTGTTGGCGTTCGGCCTTGAAGATCTTGTCGTCCGCAAGAACTCTGAGAAACACGGAGTCGGCGGCTCGGTCCAGCGTTCCGTTGTAATAAAGCGTGCCCTCGTTCCTGTTGTCGCGGGCATAGAACTGATTATCCTCGGGTTTCTCGTCCTTCCCGGGAGTCCTCTGGACCCAAGGATCACTCTTCGGCTCAGTCACCACAATCGACGTCGTGGCGGCAAAATCCGCGCCGCCGTTATTGATCGCCAACTTGACGGTAATCTTGCCGCCGCATTGCGATCGCTTGAGCATCAGTTTGCCGGTGACCGCTTCTTTGATCACGGCGCCACCGGAGACGAGCCACTTATAATTCAATGCTCCCGCGCCTTTGGCCTTCATCGCGGTGAGATTGCTGATCGCAGGCACAACTTCAATGGTGTCCCGGCCATTCCAGGCTGCGGGCGCTCTCAGGGTAAACACCGGTTCGGGAATCTCCTCCTTGATCGTCACGGGAATGTTCCGGATCTTGACCTCATTGGCGCAAATCGCCTTGAACTGGAGAACAAACGCTGTATCAGCCACCACCCGGCCGGCATCGAGGGTGTACGAATACTGGTCCACGGCGACGATGGCATCCGCGCCATCTCGCTTGAGAATCCAATAAACCTTCTCGGCGCCCCCGGCCTGAGCCGTGACGGTCGCACTCTTGCCCTCAGCAACCTTGATCTCCGTCGGCGAGGCCGAAAAGGCATTGCCCGGCTGCACCAAGGTGCCGACCAGGGTTTGCAGGGCTTTCTGGTTTTCGTATTCCAGCTTGATCCAGTCGGCGGAGCGCGCAACCCGCGAGACGCGCACTTCGTCGATGTCGCCGGCGAACTCGTAACTACCCCGCATTCCGCCAATGGTCATACAGACATCTCGCACCATGGACATCGCAGCGCGATGATAATTGCTTCCATCGAGCTTGCCATTCACATAGATCTGGCTGGTCCCATTTGAATACGTCGCAGCCACATGATTCCACTGCCTCATAACGGGCGCTGTGCCGGCGGTAGCACCACCAGGACCATCGGAAGCCCAGGAAAGACGCGGCGGTGATCCCACATAAAGCACCACCTCATTGCCATCCCCGGTCTTGCCGTTGAGCCGCGTGGCATACCTCCCCCAGCCAAAGATCGGCGCCCCGGGGGCTTCTGCTCGGACCCAGGCTTCGGACGTGAACGGGTTGTCGCTGTAGGGATAGTTGGTGACGTGATCGCCGCCATTGATCCCCTTGCCCGGTATGAAATGCCGGCCCTCGCCGACTATCCCACCCGCCGTGGCCGACCCCGCATCCTTCGGCGTAAGCGTGTCGAGTTCATCCTTCAGTGCCTCGTCCATGTGCATGACCGTGGCATAGCCATTGTCGGGATTGAAGACCGCGGACCCGTTAGATTCGCTGACGGCATCGGCCCTGCCCCAATGCAATTTGATTCCCTGGCGCGCATTGCCCTTGATAACCGGGATGCGCACCCAGATGCTGGCGGCGCCGTTCGCCGCGTCCCACTCCTCCACCTGATAGGCCAGGGCTTTGCCCTTTTCGGAAAAGCGGATGTCATCGCCATTCGGCTTGGCATGGCTAAAATCGAAAACTCCTTTGTTCAAGCGCACCAACAACGGGAAGTTGTGTTCCAACGCCGTCGCCGGCAAGTTCGCCCCCTCGGGCGTTGTGAGAATGAATATGGAGCCTTCATGCTGCCAACCGGGATACTGGGCAAAGGCCTGATGCGCGAAGCCAGCGAGCAAAGCGCTGGCGAGTAGGATCAGTTTCTTGTTCATTTTCCTATAACCTCAAGCGTCTCAGTTCGACAACCCAACAGAAGATCAGAAACCCGTCCTTCTGTTGAGCGGCCAGGACACGATCGAGAATGCCTTCGACGCGTTGGCGTAATGAACCGTCGTTGTAGTGTCGCAGGGAGTACACCGCGCCTTCCAGGGTCTTATGCAAATCCGAGTCGAAAGTGTGGTGGCCCCGAAGCGGGCCGTCGAGTACCCGCGCGGCCTTGTCGAAGTTGGTGAGGTGTCCGTCCTTCTCCAGGCAGTTCAGCGCGTGGGGGACAGTGACCTCGTGATGGGTTCTCAAACGCGGACCCCAGAACCCACCGCGCAGTTCCACCTGCGCGTGATCCACTTCTTCCAGACCGCGCATCAGCGGCACATCGGCCCATGCAACGGCGCCCAGGAAGCAGAGGACACAAACAACACATTGTCGAACAATCCGACGCTGTACATGCACTGCATACGCAGAAGTTCTCCTGGTGCGCGATTCCATGAGGGCTCCCGTCAGTTCACATTCTTGTCCTTGGACATCAGCGGCGCGATGTTGCGCAACGTGGGCTGCTCTGTCGCCGCTTGAATCGCCTTGATCGCATCTTCCACCGCCGCCGTCTTTTTCTTCTTGCAGTCGTCCGGGAAATCGCGCTCGTTCCTGCAGGCTGTCGCCAACTCCCTCAGCTCCGGCAGCAGAGGCTTCGCCGCGGCGCCGTAGCTCTTCAGCGCCTTCATGATCTCCCACATGCGGCTCTCGCTGGCCCATGGGTTCTGACTTCTGGCGTACCCCAGGCAGACCCGCATTCCTTCCTTGATGTGGTGCTTGGCCAGCAATTCCAGGCCGGCGAGGCGGATGCCATCGGAAAACATCTCTCCGCTGGGGGCCGGCTTCTCGGCAGCGCGAATGATGTCGGGCCAAAGCTGGTCGAGTTCCTCGTTACTCAACTTGCGATAAACAGAAACAAGCTGCGATCGCGAAAGGCCATCCTCTGCCATGAGCATCCGCTTGATCGCCGGAATGAGCAGTTGCCGGTCAATGCCATCCAGCGAATCGGCCAGCAGCCCCCGCCGGGGAGCGTTGTCCGCGTATCCGCCGAGGAACAGCGACAGACAGAGATACCGACGCATCATCTCCCGGGGATCGCTCTTGTCCTCAACCAGCGACAGCTTGAGCATATCGGGCGCCGCGCCGCGAGCCGGCTGGCCGATGCCCGCCAGCGCATAACTCGCCCGAATGCGCAACCACGGGTCGCTTTGCGCCAGCAGCTTTGTCAGTTCATCCGTGGCGGGCGTGGCGCGATCTCTCAAGTATTCCAGCGCCTGGCATGCCCCATAGCGGGCATTCAGGTTGTCGCTGCCCAGCATTTTCACAAGCTGGCCGACGAAGTTTCCCTTCTTCCTCGACAACGCCTCCGCCGCCCGGTATCGCACCACCGGCGACCAACTACCCAGGCAAGTCAACAGTTCCTCCTCGCTCCTGCCATCGTAGCAATCCTTGTGACGCCAGTTGCTGAAATCCCGGCCGTCCTCCATCACCGCCAGCAGATCCTTGCCGACAAGCTCATTTGCGCTATTCACTCCTTTGCCAGTGATGTACAGCTTCTGCATGGGCAGCGCATACGCCAGCGCGAAGACGCCCGTCATATCCCAGCCATCGTACGAATCATCAGCGGCCGCACCGCCTTGGTACACAAAGCTGCCATCCCACCGCCTGGCCAGGTCGTAGTACCACCGCTGCTCTTTCAGATAAGCGGCCACCGCCTTGGCGCCGGCCCGGTTCACCCCCAGCGGTCCCCACAAGTAGCTGAAGTAGTTGCCGGTATGGCCGTATTCCCGCTCGGAGTATGACGCCGTGCTCATCCGTGAGAAGAATCGGGTGGCTTCCCGGTCGCCCAGCAGATCAAACGCCACGGTCGCAAAGGAGTTTTTCCCGTTATTGTCGTGCAGATCCCAGAACGGCGGATGATCGCCATAGGGGATGCTTCCTTTGCCGACGTAGAACCGGAAGAACCTCCGCGACATGCCGACCGCTCGGTTCACGTCCGTGTCGTTCACGCCGCATTTCTGCGCCAGCACCATCGACAACCAGCAGGCCTCCCCGGCCGAGTTGATCGCGCCATATCCGCCGAGCCTGCCGTCATCGGCAGGCAGCGCCATCCCGTGGCCCCACGTGCCGACGGCGCTCTGACCGATGGCCATCGTCCGGGAATATTCGCGGATGGCGGGCAGCACATACGCGTCCCCGGTCGCCAGGTAGTACTCGGTCAGAAACAGATTGGCATAGCCCCACTCCCAGGCATACATGCCGACTCGCAACTGCAGTTTGAGGTCGGCTGGGCCGACCTTGTGGGCCAGTGCCTTCACCTTCTCCAGGAACTCCGGCCTGCCGCTGGCCAGCATCCCCAGGGCATTGACTTGGCCGACGATGTCGTTGCTGAGATTCTGCTCGGCCAAGTAGCGGCAGGCTTGCTCTACAATGAGCTTTGACTTGGTGCAGTCATACGGCGCGGTATCGCTGTAGCTGCCCATCACTTTGATCTGGACGGCCACCTCTGCCTGTGCCCCCTTGCGCCATCGGATGAGCTTCAAAGCGCCCTTGCTCTCCACAGTCTCAGCCGCGGCAATGGCCCGGCCGAAAGCTCTCCGCGCATCGCTGTCGAATGGCTTGCCGTTCACACCCAGGATCACGTCGCCGGTTTCCAGCAGACCATCCGCCGGCGAGCCTTTCTCCACCTTGGTGATCAGAATCTGCCGTGCGTCGGTCGTCTCCAGATCCCGGCCCCAGATCCAGCCCCTGGCGCCGGTCGGGCCAAGCGTCCAGTCATGATTCCTGTCCCTCTGACCCCCTTGAGTCAGATCGGGAACCGCCGGCTTGGCGGCCATCACGTGGCCACCGACCATCAGGATGGCAACAACGGCAGCCAGACATAGTGCGAAAGGTTTCATTGTCATTCTTGTTCTCCTTGGGCCGGACATCATCAGGGCAACGGCTTCCTGGGAAGGATCGGCACATTATAGAACGTGAGGGCGGCAATGCCGTTCTCTCCGTAAAGAAGGTTGTCAACACTCCACGATGCGCTATCAAGATAAGTGATCTTCTGTGCCGAAGAGGCCCCCTTCAACTTCAGTGTAATCACGTGTCCGGACAGCGCGCCCCCGATCACGTTCTTCGCCGCCCCATCCAGATAGAACTGACTCGTCAATGAGTTGTTCCATGCCATGGGTTGGTCAAATTCCAAAGCGATCTCATCCTTGCTGTCGCTGGTGAAGTACGCCTTCTTGATGTCTGGGGGCGTGATGGACCTGGTGAACACCTTCCCGTGGTTGTCCCGCTCGACCAGCGGGCATATCAATCGCGCGAATTCCGCGTAGCCGGCAGCGGGATAATGGGCGTAGCCGGGGGGCTTGATGCCGAGGGTGGACATGATGCTCATGTTGGAGAAGCAGGACGGCAACGTCCGTTGCACCTCCCGGAGCACATTGTCAGATCCGTTTACGCCCATCGAGCACGACTTGGGCCAGATCTGGAAGATGTAGTAGTGTTGGATATTCGGGTAATCCTGTTTCCATGCGGCCGACATATCGATGAAGTACTGCTGGTAAGTTTCCCAGCCATACCGGCCGGTGGGACCATCGGCGCCCTGGTCGTTTTCGCCTTGGTGCCACAATACGCCCCGGATTCCGTGCGCCAGCCTGGCTTGCCTGACGCGCCATAGCAGTCGTCCGTAAATCGTTTCCACGTTCTCAGGGTCTGCCGGGTTCCGCTGGTGTTGATCGATCCTGCTTCCACCCACCGCACCGTTGATGATGCATGTCGGCATCTGCCGGCTTTCCACCAGTCGCCTGCCGAGTTCCATGCCCCAATATCCAACCTGTAACCTCCCGTTATCACGAAAGACCGCATGGCCCCACCGTTTCATCCGCGCGTCTGGGCCTCCGCCCGCCATGCTCCCATAGGTGCGAATCCAATCGCTGCTGTAAGTGTACGTCTCTTTCCCAATATCGGTCGCGTCGGCATTGGATTGTCCATTGATGAGGTAGGCATCGCCGCAGACCAGATTGCTGGCCGTGTGCAGCACCGTCTGGCGGTCGCCGGTCATGGAGCCAAACTCCGCCTTGTACTTGACAAGACCCGGCTTGAGCTTCACCGAGAACGCATAGGCCTTCTCGGCGGGCAATTTCCGGCTTTCGCTCTTGTACAACTGATCCCCGGCATACACCTTCAGGAAGACGGAGTCGGCGGCTTCGTTCAAGGTGCCGTTGTAGTAGAGAGTGCCTTCATTCCTGTCATCACGGGCATAGAACTGATTGTCCTCCGGCTTCTCATCCTTGGCGGGTATCCGCTCCGCCCACACCTCTTCTTGGGGTTCATTGACCAGAATCGTGGTGGTATTAACGGTCTGTACGCCGCCGTTGTTGACCGCCAGAGTGATCGTCAGCTTCCCGCTGTTCTGCGCGCGCTTGAGGATGAGTTTTCCGGGCGCGATGTCCTTGATGACCGCGATATCCGAAACGGTCCAGGTGTACTTCAGATCGCCCACACCTTTGACCTGCATTTCGCTCCTATTTGCGACCTGCGGTACGACCTCGATCGTCTCGCGGCCATCCCAGGTTGCCGGAGCTTCTAGGGTGCAGACCGGATCGGGGATGTCTTCTTTGATCGTGATGGGTATGTCCCGGGTTCTGGTTTCAGTGGCAAAGATGGCTTTGAACTCGAGGGTGAGCGATTGATCCCCCAGCACTCTGCCGGCATCAAGAGTGAAGTTGTACCGGTCTGTGGCGGCAACAGTTTCCTTGCCGTCTCTCTTGAGGATCCAATAGATTTTTTGCGCGCCTCCGGCCTTGGCCGACACCGTCGTGCTCTTCCCCTCCAACACGGCTATTTGCGTCTGTGAAACCGAGAATTCATTGCCCGGCTGCATCACTGGACCGACCAGGGTTTGCAGCGGATTCTGGTTTTCATATTGCAGCCTGATCCAGTCCGCCGAGCGGGTTACTTTGGAAATGCGCACCTCGTCGATATCGCCGACAAAATCGTAAACGCTATACCAGCCGCCAATCCACATTCTCGCCGGACTCTTGATCGACAACGGGGCCGACGGGGTCGTCGAGACTCCGTCGAGGACGCCATTCACATAGACTCGCGAATCGCCCTTCTGATAGGTATTGACCACGTGAACCCATTGGGTCATGGGGATCGTGCTGCTGCCTGCAACATCTGCGCCTGAAAAGTAACATTCCATTTTCACGTGTGGCGGGCTGAGATAATGCATCACCACTTTGCCCTGCGCCTGCTCGTTGCCCCAAGCGAGGACTCTGCCATTCGGCTTCTCCGGACGGAACCACGCTTCCGAGCTGTGCGAACTCGCGCCCGACGGATAATCGGCAATCTTATCCCCGCCGAAAACTCCCTGCTTCCCCGCAAAATGCCGCGCCTGCCCGACCACCCCCGTAGTCGCCGTCGTGCCCACATCCTTCGACTCCAGCGTGCCCACTTCATCCTTCACCGGATCGTTCATATGCCAGACGCTCAGGTATCCGTTAGATTCATTGAATACCGGTTTCCCGCTGGATTCACTGCCAGCGTCGGCTTTCCCCCAGTGCAGCTTGACCTCCTGACGCGAGTTGCCTTTGATGGTTGGTATTCTCACCCAGATGCTGGCGGCTCCGCCGGCCGCGTCCCATTCCTCAATCTGATATGCCAGGGGTACGCCTACGCTGGTGGAAAAACGGATGTCCTCGCCCTGCGCCTTCGCCTGGCTGAAATCGAAGAAGTCCTTGTGCAGCCGCACCAGCAACGGAAACCCATCTTCCGAAGCCGATGCCGGCAGATTCGCCCCTTCGGGCGTCGTGAGGATGTAGATGGAGCCGGAATGCTGCCAGCCCGGATATTGGGCGTAAGTCGTTCCCAGAAGCATCAGAAGCATCAGCGCGCTTTGGACAAAAGTTCTCTTCATGATTCCATTCCTCAGTGATCGCTTGCCATCAGTCGAGCAGGTCCGTGTCGAATCTGCCGGGCCGCCTTATCAGTTCCCATCCTAGCGAAAACTCTCTCCTCCGGCGATTGTTCCTGGCCACACGCTCAGGCGTCGGCAACTTGGAGTTCGGGCCTTCCGGCAGGATCAGCGTGCAACAACTCCTGTAGCGGTAATCGTTGGCGGCCGCGTCCTTCAAAATCGCGGCGAAGGACCGGGTCAGTGCCGCTTCGAGCCGGCGGCGCGCGAGAATGGCTGCGCGCAGGACCAATGTCATTATGCCGTTCTCATCTCTTGTACCTCCGTCTTGATTGTCCGGTTGAATGGTCTGGTGATGCTGACCCCTTTGTAATAGGTGTCTTCGCTTGAATCTGGAATTCCGGATAGGCGGTGTTCTCATCGATGCCCGTCACTGGATACACCCGCCAGACGAGCCAGCGAAACTTGCCGAGCGACTGACCGCCGGCCGCACGAATGCCGACTGCGTGAAACGCTTGGTTGACAGTGCCGGTGGTGTCAACCTCCGCGATCGTGGTGAACTTCTGCCTGGCGTTCACTTCCCACCCCGGATCCTCCGCTGCGTTGCTGACAAAGACGACAAAATGCTGTGGTCCACGTCTTGCCCCCAGGTTGCACGACCACGTGTTGATCGCCGCACCTGCCCGCCATCTCGAAGTGCGTTCACCAGCTTGGCCTCGACGTCTTGGCCGAAGGACGGATAATTGACCTTGCTGATATCGATGTAGTCAGCAGGGTGTTCGGCACCGATGGTCATGCTCGAAAGGATATCAGAACCGGTGCCATTCCAGTATGCCGTGGCCAACTGCACCTGGCGGAACAAGTGATCTACGAATCGTGTGTCTTGGCCTGTCATCTTTGCCATGACGCCAAGATTCCGGCAGGCTCGCGTTTTAGGTATCCTGAGCGGCCGCGGGCTTGGCCCAAGGATCACGTGCAACTGCTCGATCGTGACGGCGTGCACCCAAGCCTGTAATCCGGAGGCGAGGTCAAGCCAATGAGAACCGCTCTGCCGATCACTGTTGTGCTCCTGTACATGCTGGCCACAAGCCAACCTGCCTTGGCCAAGGTGACCTTCCTGGGCGATTTCGAGTCCGGTGACCTCAACGGCTGGGGAATCGAATCGCCAGACGCCGACAATTGCCGCATCGTGACCGAGCCGATACGCGGCGGAAAATACGCCGTGCGCCTGGAATGCACCAAAGACCAGAAGGATGTCGCCAACAGCAAGCGGTGTGAGATTGTACGCATCAACTCCGGCGGGCCGAACAACGACAACCGTGACTGCTGGTTCGGCTGGAGCCTGTACATTCCGAAGGACTGGCAGACCGACCCCAAGTCGCCGGAGAATGTGACGCAGTGGCACGAGCTGCCCGACACCGAAATCGGCCAGACCCCGCGCTCCCCGCAGTTGACCGTCATCGGAATGCCCGGCCTACAGGCCGCACTTCCGACCGCAGCGAAGTCCGCACCGCCCCCCGTTGCTGGCGAACCCCGGCAGATGGAGAAACTCGGCCGCGGCGTCGTCGCCATCAATCAGGGGGACGGTAACGTCTTTGTAAGCTGGCGACTGCTGGGCACCGAACCGGATAACATCGCATTCAACCTCTACCGCACCGCAGGTGACGCACCGGTGAAGCTCAACGCCCAGCCCCTTGCCAACGCCACGGGGTACCAAGACACCGGCGTCGACTTCCGTCAGCCCGTTGCCTACTTTGTCCGCCCAGTCCTCAACGGCCAGGAACAAACGCCAAGCACGCCATTCAAGTTCACCGCCAATGCCCCGGCAAGGCCTTATCTTTCCATCCCGCTGCAGCCCGGTGCAGGCATCCCAAACGATGCCTCCGTCGGCGACCTCGATGGAGACGGCGAGTATGAGATCGTCTTGAAGCGCGAGGATGGCGCCCGCGACAACGCACAAAGCGGTATCACAGGCAATACCACGCTCGAAGCCTACAAGCTCGACGGCCGCTTCATGTGGAAGATCGATCTGGGCAGGAACATTCGCGGCGGCGCCCATTACACCCAGTTCATGGTGTACGATCTGGATGCCGACGGCAAAGCCGAGATCGTCTGCAAGACCGCCGACGGCACGACCGACGGTGTCGGCAAGGTCATCGGCGACGCCAAGGCGAACTACCTCTGCAACGAGAACGGCCCACGACTGGGCAAGACTCTGGAAGGCCCGGAATTCCTCACCGTTTTCGACGGCAAGACCGGCGCCGCACTGGCCACGACCGATTACCTTCCGCCTCGAGGCGACATCGGCCGCTGGGGAGATCTCAATCCCGGCGGACGCACTGACAACAACGGCAATCGCGCCGATCGCTTCCTCGCCTGCGTCGCCTATCTGGATGGCACCCGACCCAGTGTCGTAATGTGCCGCGGCTACTACGGCCGGGCTGTCCTCGTGGCCTGGAATTGGCGCGACGCCAACCTCACCCGTGTCTGGACCTTTGATACGGACGACGGAACACCCGCCAACCAGCGATACCGCGGACAAGGCAATCACGGCATCAGCGTCGCCGATGTCGATCGCGACGGCAAAGACGAAATCATCTACGGCGCAGCCGTGATTGATCACGACGGCAAAGGCCTGTACACCACCGGCCTCGGCCACGGGGATGCCATGCACCTCTCCGTCCTCGATCCATCGCTCCCAGGATTGCAGGTGTGGGCCGTACATGAAAAACCCTCTCCCGTCGCCGGCGCCGAGTTTCGTGACGCAGCCACCGGCAAGTTCCTCTGGGGCAAGCCCACCACCGCCGACAATGGCCGCGGGATGACCGCCGATATCGACCCACGCTATCCCGGATCGGAGTGCTGGTCGGCCGGCGTGCAGGGGTTGTTCAGCGCCAACGGAAACCTCGTCAACAACCGCAAGCCACGCTCGTGCAATTTCGCGGTCTGGTGGGACGGCCGGTTGCTGCGGAACCTGCTCGATCAGAACCGAATCACCACCTGGAACCCCCAAACCAGTACCGAGCAGACAATCTTGACCGCCGAAGGCTGCGCCTCCAATAACGGCACCAAGGCCACGCCTTGCCTGTCCGCAGACATCCTGGGCGACTGGCGCGAAGAAGTGATCTGGCGGACCACTGATAACAAGGAACTCCGAATCTATACCACAACCCATCCCACCGACTATCGCATTTACACCCTGATGCACGATCCCGTCTATCGGCTGGGCATCGCCTGGCAGAACGTGGCGTACAACCAGCCGCCGCACACCGGCTTCTGGCTCGGCGAGGGTATGGAGTCCGCGCCACGGCCGAACATCACTCTGGTAGACCCCAAGTAGCATCACCCAGTGCCGCTCTCACTTTCGATTCACCTTGGTTCCATCTTGGATCGCGGCAGAAGCCCGGTCCAGCAATGCCGCAACGCGAGGACACGTTTATACCTTTGATGTGGCGGCCGAGCATCGCGTGAACTACATTATCCACCTGAAACGATACGTTCTCGGCAACAGCGTCTCGGTCGTCGTGTATGCGCAATGGGAGACGATCCATGTCAGATAAATCACTCAATCGACCTGCATTTCTCGAAACACTCCGAATCAGTTCATTGGGTTCTTCAATGATCCGATTTGCGCTGGTCCTGTCCCTCCTGACGGCCGCTTCAGCGGCAGCGGCTCCTCCGCGGGTTTTGCCCGACGCCCAGTTGCCCAACGACATCCGACTGGAGCCACTGAAAGATCTGGACGGCTATTTCCCCTTCACACCGCCGGCGTCGAGGGCCGAGTGGCAGAAACGCGCCGAACGCGTGCGGCGACAGATTCTGGTCTCGCAGGGCCTGTGGCCCACGCCCACAAAGACCCCGCTCAATCCGGTGATTCACGGGAAAACCGACTGCGGTGAATACACCGTCGAGAAGGTCTACTTCCAGAGCACGCCGGGATTCCTCGTAACCGGGAATCTCTATCGCCCGAAAAACCTTGCCGGCAAAGCGCCTGGCGTTCTTTTTGCGCACGGGCACTGGGCCGACGCACGCCTGTCGCTGTCCACCGACGCCGAGTTGAGACGCGAGATCGCCGACGGCGAGGAACGCTTCGAGGCAGGCGGAAAAAGCCGCTTCCAGTCGATGTGCGTGCAGTTGGCACGCATGGGCTGTGTCGTCTGGCAGTGGGACATGCTTGGCAACTCCGATTCGCAGCAGCTTTCGATGCAATTGGTGCACGGGTTCGCCAAGCAGCGCCCGGAGATGAACACCACCGAGAACTGGGGCCTGTTCAGCCCACAGGCCGAAACCCACTTGCAGAGCATAATGGGCCTGCAGACCTGGAACTCGATCCGCTCGCTCGATTTCTTATTGACCCTGCCCGAAGTCGATCCCGACCGCATCGCCATGACCGGTGCCAGCGGCGGCGGCACCCAGACCATGCTCCTCGCTGCCATTGATCCGCGCGTGAAGCTCTCCTTCCCCGCCGTGATGGTCAGCACCGCAATGCAGGGTGGCTGCACCTGCGAAAACGCCTGCTTGCTCCGCGTCGACACCGGCAATGTCGAGTTCGCCGGACTGTTCGCGCCCAAGCCCCAGGGCATGACCTCGGCCAACGACTGGACCAAGGAGATGGCAACCAAAGGCTTCCCGCAACTCACGCACCTCTACTCATTGTTCGGTGCAACCGACAAGGTCATGCTCAGGCGAGGCGAGCACTTCCCACACAATTACAACGCCGTCTCACGCTCTGCCTTTTACACCTGGCTCAACCGCCACTTCAAACTCGGCCAGAAAGAACCCGTCATCGAGCGCGATTACCAGCCGCTCAGTCGCGACCAACTCAGCGTTTGGGACGATCAGCATCCGGCGCCCAAAGCCGCCGACCCCGATTTCGAACGCCGGCTGTTACGCGGGTTGCACCAGGACGCTCAGAAGCAACTCGCTGCCGAAGCGGCCACCCCCGACCTCTTCCGCAAGACCTACGCCGACGCCTTGGACATTGTCCTTGGCGGCCGATTGACTGAAGTTGCCGACCTGCAGTGGGTCAAGATGCATGAATCCGACCGCGGCGCCTGCATCCAAACCACTGGCTTGCTCCGGAACAACAGGTATCACGAGGAACTGCCGGCGGTGTTCTGCTCTCCCAAGCAAGGCAGCGGGCACACCGTGCTCTGGCTCAGCGGCCAAGGGAAGTCCGCGCTCTACGCGGCGGACGGCTCGCTCCACCCCGATGTCGAAAAACTCGTGCGATCCGGTGCAACGGTGATTGGCGTCGACCTTCTGTACCAAGGCGAATTCCTCGCGGATGGGAAACCTCTCATGCGCACGCCGCGCGTGAAAAACCCGCGCGAAGCGGCAGCTTACACCTTCGGCTACAACTATGCCCTCTTCGTTCATCGCGTCCATGATGTGCTGTCGGTGGTGAACTTTGTGAAGAGCCGTGAGCGCCCGCCACGGCTCACCGTCGTTGGGCTCGACGGTGCCGGTCCGTGGGTGGCGGCCGCGCGCACACAATGCGGACAGCTCATCGACCAGGCGGTCATCGACACAGCGGGCTTCCGCTTCGGAAACGTGCTCGATCTTGCCGACCCCAACTTCCTGCCCGGCTCCGCCAAGTTCGGTGACTTGCCCGCGATGCTCGCCCTCGGTGCGCCCAACCGCACCTGGGTGGCCGGAGAAACCGACGAAGCTCTCTTGCTGGCGAAATCCCATTATCAGATGGCCAACGCAGGCAAAAACCTCACCCGGTTCACTGGCGAAACGCAACAACTTCGCGCAACGGCAATCGATTGGCTGCTGACAGACACCGGGAAGTGAGATCCATCCCAGGGAAGAGCAACCAGGGGGTCCGGCGGGGGGGTAACGGGGGAGCGGCGGGGGGGTAACGGGGGAGCGGCGGGGGGGATACGGGGGTCCGCCGGGGGGGTTACGGGCGCTTTGAGGGGGTGCATTCAACCCCACTCTCATGGTATGCTTCCTCACATGGCTGGCACACAAACCGCAATCATCGGCTTCATCTTCGTCTGTCTCATCTTCCCCTCCATCATCAAGAATAAAGCCCAATTCTACTGGGCACTCATCGCCATCCTGCTCGGCCTATGCCTCCAAACCCTCGCCATCATCTTCAGCCACCCCGCCCTCTTCACCGACCAGGTCATCGAAATGGGCGCCTTCTGGCGAACCTGCAACGCCCTCAATTCCTTCCTCAACATCTTCGCCATCATCGCCCTCGTCCTCGCCGCCGGCGGCCTCACCCCCCGACAGCTCGCGGCCGATCTCTCTCGGGCCTATGAAGTTATGCGACGCGGCGAAACCGAAACCACCACCGTCATCCCCCTCCCCGGCCAAACCAAACACCGCGACGACGACGACCAACCCCCGCCCAGATACACCATCGATGAACCCACCTCCACCCCCATGAATAAGGACCCCGGTTCCATCCCCCTGGAGTAAATCCCCAAACAAATTGGCAGACTCCCACCGCTGTATTAGAATAGCCGGCCAAGGGATATGGTTTCCCGTCTCTGTGTCGCTTGGATAGAAGGGAGCATGATGCTACCTGCCGCTGGACTGATGGCCGCCGTCGACCTCACTGGCTACATCAGTGGTCTCAAACTCGTTCCCGTTCTCCTGATCTTCCTGATCTGGGCCCGCGTGCTCTCTTGGATCGACAAAGACGCCGAAGGCGCCCATCTCCCCCGTGAGATCCTCAACACCGGCATCATCATCGCCGGCCTGGCCGGCGTGGCCCTTTTCCTCTTCCTGCCTAACTACTGGATCGCTTTGGGCGTCCTGGTCGTCGTGGACCTGGCGTCCGTCGGCACCTACCTCGGAATGCGCCAAAGAATTGTTGGCCTGGGAGATCTCAAACAGCAGTTCAGGGAATTCCTCCAGGGCATCTTCAAACGCGAGAAGAAGGCCAAGGTCTCCGCCGGCCAAGTTGTGCTCGCCATGAAGTCCGGCACCGTGCTGGCCGCCCCCGAATCATCCGACGATCCCGATGTCCTCGGCTACCAAACCTCGCAACTGCTGCTAACCGATCCGCTCCAGAAAAACGCCGAGCGGATCGAAGTCCGCCCCAGCGAAGGCGGTGCCTCGTTCCAATATGTCGTGGACGGCGTCGCATACAAAGCCGACACCCTCGATGCCGGTTCTGCTTCTGCGGCCATCACTTACCTCAAACAAGCCGCCGCCCTTGATACCGAGGACCGGCGTAAGCCCCAGTCCGGCTTCGTTCGCGCCACGCTCGACGGCAAACGCCGCGATCTGGAGATCGCCACCGCCGGCACCACCGCCGGCGAATCCCTCCGCATCAGCGTCGATCCTAAGAAGCGTCACGAGCTGAAGTTCCACACGCTGGGTCTGCTGTCCGAGCAGCTCAACGCCGTCCAGGAGATCCTCGGCGGCGATCCCGGCATTACCCTGATCGCCGCCCCGCGAGCGCAGGGTCTGACGACCATGCTCTACTCGATCCTGCGTCTGCACGACGCGTTCCTCAATCACATTCAGACCATCGAGCGCGGCAAACGTGAGGACCTGGAAGGGATTACGCAGACCGCTTTGTCCGCTGGCGCCACGGCCGCCGAGGAATTCAAGCAGGTCGAGTGGGTCTGCAGCCAGCAGCCGGACACCTGCATGGTCGATGAAGTGGTCAACCCCGCCAGCGCCCTGGAGTTGGTGCGATTTGCCGACGACGGCAGGCGAGTCTATGTCGGCATGCGGGCTGGCAGCACATTCGAAGCGTTGACCAACTGGCGGCGGCTGGTGGGCGACGACGTCAAGGCCAGCAAGTCACTACGGCTGATCATCGCCGGCCGGGTGATGCGCCGGCTGTGCACGGCGTGCAAGCTCGGGTACGCGCCGGATCCGGAGACGCTGCGGAAGCTGAACATGGACCCGGCGAAGGTCGAGACTTTGTTCCAAGCCCGGACGCAGCCGCTTCAGGACAACCGCGGGCACCCGATCCTATGCGAGTTCTGCCAGGAGCTGCGGTACAAGGGCCGTTTCGGTGTATACGAGGTGTTCGTCGTCAACGACGACGTGCGGCAGGTGATCGCGATGGGCGGATCGGTCAACCAGCTCAAGACGGTGTTTCGCAAGCAGCACGGTCTGTATCTTCAGGAAGTGGCGTTGCGGCAGGTGGAGGCTGGTGAGACGAGCGTGCAGGAGGTTTTGCGGGTGCTGCGCAACGCCAACGAGGCGCAGACGCCGCCACCGCCGGTCACGCCGTCGAAGGCCAAGCGCATACCGCCGCGTCCGCCGAAGGCGCCGACTGCGTGAGTTTTTCCCGCCCGCTTGTCGCGGGCGATGCTGAACAGGATGCCCGACCAGGTTTCTAACGGTCAATTGGGTGCACGATGCTTCTAAGCCTAATCATCATCGCCATCATCGGGGTGGTCGCGTATTTCCACTACTTGCAGGGGTTCTTCAGTTCTGCGTTATCGGCGGTGATATCGATCATCGCGGCGCTGGTGGCGGTCGGCTACCACGAAACGATGGCCGGCATGGTCAACGGCGGCAAGTTTTCGGACTACGTTGTCGCTGTGTGCCTGGTGAGCCTATATGCGGTGGTGTACATCCTGCTGCGCACGCTGTTTGACTCGGCGGTTCCGGGAAACGTGCGTTTTCCACTGCTGGTGGACAGGGTCGGCGGCGGCGTCATGGGGGTGATCGCCGGCTTGTTCGCGGCAGGGATCCTGGCGATTGCGGCGCAGTCGCTGGGTTTCGGCCCGAGCCTTGCGATGTACGAGCGATACCCGATCAAGTGGGGCAGGACGATCACTGTGCAGGGCCCGGACATGCGGCACCCCGATGACGCGACGTTCGATGAGTTGGAGTCCGACAGATTCGTGCGCAACGAGTCGGGGGACGCGCAGGGCCTGTGGGTTCCCGCGGATGATCTGGTTTTGAAGCTGGTGAACCTGGTCAGTTCGGAAGGCGCGTCGCTGGATTGCGGCAAGCCGTTCCAGGCAGTTCATCCGGACTATCTACAGGAGCTGTTTGGAAGCCGTGTTGGCGTCCAGGGCGCTTCGAAGCACACGGCGATGGCCAATACGGCCGACGTAATCGGGATCTATACTGCCGCCAAGTTGGCGCAGGACGACACTGAGCGTTGGCAGAAGGATGGCGAGAACATCGGCATTCGCGGGCCCAAAGGCAATCCCGGCCTACAGGCGTTGCCGGCCGATTTCGTGCCTGGGCCGGGCAAGATGATCCTGGTGTTGCGTACCCGGGTTGACCGGAAGAACACGGACGACAAGACCAACATGCTGGCGTTTGCGCCGGGCGGGATTCGCCTGGTGGCTGGGCGTAAGAACTACTTCCCGATCGGCACGCTGGAAGCCGGGCGCGTGTTGTTTCGCAGCATGATCGACGACCCGTTGTTCTCGCCGGGCGACAAGGCCATCGATCTGGTATTCGAGGTTCCGGAGGGTGAATTGCTGGCGTCGGTGGCGGAGAAGGCCACATTGCCGAAGCTGGCGGCGGGCACATTCCTGGAGGTCAAGCGATTTGCCCGGGTGCAACTGGAAGACAAGGAGATCAAGAAGACCATCGAAGCGCCCGGCGACGCGGTGGCGATGGTCGTCAAGCAAGGCAGCAGGACGGGCAGCAGCGATGCCCAGCAGGCCGCCGGGCCGCTGAGCATCGAGGGCAATCCGGTGATCAGCAACGAGCTGTTCAGCGCCATCAACATTCCCAATCTTGCCGAGGCCAACGCCAAGGGCGAAACGGAATGGGGCAAGTACCTGATGAAGGACCAGCATTTCCTGATGCTGGAGATCAACCCGGTGCGGACGATCCAGTTCCTCTCGCAGGGCAAGGATGCCTGCACCATGGTGCATGAGCCTGAGGGCCAGAAGATAGTCCAGGTCAGCGCCAGGCCATCGGTCAAATCGCAGGACAAGTGGGCGTGGGGCGATGTGGTGTCGCAGTACCAGCTTGGTGACGCGGCCGGGAAGAGGTATCCGCCAGTCGGCGCGCTTGCCAAGGTGAAGACGAACAACGGGCAGGACATGATGGCCGGCGTCTTGGACTTAACCAAGTCCGTGCGGTCGGTGGCGAGCGACAGGAACTCACGTCCTACGGACCTGTATCTGCTGTATCTTGTCCCGGTGGGGACCGAACTGCGGTCGCTGGAGTTCAAGGGCGACATCATCCGGTCGATGAGCCTGAAGGTGCAGTGATGGCGGCAGGGGGGTGTGGCCGAGAGAAGACAGGAAGCCGCCATCGGATGGGCAATGACCGCTTTGGCGTGTTTTTCGGCAGGTCGGTGGGTTGGGCGTCAGCCCTCAGCTTTTACGGTAATTCCGCTCACCTTTGCCCGCGTTTTTTCGGCGGTGGGTTCCCATGGCCCGACGCCAATTGATTGGGGCCTGAGAACGGCGAGTTGAACCGCATTTCTGCCCCACCAAAGGGTCGCGGTGGAAATGTGCGTAAAGCCGGGGATTCATGCCTGGGTTTTCCCGCTCCTGTCGCAACCCCCGGCGATCCCATACAATGGCTCAGATCCGACGGTAGACAGGTAAATCATGAAAGAACTAATCTGGCTCAATGGCAAGACGATCCCGCTCAGCGAAGCGATGGTCAGTGTCGAAGACCGCGGCTTTCAATTCGCCGATGGTGTCTATGAAGTGGTTCGCATCTACAACGGCCGGCCGTTCACGCTTACCGAGCATCTCGACCGCCTGGAGCGGTCGTGCGGGGGCATTGCGCTGGATCTTCCGATGGGGAAAACGCCGCTAGCCGCCGAGATCACCAAGCTCATCGATCAGACCGGCGTCAAAAACGGCATGATCTACCTGCAACTCACCCGTGGCCACGCCCCCCGCAACCACGTCTACTCCAACCCCAAGCCCACCCTCCTCTTCTACGCCCGCACTCTACCCCCGATGTCCCGCCCGGCCGACGTCAAAGGCCTCAAGCTCATCTCCGTCCCCGACGAACGCTGGAGCCGCTGCTGGATCAAGTCGATCGCACTCCTGCCCAACATTCTCGCCAAGAACACGGCTGTCGCCGCGGGTGCCGATGAGGCCGGCTTCGTTCACGAAGGCATCGTCACCGAATGCGCCACCAGCAATCTCTTCATCGTTTCCCGCAACATCCTCCTGACCCACCCGGTAGGCCCCAAAGTCCTGCCCGGCATCACCCGCGCCCTCCTGCTCAACCTGGCCGCCGAACTGAGCGTCCCCGCCATCGAACGCCCCGTCAGCGAAGCCGAAGTCCTTGCCGCCGACGAAGTCTTCATCACCAGCACCACCCGCGAACTCGCGTGGGTCACCCAATGGAACTCGCGTCCCATCGCCAACTCCAAGTGCGGCCCCATCACCACCCGCCTTCACACCGCCTACCAATCCCGCGTCAGCGAGCAAGCACAAGGACAAATGGCAAAGGGCAAATGACGAATGACCGCTCTCCAGTTTCCCGGAGAGGCAGGAAAGCACCCAAGCCTACCTGCCTCGGACGATTCAGCGGCCCCATTCACATCCGCGGATCATAATCCTCTGCCGGACCGCTCTCTGCTTCCTTCAGGTCATTCAGCAGGTCCACATAGTCGGCATCATCCAGCTCGAACCAATCGGGAATCGCCGCCACCGAGCAGCCGCGTGCCTCAGCCAACGCCACCAGCACTCGCTTGCGCAGGTCAGGGTCCACGATTTCACAAATCCGGATCATGCCCTCATTCTACACCACACGCCCAACTCCGGCAGATGCAAAACCTCCAGATTTCCCCCGCCGCGATCGATCGCTATCTCTGCCCGGGCGGGCCGATGGTGTCAGCCCGCCGAATCTCCACCAATCCCATAAATCCCTCATCGCGCCCAAAATCCACCGGCCCCGCCCAGCTGGCCGACTCCCCTGGCATCCCCAAATGTTGCGAGAAATTCATCCGCAGCATCACCGGCCGCTTCTCCGCATGCTGCGAATCATTGATCACATCCCACGGAATCCCAATTTCCCCCCGCCACACCGCCTTGCTCATGCTATATCCATACAGTACATCCGACGCCGCAAACGCCTGCCACGGACTGGCATTCAACCGCGGGTCCAGCCGCCGTGAAATCACCAACTGCCCCCGCGGCTTGCACGCCAGGTGCAACAACGGCCCCACCGAATTGTCCGCATACACCGGCTGGATCAACACCTCGCAAACATCCTCTGCCCACGCCCGCCGAAGCTGATACTTGATGAAATTCGTTCCCGCGTTCGTCATCGGCGAATCCGCCCCGTCAATCCGGAACCCGACATACAAGCTCGCCGCTGTCCAGGTCGAATACAGCGTTGTCGCCGCCCCGGCATACTCCACCTCTTGCCGCTGCAACGACGGCCTGCTCAACATCCGCACCAGCGCTCCCTCATGCAAGGCATCCTCCGGCGACCAGTCCTCCAACGAGCCGTCCAGCTTCGGCGGTGCCGCCTGACGCTGCTCGCAAACCCCGAGCGGCACGAGCATCGTCCCCGAATACGACCGCCCCGTAAAACCATCCGTAAAGGTCACCCTCACCGGCCCCTGCGCTCCTCCCGAACGCTTTCCCAGATCCACCCGCGTATTCAAATAGAACCGATTCACGCTGTACGTCCCCAACTGCGGCACCTCGACCGGCGGCACATTCCCCTGCCAACCCTCCGGCACCGCCGCCCAGTGCAGCCGGTTCTTCTCCGGCTGCTGTTCCGCCGCGTTGTAGACGTCCACCCCCAGCCGCAAATCCACCACACGCCCGCCCTGTTCATCCACCCGCCATTCCGTCGATCGCCCCACCAATAGCGGGCGCTCGTGCATCTTCGTCCACCCCGCCAACTTGTACATCAGCTCCCGCTCCGCCATTGCATCCACCGCCTGACCCGGCTCGCTCAACAAAATCGTCCGCGTCAGCAAGTCCATCGCATCCGCCCAAGTCCGCCGCTCACTGCTCCCAGACATCAGCCCATGCACCGCATCCACCACCTGCGTCGGCGGTATCTCCACCGGCTTGCTGATCAGCCTCGCCAGAATCGTCGCCCGCGCGAGCTGCCCCCGCTGCTTTGCCAGCCACAAGTATTCGTAATCCTGCTGCGCCCGCCGCAGCCACTTGAGCTGCAACGTCGGCACCGGCACCTTCACCCCGAACCACGAACCCGGATAAAACCACACCAGGTCCTCCGGATTCCCCGCCTCCGCCGCGTTGTTCGTCGCCGGCAAAACCGAAGGCCACTGAATCAACCCCGCCTTCCGCAAGAATGCCAGCCATGCCCACAACCTCACCTCCCGCTCATCGGCACCGGCGCCCCCATACGGAATCAACCCCGGCAAATCCGTACGCAACCACCGCGTCCCCACATTCTCCGGCAGCCTCTGCATCGGCGTCGCCGACACCAACCCCGGTGCCGCATACAACAACCGATCCAACGAATCCGCCGCAATCCGCTTCGGACTGCCCGGCGTCGCCAGCAATACCTGCTCCTCCTCGAGCGGCACGCTCACCTTCAGCCGCGGATGCACCCCCAGCACTTTTGCCGCCTCCTCCGATACCTCCATCGCCTCCATCAGCCGAACCCGCCCCTCGCTCTTCTTCTCCACCGCGATCGCCGACCGCCCCAGCCAGTCCATCTGATCAAAATGCCCCGCCGCCGCCGCCCAATACTCACCCCGCGACCTCTCGTCCAACATCCCCATATGGTCCGGCACCGGCAGCGGCCAATAGCCTAGCGGCACCAGATCCCCAAACGTGTCTCCCCTCAGCCATGGCCCCACCAACCCATCAAAATCCCCCCAATCAATCTGCGGCCCCTTCCCGCTGGGCCATTTCACGATCGGCTGGAGCCGCGGAATGACCAACTGTGTCCGATGCGTCTGCGCCAGCTTCACCATGTCGTCCAGCGTCTTCACCGCCCCCGCATACTTCGCCTCGCGCCGGCTCAACAGGTTCGCCTGCACGGCCCAAAACTGCTCCGGATACAGCCGCACCAAACTCGCCCAATCCAACAACCCCACCATCAACAAATGTCGCTCATCCGGAATCACAAAATCATCCACCACCAGCTTCACCCCCACCGATGCCTTCACATTCCCCGCCTCCACCAACTCACATACCCCCTGATACTCCCCAGCCTTGGCGGTAGGGGGGATCTGAACATCAATCCACACAATCGGCGCCGGGGCCTCGGCCTCATCCGCTCTGGACTCCCGATCGATCCCGCGATTCGCATTCCGCAGCGACTTCAGCGGAATCACCCCCCCCTCCATCCCCAACGGCAACAACGCCCGCGGCAGCGCACTCACCGTCGGCTCCAACCCCGTCTGCCGCACAAAGCTCGCGCGGTTAATATCCACCGCCATCGGCAGCAACTGGTACGCCAGAAAACCCCCGACCCCAATCGCCGGCCCATCCGCCGTCTTCAACTCCGACATCCTCAGCCCATACAGTTTCCGTCCAACCACCTGCGGAAACTGATTGATCTGTATCGCAACCGCAATCGTCTCATTCCTCGCCCCCCTCACCGCAATCGCCGCATTCGACGCCACCGCCCTCACCGGATCATTGAAACTGACTCCCTGCAATCTCCTGGGCCCCTCCGCCTCCTCGCCCGTCCTCTTTCCCCCACACCCCGCCCCCCCCACAAGCAACAAATAACAAACAACGAATAACAAAAGCCGCAACTTGGCGCCTTGGCGGTTCCTCCCCCCGACACCGTTCTTCTCAGCACCGTTGTTCCGTTCGCTCATCGGCTCTCTTCTTCTCAATTGTCGTGCAGACAAACTCCAGCAAGCCCGATTCGCCTTGCCCTTCAAACGCAATCCGCATCTCCAATCGCCAGATCGGCATCCTATCGTCGCCCGCACCCGCCAGTCGCCTGATCTTTGCCCAATCCTTCTCCGTTACAATAACCACATCTGCCCCCGCCGCCTTCGCCTCCCGCCGGACGGCCGCCAAGTCCTCCTCACCATAATCATGATGATCCTCAAACCACCGATGCCCGCAATAGCCCGCCCCAAATTGCGCCAGTTTCCGCTCCAGCCCCTCAGGCCGCCCGATCCCCGCCGCCGCATAAAATCGACGGCCCCCCAACTTCCCCATCTCCAACCACTGCTCGCCCGCCCTCAACCCCGTCTGCACATGCCTTGCCCGATACACCGGCGCCGCGGCATTATGACTCCGAAGTTCCTCCTCAATCGCCCTCTGCTCCCGCTCCGCAATTTCATCACTATGAGTAATCACAAACGCATCCGCCCGCCCCAGCCCCCTCATCGGCTCGCGCAGCAACCCCCGCGGCAGCACATGCCGATACCCAAACGGCTCCCTCCCATCCACCAACACCAAATCAAACTCCCGCCCCATCCGCCGATGCTGAAACCCATCATCCAACACCAGCACATCCACTTCGGGATGTTCCGCCAACACCTTCTTCGCCCCCGCCCCCCGATCCGCCTCCGCATGCACCCCCCCCCCCTCCAGCATCTCCTCCAGCATCGCCTGCTCATCGCTCACCCCCCCAGCCGCCCGCTTGTACCCGCGTATCAAGACCCCTGGCCGATACCCCACCCCCCGCAATTGTTCCACCAACCATCTCACCACCGGCGTCTTCCCCGTCCCCCCCGTTGTAATATTCCCCACACTAACGACGGGCACCCCCACTCGTCTCATTCCCAGCACCCCCCGGGCATACATGAGATTCCTCACCCCCACGCCTGCCGCATACCCCACCTCCGCCACCCTCATCATCCCTCGCAGCATGGTCGCGCGCGCACTTCGATCCTCCCCGCTCAGAACCGTCCGCGCAACCTTGGAAAGCGACGCACTCATTCTTTTCGCCCAACGACCAAGCCACGCATAATGATCATGCATCGGTGGCTGCGGTCGAGTAGAAGCGAGATTTCAATACTGGAAGCGGCGGTTCTTAACGTACTCCCGGGAGTGCATCGAGCTGCCTGTGGATGGTCGAGCTGTTGTCGCGGCCGGAGGGTGTGGTTTCGTTGGTCGCCGGCTGCGGCAACTCGATCCGCTTGCCGTCGCGCAAGACCACGATCGGCGCCTTGGTCTGGTAAGCGCGCAGGATCAACTCGATTGCCATCTCGCCATCCTGGTCTTTGAAATCGAGTGGGCCGGCGGAGATGATCGAATCGTTCCGTTTCAGGCCGTAGTACTTCTCCATGGGTCCGTCGGCCACGATCTTATCGACGAGGACGTACCGGAGCTTGCCGTCTTTGACGATGGGTTCCAGCGTGATCGAGTCCTTCGCCCGCATCTCAGGACTGCCGCCGGCGAGTTGCTCGACCTGTCGTTTGGCCGACTCTCCCCGTTGGACGGTATCGGCCGGATGGTTGACCATCCAAAACATGACGACGACCAGAATCGCCGCGAGCAATCCCACGAGTCCGAACATGCTACGCATAGCCGCTCCTTGATTGAGGGGCCGTCAACTTGGACGGGGGCACATCGCCGTACAGCAGTATACATCGGATTGCCGGCCGGCTCACACTATTTCGCACCCGTTGTGTCAGATTGGGAGCGGTGGGGGGGGCGCACATTGTTCCAGGATGGCGGCGAAACGTACGCAGAGTGCCGTGGCCGATAAGTGCAATGAAGCCGAAGATCTCTGTGATGACGGAGGCCAGCCGATTGGGTACGATGTAAGACGATGTCAAAGCCCTCACGCATCGAGTTTCTGGATCAGGTGGAGCAGCTCATTGCCCGGCAGTTTCCGTCGCTGAAACTGGAACGCGCCAAGGCCGATTTTTCGCTGCGTATCAATGGACATTTGACGTCGCTGGAGAACCTGTACCGCATGTCGGTGGGTGAGGCGGAGGAGGATGCGGAGTATCCGCAGCGGTTGGCGAGCCTGGTGAACCGGTGGGTTAAGGAACTGCTGCAGGCGGCCGAGACGGCGGCGGATGAGCATGCCTCGTACGACGATCTTCGGGGCCGCATCCTGCCGCTGGTGTTGGAAAGAGTTCCACAGACGGCCGCTGGATCGCTGATGGTCACCCAGCAACTGCTCGAAGGGCTGACCGCGGCTTACGTGGTCGATAACGAACGCACGATGTCCTATATCTCGCAGCGGCTGTTCGAGAAATGGGGAATCCCGCTCGATGAGCTTCACGAAACGGCATTGCAGAACCTGGCGATCTTCAGCGAGACGTTGCCCGCGCATGCGGCACAGGATGAGTCCGGGAAAATCAACCTGATCCTCATTCAGATGATGGACGGCTACGACGCCAGCCGGATTCTTCTGCCCGGGTTGTACGATCACCTCAAGGAGCACCTTGGCGGGCCGTTTGTTGCGGGCATACCGAACCGGGACATTCTCATCTGTTTTCGCGACGAGCCGGAGACGGTGTCTCGCCTGCAGCAGCAGATAGCCGCCGATTATCAGGCAATGCCGCATCAGGTGACGGACTGTCTGTTCCTCGTCACGGCCGATGGGCTCGCTCCTTACGCGGACGAAGATGAAGCAGAAGGCGCGGAGGGAGAGGCGGAGTGAGGAGTGGAGCGCGTTTTATGCCGGCGCTTGGGGGACGAGAGGGGAAAAGACGGCCTGGTAAGCCAGGCCGTCCGGTGCATTGTCTATTCGATTTAATCGTGGGGAACCAGAGGTCGGGGATCACAGGCCGCCGGCGTTGCGGTCGGCTTCGGTTTCGTTGCCTTCCAGGTTGATCCCATCTTCACCGGCCTTGCCCTCGGGCACGAGTTCGAGCGAGTGGTGGTTGATCGTTTTGGCCAGCGCATTGGGGGCGGTGTAGATGGCGATCTGCAACTGCTGTCCCCAGAGCTTGGCCTGCTGGCCCTCGATCTCTTCCTGAAGCTTTGCGGCGCGGTGCTTGAGTTCCAGTTCCTGCTGGCGCAGCTCAAGCATCGCGACGGCGATCGCCAATGCACAGCCCAGGCACAACAACATCTTCAACATAGCTCAAGTCCGTGCCGGGTATTCATCGCTCAATTTGCCGACGCCATCTGCTTCGGGGGGAGGCGAAGCTTCATGCCCGGCTGAATGGAATCGCCTTTCTTGATGACATCCTTGTTCAGTTCGCGGATCTGCGCCAAAGCCGTGCTGCTGCCCACCTGATCGATAGCGATCCGCCAGAGGTTATCGCCTTGCTTGGTGGTATAGACGGTATCGTTGCCGATGGGGCGGGTTGTGGGGCCAAGCACGGTGCGTGTATCGCTGTTGCCACTGTTCGGCGTGGGCGAATTGCCGTCCTTCGGGGGGACGAGGTACGTTTTGCCGGCGGTAATGCCGTCGGGGTTTCTCTGCAGCGAGGGATTGGCCTTGATGATGGCGTCGCGGGTGGCCTTGGTGTTCTTGCCCATCAGCTTGGCGGCGATCTTGGAGAGGTTGTCACCTTTTTCGGCGGTGTACTGGCGCATGCCGGCCGGGACAGCCTCGTGATCGCCGTCGCCATTGCCCTCGTTGCCCTTGGCCTGCGTATGGCCTGGATCGGCGTCTTTGGCGCCAGGGTCGGTAGCAGAGTTACCCTGGATCTCGATGATTTTCTTGACACTGTCACCGGGGCCGACCTCGACTTTGGCCTTGCCATCGTTCGGGCCTGGGCCGATGCCGACCTGCTTGTTGGGCTTGACGGTGTCGATCTTCAGGTCGCTCCCGGCACCTTGCTTGGCGCCCGGGGTAACGGTGCTCTTGAACACGTTGTCTGTGGCCGTGACCAACGAAGCCGGGGGCGGCTGCATTGTGCTTGCGAAATGATCGGACAACAGGATTCCGATCACGATGATGAACGCCAGTCCGACCAGCAACCCGATCTTCGTTTCCCGTGTCATGGCATCTCCAGGCTCGTTACTGACCCTCCGGGCGCCTCAGCAGCACCCGCAGCTTAGCGGATCGACTTCGTGGATTGCGGGCGATTTCGGCTTCGGTGGGAGAGATGGGCTTCCTGGTCAGGACGTCGAACAACCCGGACTCCGCCGTGGACCGAAACGCCTGCTTCACCAGTCGATCTTCCGTCGACTGAAAACTGATCACGGCCAACCTGCCGCCGGGCTTTAAGAGCTTCGGGGCCGTGGCCAGGAACGCCTGGAGCTTCTGAATTTCCTGGTTCACGCACATTCGCAGGGCCAGGAACGTCCGCGTCGCCGGGTCAATTTTCTCCGGGGCGCCGCTGCGCCTGCCAATGGCCGACCGGACGATCTCCGCAAGGCGTCCGGTAGTGGTAATCGGCGAAATCCGGCGTGCTTCCGTAATCTTTCTGGCGATCCGTCGCGAGTAACGTTCCTGGGCCAAGTTATACAGGACGTCGGCCAGATCCTGTTCCCGCAGATGGTTCACGAGGTCGGCCGCCGTTTGCCTGATGTGCAGGTCCAATCGCATGTCCAGCGGCATGTCTTGGGCGAAGGACATGCCGTACTGGGGGTCGAGAAATTGGTTGGTGCTGAGTCCGAGATCGGCGAGAATTCCATCGACTGCGTCTACCTGGGCTTCCTTGAGAACATCGGCGATGTTGGCGAAATTGGCATAGAACAGCCGAACCCGCGTTCTTGCCTCTGCGAGCCTGGGTTGGGCGTATTCCAGATTACGCTGATCGACGTCCAAGCCAATCAGAAGTCCTGACGGTTCCATCCGTTGCGCGATGGCCAGCGAATGCCCCCCGCGGCCTACGGTGCAGTCGACGACGGTTCCACCCGGTCGTGGGGCAACCCAACTGAGCACTTCATCGAGCAGAACGCTTTCATGGCCGGTTGCGGGTAAGTCCATGGCGGGAGCGTACGCTCTTCTTTTCCACTTGCAAACAGAGCGCAACACAAGTTATAATTAGGATGTTGTTTGGATGCCCGATGGCCAACCGGGCTCAAGTAAGTCACGCGGGATCGGCGATGATCATGGCACCGGGCCGAGTGTATGCAGGCCGCGCGGCCGGTTGAGAGATCATGGGTGTTGCCGCAAGACGGCGGCTGATTTGTTGGCCAAAGGGCGATACGGCAGAGTCGGGCATCCAGCCCCCTCGAATTGCAGGCGAGGGCCCCGTCCGTGAGACGGCTCCGCGTATCGTCGTGTCAACCATCGCGTACGACTGACCGCCGCCGCATGGCTCGCTCGGCGGCGTTCCTTCGCCGTCGGGCAATGTTGGGGCGTCGGACCATCCTCCTGACGGTCGGACGCCCCTCCCAGGCTCGGGGGTTCTTCCCGTCCAAGCCCGTCATCCCTCCATCCCAAGGCGTCCGTGCCTCGCAGACGGAGAGTCAACCATGCTGCGCAAGTCAACCTTCGCAACTACTCCTGCATTGGCCGAGCGACCGCTGCCGACGCATCATGCACCGACAGCCTGTTGCTCAAGCGTCACTAATTTAAGAGACCTAATCCTTCCCTGGACATGTTTTCGTCCATGCTTCCTTCACGCATCCAATCCGACCGAATGCCGCGGGGAACTGAGTTGCCTGTATTCCCGTCAGAACCCGTTTCAAGCCTGCGGCGGAGTCTGCCGCTGTTGCTTTGTTCTCACTGCGATTTCCGCACGCCGTTGATCCAGTTCGTCTGCTCGCTTCTGCCAGTCTGTCCGGTCCCAGATCTCAGCATGATCACGTACGCCCAGCAATACAACATCCTTGCCCAGATTTGCCTTCTTCAGCACCTTCTCCGAAATCAGAATCCGTCCCTGCTTGTCCCAATCTACTTTGCAGGCCATCGCGATGTTCGCCTGGTCAAATGCCAGCAGGTCTTCCTCCGGCGCCATCTCTGATCGCGTTTGACTAGCCAGCGTCTCATAATACTTTTCCGGGTATAACCACAACTTGCCGTTCACACCCGTTACGAGAAAAAACGCTTCGCCATCCGTAGCAGGTTCCAATGCTCTTCGTATCTCGGATGGGACAAGCATACGGTTCTTGTCATCAATGGTCAGTTCATAGTTGCCGTATAGTAATCTCAAGGGAAACCATTCCATTTGCCAGCGATGACATGGGAATTGTTACCACAATGCCCCACCCATGCAAGCCAAAAGAGACTCAACCGCGATTTTTTTTAAAGTCTTCACCGAGAGATGCCGAGAAACCCGCGTAGCACGCCAGAAAAGCGAGTACGCAGGTGATTTCGGCAAGCTTGGTTGTGGATTACCTGTGGATAACTTGTCGAGATCTTTTATCGCTGCCAATGGATACCGGGCGATGTCGGTTTCAGACTGGTGTGCTAACGATTGCGTGGCCTTTGTTTAGCGTTTTCCCTCGCCTGATCCAGGCAATCACCGCAGCCGTCAGGCTGATCGCAAGCGCGATTGCCATCGGCCCCCAGACGCTGATCGCAACTGCCTGTCCGTGCGATGCCGCCAGCGCGCCGACGATCGGCCCCATCGCACTGGCTGCTGCCGACGACGGCTCCGATGGATCGAATGCAAACTCCGCTCGCACATACCATATCAGCGCTCCGCCCAGCGCAGCCGCCGTCGCGGTTGCGACTGCGAGCATCTTTGCCTTCTCTGTTCGCAGCAGTGGGCTGCACAACCCCAGGACCACGAGCCATACGCTGACATAGCATCCGGCGCTGAAGACGTTTACTGGCGAGGCGGACGAAAGCACGCCCGCGAGTTGCACGAATGGCCAACTCGCCGCCACGACCAGAGCCGTCGTTGCGGCGTTTCGCAGCAGCAGTGGGAAGAGCATCGCTGCCATCGCGACTTGCGCTACCAGCATCTCATCCAGCGCGAGGCGTTCCGGCGGGCGCGGGAACTGGTCCGATAACCGAATTTGCGTTGCCGCCGCCAGCAGAACGAGCAGTTGAATGCCCAGCCAGAGTGTCAGTGGGAGAAAGTGGGAGGGAGTATGCGATGGTTCGAAGATCGGCGGCGATTGCATGGGCAAAAGGCAATTGAAAGCCGCCAGCCGCCAGTTGTCAATTGGCCGGTGTGTGTCCGGGGCGGCTGCCGTCGGCGCGAACGACCGAATCCTTCTCGGTCGCCGGTTGCAGAATGGCGTCGTTGCGGATGTCGAGCCGGGATCGGCCCCCGTCAACGCGCTTGAAATAATCCTTCAACGCCGCCAGACGCTCCAGTTTCTTCGCCGCCGGCAGTTCAAAGTTCAAGCTCCGAACCGGCCGGCCCCACGCGATCTCCGTGCCATACTTGGTCGTCAGCGACAGATGCGCCTTACGCCCATCCTGCCGCCCGCCGAAGTTCGCCACGTTCACGCGATAGATCTCATCGGCGAACGGCTTGCCGTAAAGCAGCTTGACGAGGTCGAGGCCGGCGAGGAGGTCGTCCGCGGGCTTTTTCTTTCCGTCCAGCTCAGGGGGCACGAAGACGACGCCATCAATGATCCGAAGAACTACGCCGCCTTCGGCGCCGAACATGATGCGCGGATTGGTCTTGGCGGGGAAGCGTTCGGGGAGCCTGTAGCCTTGGCTGTCAATGAGAATATACTCGTTCCGATACGCGACCAGCGCCATCGGCTCGCGGTATTCGCAGTCGATCTCAATCGTATCCCCCGGGGACTTGCCAAACACCCGCCGCACCTGCCGCACCTCGCGCACCCACGGATTGTGCTGCAACACCGTCGCGATGTCCTTCAGCAGTTGGTGATCGAGCGCCGATCTTACGCCGACGGGTTGTGCGGAGTTGGCGATTCGCTCCGCCAGCGCATCGCTCATCCACGCCGGCCGATCCTTCAACACCACCGTGGGCTGGGACTCGGGATACGCCAGTTCTTGTTCAATGTGCTGGCGCAGCCGGTAGTATCCATACGCGCTGCCCGTCCCGATCGTTCCTAGAATGACCAAGCCGATCAGCTTTCCGCGTAGGGCTGTCATGATGCCGACGAATGCACCCCAACCGCCGGATTTGCTCTTCTGCTTGCGCATACCAGATTCATCCCCTCCGCGAAAAAACACAACAACATCTCTGCCTTGCCCTTATCGGACGGGTTGGGATGAATTCTGAAGCCGAATGCCTTAATAGCGGTTTGCCAGTCAATGGAGCGGGCTCGGCGGAGGGAGGAAGAGCGAGCCCTTCGGGCTTCGGCGACACGAAACGGGGAAAGCGATTGGCGAGCGGTACCGGAACCTGCAAAGCGGTTCAGGTCAGGTCGATCGAACCGGGATCGTCAGTCCACGCCTGCCCCGGCTACCACTCGATCGGTGTGCGGATCGCGGCGAATCTCGCGATAAAGCGTATCCCGTTCGACCGCAGCGAACCCCGGCTCGCGGACGATTCGCTTGATGTCGCTGACATGCAGTTCCTGGTGAGTCGTGCCCGCTCCCGTGCGTTTGGTGATGTCGTACCAGACAACCGTTCCGTCCAGATCATCACATCCCCAATCCAGCGCCACCTGCGACAGCCCGATACCCTGCATGATCCAGAATGCCTTGATGTGTGCAATGTTGTGCAGCATTAGCCGTGCGATCGCCAGCGTCTTCAGGTCGGTCAAACCTGTCGGCCCCGGCAGATGGCCCAGTTCGCTTCGCTCGGGGATGAAGCTGAGTGGGACCATACAGTTGAAGCACGCCGGCGATGACGCGAGCGACTCCACCTGCAGTTCGCGCAGCTTGACGAGATGCGAGATCCGCTCCTCTGGCCGCTCGACGTGTCCATAGAGCATCGTCGCATTCGACGCGATGCCCAGCCGATGCGCCGCTCGATGCACGGCAAACCACTTATCCGACCGCACCTTTCCTTTGAAGACCTCATCGTGCACGCGGTCGTCGAAAATCTCGGCGCCGCCACCCGGCAACGACCCCAGGCCGGCATCGCGCAATGCCATGAGCACTTCTTGGAGGCTCAGCCGAGCGATGCGAGTGAAGTGGATGATCTCAATCGCGGTGAATGCCTTGATGTGGAGTTGCGGGCAGGCGGCGCGGATGGCGCGGAGCATGTCCAGGTAATAATGGAACTGGAGCGACGGGTGCAGGCCGCCGACGATGTGCACCTCGGTCGCGCCGCCGGCCGCGGCTTCCTGGGCGGCCGCCACGATCTGCTCGACGGTCATTTCATACGCCCCCTCTTCGCCGCGCTTGCGATAGAAGGAGCAGAACTTGCAGCTCAGCGCGCAGAGGTTGGTGTAGTTGATGTGGCGATTGCGGTTGAAATAGACTTTGTTTCCGTGCAATCGCCGCCGAACGACATCGGCGAGCCGGCCGATTCCATGAACATCGCGGCTGTGGTAGAGCGCCAGGCCATCGTCCTGCGACAAGACTTCGCTTGCCATGACTTTCTGGGCGACGGACATCAGCGCGGGATCTGACACAGGATTCGCCAGTTCTCTCGACATTGTCGCCGGAGTATATGAGGATGGTGCAGCCGTTTCTATTGTCTTGACGGTTTTGAAAGCGGGAGCGAATGAACGAGCCGGCATCACTCTTGAGGCGGGCCACCGCATCGGCGAGCACATTTGCGCCCGCGTGTGTCTACGTGTTGGCCGTTGCCTTCTGTGCGGGCGTCAACGAGATGGGTGCAATCGCAAGTGTTCTTCTGGTGTACCTGGCGCCGTCGGCCACTGTCCTGCTGGAAGGCTCATTTCGTCGCGGAACGTATGGTATGCGTCTTGTGGACCTGCGCATCGGCACGCGGAATGGAGGCCCCATCGGCTTCTGGTGGTGCTTGGTGCGAATTTTCCTCGGCGTCGTCCTGCTCCCGCTGCTCCCGGTGTCGGCCATCATCGCATTCATTGATGACCGTCATCGAACTCTGGCGGATCTGATCTGCGGCACAGCGGTGTGGCATGAACCGCAGCTACCAGATGATGGAGGACCGCGGAGATTTCAGATCATGCCACTCGAGGAGCGACAGCATCTGTAGCATTCAAGTTGTATCGAGAGACGGAGGCGTACAAAAGGGGTCGCCAGTCATTCTGTTGGCGCGCAAAAGGGGTCGCTGCACACACTGAGCAACCGCTCCAGCCGCAGGCATTCACGGCGAGACTCGCTGGTAGATGGCGGTGGGGGATACGCGCCCTGGAAGCCGAACGACCAGCTCATACCGCTCCTGCAACTGCCCCCACAGATCCGGTGCATCGCGCTGGATGAAGCTTTCGTAGAACACGACGGCTATCGCGCCTTTTGCCGATGGCGATTCCGCTTCCTGAAGCGATGGCAGCGAGGCGGGGTCAGGACTCGGCAGGGGGGTTGCCCGGTAGGCGATGGCGTCCAAGTTTCCGTACACGGCGCGGGCTTCGGCAGCGGCCATGTAGACGCCGATGACCCGGCCCCCAGGCCCGGCGAGCCTGCGCGCCTCGACGATGGCATCTCGAATCGGCTGCGCGGGGATGCGAAGGATTCGGCTTGTGAGAATGCCCAGGACAATCAGCAGCATCGCCGTAGCGCCCCAACCGATCCATGGCATTCGCATCGGCGCCGCCAGGATCGCAGCAGCACCCATGCAATACAGCGGAATCAGCCAAAGCATCGCTCGGACTTCACCTGCCGACGGAAGGACCAGCGGCACGAGCAATCCCAACACCGCCGTCGCGGCGAAGCTCATCAGCATTGGCCGCGCAGCCGGCGTGCGCCAGGCCACGAGTCCCCCTGGGATGATGACCAACAGCGCCACCGCGATCGCCGCTGCCCCGCCAACATTATCGCCCGCCTGCGCATGGCGGAGCGATACGCCCACGAATTGCAGGTAGCCGATCGACGCGCCGCGCGAGCCCGACCAGTATTGCCCCGCTCCACCGAGGAACGGCAGGTAAAGAAAGAACGTGAGCACGCCTGCCAATCCCGCCGAGCGAAGCCACGTGCTCAGCATGGGCCGGCGAAGAAACAGCATCGTCATCGCATGCCCCGGCACCAAGACAACCGCGATCGGCTGGGTATACAACGCCGCGGTGAGCGCCAACGCATATCTCCAATAGACCGACGTCGTCCGCTGCGGCAGCCAATTCGTCGCGAGTCCCCCCAGCAGCAACAGCAGCGAATAGCCACGCGCCCAGCCGCTCAGGCAGATCGACCAAGGGTGAACCGCCGCGATCACCGCGATCAGAATGGCCTGATAGGGCCGATCCTTCCGCAGCGGCCACGCCAACGCCACCGGCAAAACCACCCCGGCCAGCAGCGAGACCAGCCGGATCAGCACGGCAACCTGCCCAATATCAGCACGCAGCACCGCCGGGTCCGTATATTCCGGCGTCACGAGCTTCGCCAGCAAGTTGAACAGAACATGGTTGTTCGGTGAATACTGCCCCGCCACGATCTGCTCCCACGGCTGCAGAATGTAGTTCAGCAGCGTGTATATCTCGTCGTACCACAAGCTCTGGCCGACGATCGGAAATCGCAGCGCCGCCGCCAACAAAACGACACCGCCGGCAACGCCCAGATACGGCCAGCGAAGCGATTGTGTCGTCGGCATGTCTCGCGAGGAGTCGCTCATTCAATGCCGCAGCACGTCGATGATGCCCAGCGTGCCCAGCAGCAGACTGATGATGCCGTTGACGGTGAAAAACGCAAGGCCGACCTTGGACAGATCCCCCGGATTGACCAGACTGTGCTCTACGATCAGCAGCACAACCGCCGCCCCCGCCCCAACGAAATACAATATCCCAAACTGCGGCACATACCATCCCAGCAGCACCAGTATCACCACACACACCGCATGGGTGATTCGAGCCACCCACAGCGCGTTGCCGACTCCCAGCCTGGCCGGCACTGAAACTACGCCCGTCTGCAAATCCGATTCATAATCCTGGCAAGCATAAATGATGTCGAACCCTGCCGTCCAAAGCACCACAGCGGCAGCCATGATCACTGGCGCCCAGTCCAGCCTCCCGCTGATCGCGATCCATGCGCAAATCGGCGCCAGGCCCAGGGCCATCCCGAGGTAGTAGTGACACAGCCGGGTGAACCGCTTCAGCAGCGGATACGCGCACACAAACCCCAACACCGGCAGCGCAAGCCTCAGCGGCCAGGGATTGCGGTACCAGAGAAAGCCCGCGGTCGCCACAATAAACCCCGCCCCGCACAATCCCATCGCCACGACGAAGAACCCCCGCGATAGCCTCCCGCTGGGGATTGCCCGCCCCGCCGTCCGCGGGTTGGCCGCATCAAGCTCCGCGTCGAGCAGCCGATTCGCCGCCATCGCCGCCGTCCGTGCCGTCACCATGCACGCCAGCACCATCGCCAATTTCCCCACGATAGGCCCGCCGTTCTGCTGCCAGGCAAGCACGACGCTCAGCACTGCAAACGGCAGGGCAAACACCGTATGGCTGAGCTTGATGTCCCGTGCAAACACCCCGAGCTTCTTCGCTATTGGCCGGCCAGTCTCCAGCACAAAACCACCTTTCACTTACCACATGGGCAACGTAATGCCCCGCCGCTGCGCTGTCCAGCCATGTGCCGTTTGGCCTGGCCTCGCTTCGCCGTTATACTGACGCTCCGATGCACCCGTAGCTCAGTTGGATAGAGCAACGGATTTCTAATCCGTCGGTCGCAGGTTCGAGTCCTGCCGGGTGCGTTTGTGTTTGCGGTCGTTGTGCGGGTAGATTGCGAGTGTGCGTGGGACGATGGTGGGGGGGTGCGAAATGGGGAGGGGGGATGATTCGGCGGATCGGATCCGGCGGGCGATCTAAGATAATGGGTGGCGGGGGTGGGTGGAATTGACGGCGATTCACCCAAACCGGGGATTCACGGGTGGGAATAATGTGATTATCAGAGCGGCGATAGCGTCGAGCGATCAGCCGGAGTATGTGCTGCTGTTGAATGCGGACACGATCGTGCGGGCAGGCGCGCTGTCGGCGTTGGTGAAGTTCATGGATGAGAATCCGAAGGTCGGGATAGGGGGCAGCCGGCTGGAGGCGGCAGACGGCACGGTGCAGGCGTCGCTGTTTCGGTTTCAAGGGGTTGCGACCGAATTGGACCGGGGATTGGGGCTGGGGGTGGTGTCGAAGCTGCTGTCGCGATGGGCGGCGGTGGTGCCGACGCCGAAGGCGAGATGTGAGGCGGATTGGGTATGTGGTGCGAGCATGATCATTCGGCGGCAGGTGATTGAGGCGATTGGGCCGTTGGATGAGGATTATTACACCTATTTTGATGACATCGACTACTGCTTGAATGCGAAGCGAGCGGGGTGGCCGGTGTGGTATGTGCCGGAGAGCCGGGTGATCCATCTGGAGGGCGCATCGACGGGGATTACGCAGCGGGTGGTAAAGCGGCGGCCGGCCTATTGGTTTGAGGCGCGGCGGCGGTTCTTTCTGAAGAATTATGGGGCGTTTTACACGGCACTGGTGGACGCGGCGTTCATCGTGGGGTTTGCGTTGTGGCGAGTTCGGCGGGCGATTCAGCGAAAGCCGGACCTGGACCCGCCGCATATGCTTGCGGATGCGATCCGGCACAGTGTGTTTCTGGCGGGGTTCAAGGTGAAGCCGGTCACAAACCCGGCGCTGGAGGCGATTGCCCCAAAGCAGGTTTAGGATAACCTGCTGCGGTGCTTGGGGTTTCGGGGGGGCCAGTTAAGGCGTCTCTGGTGGTCATCTCGGTAGGGAGATACCATGGCTAGCGGAAGACGGGTGTCGTTGCTTTGGGGGCGCGGGAGAGCTTGACGCGGAGGCCGTACGTGGCTGGGCGGCCGCCGGGAGTGTGAATGCGGATGTAATAGAGGCCAGGGGCGAGGGGGTAGTTGGCGGTTCTGGTAACTGGGCCCTTGGTGGAGGATGCGCGGCGAGGCGCGGATGCGAGCTGGGCTGCTTTGGGCTTCTTGATGTTGCTGCTGGTTGGGCCGAGAGGTCGGCCGAAGCGGTTGACGATGGTGATATTGGAATCGGCGGTGAGGCCGGAGAGTTCGATGTCGAGGGAGACGGGGGAAATGACCCTGAGCTTGTAATAGGCGTCGGTCTGGGTGGCGGGAAGGGATTGCTGCGCGGCCAGGATCTCTCCTGGGGAGGCGACGTCAAATGAAGCGGCGCTCTGGATCGTATTGCCTGCGGACTGGAGGTTGGCGGGGAAGGTGGCCAGGCGCGCCTGCGGGACGGCAGCGCCGAGAGCATCGGCAACGGCATCGGCCATGAGCCACACGTTGTACTTGCCGTTGTCTTCCGGGCCCCAGAATCCGCCGGGGGCGGCAAGGCGGTAGGTCACTTCGGTGGTGCTGCCGATGGTGGTTTTGGAGACGAAAGCGGCGTATTGGCGGAAGCGGCGTGGGCCGGTGACGATGATGTCGGTGTTGTCGAACGCATTGTCGGGGAAGCCGGTGGCATCGGAGTAGGTGATGGTCAGGTCAGTGGAAGCTTCACCCATCGCGATGACGTTTTGGCGGGCGAAGACGGCGGACGGAGGATCATTATTGACGGTGACGGGCTCGGCGATGGTGGCGTAGTAGGGGCCGTCCTGGGTATCGGCCCTGGCGCTGATATTGTATACGCCGGGCACCGTGTAGGTGTGCGTGATGGAAGTGACGGAGCCGGCGACGGTATCGGGATATGTGCCGTCGCCCCAGAAAACCAGCCAGGAGTCGATCGAGTCCGGGCCAGGATCCGATGCGGAGAGCAAGAGCGTATAAGGCAGTCCGGCAGTGGCGGAGTTCTGGCCGGCGATGCCCAGGGTGGGGGGAATGTCGGTGATGGTGATGGCCGCCGAAGCGGTGCTGACCTGGCCTAGAGCGTCGATGACGCGGAGGGCGACGATGTAGTCTTGTGGGCCATTGAGGCCATTGGTGAGGAAGATGGGGTCGGGGCCGATCTCGTCGCCATGGGCGGCGTCCGAGCCTGCTTCGCCGTAGATGCCATCGCCGTCGAGATCCCATTGATAACTGGGTGAGCTGCTGCGTGAGGCAATGGCATTGAGCTGGACGGAGGCGCCTTCGGTGACGAAATAGGGGCCGGCGGCGTTGGCGGCGACGACGACCGAGGCGGACCTGGTGGCGTTGAACGAGCCATCCTGGTTGACCGCTTGGGCGGTAATGGCGAAGGAGCCGGGGGCGGTGTAGGTGTAGGCGATCGAGGAGGGGTTGCCGGTGACGGCTTGTGGGGCGGAGCCGTCACCCCAGTCGATGATCCATGAAAGGATGGGGTCGGGGCCGGGGTCGGCGGTCGAGAGGTTGAGGGTGCAGGGGAGGCCGGCGATGGTGGAGTTCTGACCGATGATGATAACGACGGGGGGAACATCTGCGATGTTGATGGTAGCGGGCGCGGTGCTGACTTGGCCGAGCGCGTCGGTGACGTGGAGGGTCACGGTGTAGGCTTGTGGGCCGTTGAGGCCGTTGGTGAGGAAGGCGGGGTTGGGTCCGGTTTCGTTGCCGTGGGCGGCATTGGGGCCTGTTTCGCCGAAGATGCCGTCGTTGTCGAGATCCCATGTGTAGGTGTAGCCGCTCGTGCGGGAGATGATGGCATTGACTTGGGCGGAGGATCCCTCGGTGACGGAGTAGGGGCCGCCGGCGTTGGCAGCGACGACAACCGGAGCCGACTTGGTGGTGCTGAACGAGCCATCCTGGTTGACCGCTTGGGCGGTGATGGTGAAGGAGCCGGGGGCGGTGTAGATGTAGGTAGCGAAGGAGGGGTCGCCGTTGATGGCCTGGGGAGTGGTGCCGTCGCCCCAGTCGAAGATCCAGGAGAGGACGGGGTCGGGGCCGGGGTCGGATGCGGCGAGGGTGAGGATGTAGGGCAGGCCGGCGACGCGGGAGTTGCCGCCGCTGATGGCGAGGACGGGAGCAACGTCAGTGATGTCGATGGGGACGGACTTGGTGTCGGTTCTGCCGAAGGAGTCGGCAACCCGGAGGGTGGCGGGGTAGGCTTGTGGGCCATTGAGGCCATTGGTGAGGAAGGTGGGATTGGGTCCAGTTTCATCGCCATGGGCGGCGTCGGGGCCTGTCTCGCCGAAGATGCCGTCGTTGTCGAGGTCCCAGGTGTAGGAGAGGTTGTGGCCGGTGGAGGCGTCGGCGTTGAGTTGGACGGAGGCTCCTTCTGCGACGGTGTAGGGTCCGGCGGCGTCGGCGATGGGGGGGTCGTAGTAGATCATGCCGGAGGCGGCGTCGAGGAGTGCTTGGTATTTGGGGGCGTCGGCGATGGGCTGGTCTTGGTACTTGAGCAGGCCCCAGGAGCCGTATGCAGAATCCTTGCAGGCGTAGGTGTAGTGCATGAAGAGGTCGCCGCCGATGTCGCGGAAGCCACGAAGTAGCTGGGCGTAAATATCGTACATGCGGGGATCGGACTGGGCATCGTAGAAAGCCTGCTGGTAGGGGGCGTTGCTGGCGCGAAGCGCCTGACCACCTTCGTAGACGACATATTGGATCTTTCGCCCCAGTTGGGTGGAGTATTTGTCGGCCAACTGTTTGTGCCCCTGCATATCCTTGATCGTCTGGGGCACATCACTGACGAGCTCGCTGATGATCTGGTCCACGGTGGTGTTGGCGTTCCAGGTCGACTGCACGGCGCTGCGGAGGTGGAGGTATCCGCCAGAGGCGATGGCGTCGAAGTGGCCGTCCATGTTCTTGGCCTGTTGATTAGCGATCGATGGGTTGACCGCCTGGCCGGCGATGACGCGGACGAGGCGGTTTTCCTGGCCGGCGAAGACATCGGACCAGATGTCGAAGGCGTTCTTGATGCGGCTGGCGACAAAGATCCAGCGGTCCAGGCCAGCGTTCTCGGGCTTGGCCATTTGCTGGGTGATCCAGCTCTCGGTGTTGAAGCCGGGGCCGGAGTTCCAGATCTCGTTGGACCACTCGAGGTAGATTTTCTGGTTCGGATCGAACGTATCGCGCACGAGGGTTGCATAGTTGCGGAGGAAGTCGTCGTCGGCCTGGTGGGGCAGGTTGATCCAGATATTGTCGTGCAATTCGTTGGCCAGCTCGATCATGTACTCATAGGCGACGCCTTTGCCGGCAGCACTACCGGCTTGGCGGGCGTCGTCGAAATGGGTGCGGTCCTGCCAATGGACGAGAGTGCTGATGGTGGTGTTTGCCCACTGCATGAAGCGAAGGGTAGAGAAGGGTTGGAGGCGCTGGAGGAAGAGGGGATGGAATGGCGAGAAATTGGCGCCAGGCTGCCAGGCTTGGCCGACGAAGCTTTGGCCGTCGTAGTCGGGCATCCAGATGTGGATGTCGCGGATGGGGTCCGCGGGGTCGGTCTCTTCGATTTCGGCGAGTATGCCGTTGGAGGAACCGGGTGTGACATTAAGGATGGCGTAGTGGGTGTCGCCAGCAACACCGGTAGAGATGGTCTTGGCGCAGTAGGAGAAACGGACCTTGCCTGTGCCTTGCCATTCGGCGCGGTAGGTGCCGCCGGGGAACTTGTCGCCGATGTCGTAGAACATGACGCTCTCGGCGTGCTGCTTGATGAGTTGGCCCTGATCGTTGGTCCAGGTCTTGAGCTGGGTGGGCCAGCCGTGGGCATCAAGGTCCAGGGAGCCGGCGCCGTCACGTGTTTCGCCGTGGGTGACAGTGTTGTAGGCGTAGACAAACCAAGACGAGGAGCTCTTGAAGGCATCCTTGAAGGTCCAAGCGGTGTCCCAGTAGCTGAGGGGGTCAAAGTTGACGCCGACGGCGGGATTGGCGGCGAGGAAGAGGCGGGGTTCGAGGGGTTCGGCGAATGCCCGGCGGTGGGCTGTCCGTGGGGCCGTCGAAGGACGGCCGGCGAGAACAGCGGCGGCGATCAACGACACTTGCCGGCAAATGCTGCCGAAAGCATGCATTCGGTTCTGTGGGTGAGACACGAGGCACCTCCAGGAACACGTCCAGTCGCGCAGATTCGAACGCTGCCGTCGTTGGCACCCGAACATCTGGCCCAATCTAGTCTCGGCAGACCGGGGACGTCAGTTGGGTCACCAAATGGGGGATTTGCGCAGTTCAGCGAAGAACGACCGAATGAGAGTCCCTCATAGTCGATACAGCCTTCCCGCCAGTCACGGCCGATACAGAACAACCTGACTTGCCCTCAGTTGGAAAGGCGTTCAACATATGAAACTAGGCGAATATTACTGGAATCAAGGGCGAAGTAAAGAGGCGGGTGCTGAGCGGCCCTATGATATAATGGACCATGGCCGAGTCGCAGGGAGCGGTCATATTGAGGTCTTCGTCGGCTGATTGGCGGCTGATGCTATTGTGGCGGAAGGACGACTGGCATAATGGCGTCCGAGTGGGGCTCAAATGGAAGGGTTTTTCTCAAGGATATCCTGCTTCTGTACGATGTAGTTTTTGGTGCCGAGGCACCAAGCCAGAGAATGAAAAATGCCAACTGGCGGATAGCGACCGGCTATTGAAGTGCTGGCGAGCGGGAAACGACGACCAGCCGTTGGCCTATTGGTGAAGCCGGATCGCAGGTTGGTTCCAAGTAGCGAAAAAGACGGGCCTTAAAGGAAGCTGTTTATCGGCTGCCGCATGGATCGGGCGCAGCCGACGGGGGCGGAGCCTTAACTGTTGTCCGGAAGGGGGCGGAAATCACCAATTACGCGGGTTGGAGCAAGGTGCGGAACAAGGCAGCAAATAGTATAACCGCCGTAGAGCTGCGCGCCGGGCAGCGACCGAGGGCCGATCAGGCAATTGAGTCGTTACGTGGAGCCGCGATTCTGATGCTGATCATATACCACTCGCAGGGCACCGAATTGCTGTCGCGGCACGGGGTGTATGCCAACCTGCACACCGTGATCGACGCGGTTCAGATGCCGTTGTTCGCAGCCCTCGCAGGGTACGTCTATTCGCTGCGGCCGGTGACGAATGGCACAGGCGGAACATTCCTGTTGGCCAAGGCAAAGAGGCTCCTAGTCCCGTTTTTTGTCGCCGTGACGCTGACGTATGTGCTCCGGTCGGTAACGCCGGGCGTGATGCACCGGACGCAGTTATCGCAGATATGGCGGGTGTATCTGTATTCCTATGAGCACTTCTGGTTCTTGCAGTCGCTGTTCCTTGTGTTTGTGGCGATGGTGGTGCTGGAGCCGCTGGGAGCGAAGGGGCTGGTGACCTGCTTGGTGATAGATCTTGTGGTTGCCGGCATGATGCCGATTACATCATTCTTCAGTGCGTGGGGTTTTTTCTACCTGTTGCCGCCGTTCTTGTTGGGTTGCGGGATCAACCGGTTTGAAGAGAAGATTACCGGGTGGCTGGTACCGGTGGCGGTACTGGGGCTGGTAGCGGGCCTCGCGGCTCTGGAGCTGCTTTACTTTGGCCAACTGCAAATGCGTTGGACGCGTGTGGGGCCGCTGGGCATGTCAATCGGGATGAGTGCGAGCTTTCTGCTGCTGCGGTTTCGGCGGCCGGTGCCGCTGTTGGGGGCACTGGGAGCGTGCTCATACGGCATCTTTCTATACCACGGATTTGGGCTGGCGGTGGGGCAGAGGCTATACGATGCATTGCATCTGGCGAAACCGGTACTGGAACTTGCCGTCAAGTGTTCGTGTGGATTGCTGTTGCCGATCGCGGGGGAACTGGTAATCCGGCGGCATGTGGTGACTCGACGTGTGTTTCTGGGGCAATGGGCCAAGTGAAATTGACCTGAGTGCGGGTGGAGGTCAAGAAAGTCTGGCTGGTGTCAGCAGAAGCAGTAATCAACATGAACGCTTCGACGGATCATACAATGGCCGGTGCCCAACCCGGCCTGCCGACCGGGGTGTCTGAAGCTGGAAGCAGACCTGCAGGGCTGAAGTCGCGGTTGCTGAAGGGCGGCATGGCTTTGGCGGTTGGGGAAGGGGTGACGATCGCGCTGCGGTTTCTGAGGAGCATCATAGCCGCGAGGCTGCTGTTGCCGGCGGATTTCGGGACGGCGGCGACGTTCGGATTGACGATCGGGTTTCTTGAACTGATCAGCGATCTGGGGATGGACAAGCTGCTGGTGCAGTCCAAGGCAGAGGAGACGGAGCGGCTGCAGGAGACCTCACAGATCATGGCTGCCATTCGGGGGCTGGGAATAGCGGCAGCGATCCTGTTGCTGGCGGGTCCGGTGGCACGAGCGTTCCACACGCCGGAGGCGACGGGGGCGTATCGGTGTCTGGCGATCATTCCGCTGATGAGGGGGCTGAACCACCAGGACATGGTGCGGATGCAGCGGGGACTGCGGTTCTGGCCGATCGTCAAGGCGCAGGTCTGGTCGAGCGTGATCGGAACGCTGTTGATCTGGCCACTGGCGACGTGGGTCGGGAACTATTGGGCGTTTCTGTGGCTGCTGGTGTGCGATGCGGCGGTGATGCTGGTGTTTTCGCACGCACTGAGCGAGAGACGCTACCGCTGGTCGTGGTGCCGCGAGGAGGTGCGGAGGCTGACGCATTTCGGGTGGCCGTTGCTGATCAATGGGCTCCTGATATTTGCGGTCCAGCAGGGAGACCGGATCATTATCGGGACGGGGTACACGATGACCGATCTGGGGGTGTACTCGGTGGCATCGACGATTGCGATGCTGGCGACGGGCATCTGGATCAAGGTGCTATCGACGGTGGTGTTGCCGGCACTGGCGAAGGTGCAGGGAGAGCGAGAGAAGTTTGAACGGCAGTACCGGATGTCGCAGGAGGCGTTGACGCTGCTGAGCGGGTTGATCGTGGTGGTGTTGGTGGTGATGGGGCCGAAGATCATCCTGCTCCTGTACGGGCCGAAGTATGCTGGGGCGGTTGCGGTGATGGGATGGCTGGCGGTGATGCAGACGATGCGACTGATTCGAGTGGGTCCGTTGGCCGCGACGCTGGCAATGGGCGATAGCAGGACGGCGCTGATCACGAACATTGCCCGAGCGATTGCCTTACCGATCGCGCTTGCGGCGGTGCTGAGCGGAGCGGCTCTGGTGTGGATGCCGATCGCGGGGAGCATTGGAGAGGTTGCGGCGCTGGCGGCGGCCCTGGTTGTGATGAGGCGGTGGCACCGGATGCCGGTTGGGGCGACGCTGGTTCCAAGTCTGTACTACCTGGGGATCGCGGTGCTGACGGGGGGGGCGGTGATGGCGGGCGTTCCGGCTGCCGGGCTGTGGACGATCATCGGTGTCACGATCGTTCTCATGGGGCTGATGGTGAGCGGCATGCTGGCGGCTTTTCCCGATCTGCGCCGGAGCGTGCTGGAAGTCGTATGGCGGCGGTTGAGCGTTACCTGACCGGAGTGCTGGCTGTGGAAAGCAGTGAGGAGACAATGTCAACGGGACGGTTAACCTCGGGAGATACGGAGGGGTTGGTGGGGCCGGTGCACGATGGCAACGCTTCGGCGGAAGCCCCCCCCCACGGGGTGGATGAGCCACGCGGCCAGGTGACTTGGCATGAGAAGGGTCTGAAACAATCGCGGCTCAGCGACTTGCTGGTGAAGGCGTACGGATTTCAGGTGCATTGGTTGCGGCAGCGCTGCCTGAAGCTGGCGCTGCGGTTGGAGGATGGGCAATTCCATTCCGCGACGATCCGCAGAATCCTTGCGCGGTACTACCGTGTTCGTGTCGGCGCGTACAGCTATGGGGATTGCCTGGTGCCGGGCGCGTTTCCCGAGAACGTGAGCGTGGGTCGCTACGTGTCGGTGGCGATGGGAGTGCGGATCATCCGGCGGAACCATCCGACGGATTGTTTGTCAACCCATCCGTTTTTCTTTAACAGCCGGCTTGGGTACCTCAAGGCAGACAACCTGCCGGTGCGTCATCTTGAAATTGGGCACGATGTGTGGATCGGCACGGGGGCGGTGGTGACGCCGGGGTGCAGTCGCATTGGCATTGGTGCGATCATTGGGGCCGGTGCGATTGTGACGAGGGACGTGGCGGATTTTGCGATCGTGGTGGGGAACCCGGCGAAGGCGCTGAGATACCGTTTTCCGGAAGCCGTGAGGGGATTGATTCTGAAGAGCCGGTGGTGGGAGTTGCCGGCCGGGGAGGTGGCTGCGTTCATGGCGCAGATGACCCGGCCGCTGGGCGATGACCCGTGGTGGCATCCGTTGTTGGCCAAGTGCGGAAACGCGGCTGGAAAGAACTGAAAGTGCATGGCGAGGTGCAGTGTCGGTGCCAGAGCGAATGGGAGTTGCTGATGAACTCGGGTGAAAGCAAAGAAACTACCGGCGGCGGAAGGTTGATCTTCCGGTTTGCCCGGGGGATCTGGTATAGGATTCGGGCGGTGGTGAATGGCACGGCGACGGCGCTGGGAGTGCTGCGGTCATTTCTGTACGACTGGCGGCAGTTTCTGCGGTGGTCGGCGACGAGCCGCTTCGAGGTGGATCGGACTACGTTGCGGGCGATGATTCAAATGTGGTGTCACACGTTGGAAAAGGGGCTATCGCTGGCAGAGCCAAGAACGGGTTTTGGGATTGGGAACGTGGATGCACTATTCTACCACATACCGATCTACGTTCGTAGCTTTGGGACGGATGGGTTTGTGGGGGTGGCGCTGGCGACCTTGGGAGCCTATGTCGAGTATCACCGTAGCCGCGCGGCAGCCGAGCCGGGGCTGCTGGAGCGGTACGAGTCGCTGAAGGCATTGTGCGGGTATAGGTGCGGGGCGGAAGCGGAGCAACAACTGGCGGGGGTAATCCCGGTGACGCGCGAGCAGATCCTGGCCGGGGCGCGCGTTGACCTGGAGGGTTTCTATAAGACGCGGCATAGCATACGCCAGTTCGGGCCGGAGCACGTGGGCATCGAACTGGTGAGGCGGGCGGTGGCGATGGCGCAGCGAACGCCGTCGGCGTGCAACCGCCAACCGGTGCGATTGTATGTGGTTTCTGAGTCGCGACAGAAGGAGCAATTGCTCTCGGTGCAGAAGGGGTCGCGTGGTTTTGGGGATCAGGCGAGTCACGTGCTGGTGGTCACGTCCGACCTTGGATGCTTCAACGGCGCGGGCGAGCGGAATCAATGCTGGGTTGACGGCGGCATGTTTGCGATGTCGCTGGTGTATGCCCTGCACTCGATGGGCCTGGGGACGTGCTGTTTGGCGTGGCAGCCTACTCGCGAGCGGGATCGTGGGGCTCGATCGATCGCGGGGATAAGGGAAGCCGAAGCGATCATCATGTTGATTGCGGTCGGGTCCCTGCCGGAGGAGCTGAGGGTGGCCAAGTCGCAGCGCAAGAGCCTGGATGAGGTTCTGGTTGTGGTGGCGGGGAATGGCGAATCCGCACGGCTGGGCGCTGCAGCGGCGGCGGACACAGTTCGGGCTGGCGGAGAACGCAAATCAACATGACACCTCTGGTTCCCCTAGCGATGTTTGGCTGGATCCCGGTGGTCCTGATGCTGTTTGCGATCCTGCCGCCGCGGCGAGCGGTGGTGCTCGCGTACGTAGCGGGGTGGCTATTCCTGCCGGTGGCGGCGTTCAAGATTGCGGGGATACCGGCCTACGACAAGCATGCGGCCACGGTGCTGCCCATACTGCTTGGTGTGGCGTTCTTCGATTCGCGGCGGCTGCTGGCGTTTCGATTCCGGTGGTGGGACATCCCGATGCTGGTCCTGTGTCTATGTCCGATTCTCTCGTCGCTGAGCAACGCCAAGGGTTTGTACGACGGCCTGTCGGGCACTGCCACGCAGATCGTGCTTTGGGGGGTGCCATACTTCATCGGTCGCATCTGCTTCAACGATCTGGACGGCCTGAAGGAGTTGGCATGGGGCGTTCTGATCGGGGGGCTGATCTATGTCCCGCTGTGTCTGTGGGAGGTGCGCATGAGCCCGCAGTTGCATAAGCAGCTCTACGGTTATCATCAGCACAACTTCCTGCAGCACATGAGGGATGGCGGCTACCGGCCGATGGTGTTCATGCAGAGCGCGCTGATGATCGGCTACTGGATGGCGTCGGCGGCCATCGTGTGTGCTGCAGGCTGGCGCAGCGGGGCGTTTTCGCGGGTCTTCGGGGTTCCGGTACTCTGGGTGCTGGCTGCTCTGCTGGTGACGACTTTACTGTGCAAGGCTATGTTCGCCATCGTGCTGATGCTGGCGGGCCTGGCGATCGTTCTTGTCGTTCGTCGGCGCTCGTGGCCTGTGCTGCTGGTTGCGGCGTTGATACCTGCTTACATGACGGTGCGTGTGTGTGAGATTGTTCCGCGGGCGAGCATCGTCTCGGCTGTGGCGAGTGTGACGAATGCGGAACGAACCGGCTCTTTGGAGGCCCGCCTGATCCAGGAAGACCTCTTCTCCGAAAAAGCGATGCAGCAGCCGTTTTTCGGATGGACGGGCTGGGACTTCTTCCCGCTGGACGAGCAGGGGAACCGGCGGACTCGTGGCGTCGACGGGCTCTGGACCATCACGTTGGGCACCTTCGGACTGACGGGTCTTACGTCGCTGACTCTGGCGATGCTCATACCCGTTGTGCTCTTTGTCCGAAGTTACCCTGTGCGTTTCTGGCGGAGACCCGACATCGCGCTGCCGGCAGCGGCGGCAATCCTGCTGGTTCTCTGGATGTGGGATTGCCTGTTGAACGGGATGCTGAATCCGATCTACGTCAGCATTGCGGGTGGCCTGGTCGGAGTATCGGCTGTGCGGAACGGGACACAGAAGGTCCGCGCCAGATTGCAGGCCTATCGTGCGTTCCGTCGCCGTCAGGCACCGGCGTTTGCGGCACCCGCCAGCGTTCGACCTGCTGGGGTGCTGAGCGACGACCGATTCCCAGGAAAGAGAGGCGTGATCAATGGCTTCCAGGAGTGATGCGATCTGTGCCGATGAGCCATTGCACACCAGTGACGCCCTGGTGCCAGAGCGGATCGGCTTATCGAGTGTCTCCGGAGCGGCCAGCGAGCGGCTGGCGTATGGAGACATCATGCGTGTTCTGGGTGTTGTTGCTGTTGTGGTGCAGCATGTTGCCCAGTCAGGAGTGCGGAGCCTGGGTGAGATACCGGTGGTGTACTGGCAAGTCTGCAATGTGACCACGTCCCTGACGAAATGGGCGGTCCCCGTTTTTGTAATGCTCAGTGGTGCTCTTCTGCTCGATCCCACCCGGCAGGAATCGAGCGGAGTATTCTTCCGGCGACGGTTTGTGCGAGTGGGCATACCCACGATCTTCTGGTCCGCTTTCTTTCTGCTGTTCGCGGCTGCCGAAACCAAGTTCACGCTCCCGCTGTCGGAAATGACCGATCGTTTGCTGAGTGGCAATCCCTACTACCACATGCATTTCATGTTTCTGATAACAGGTCTGTACCTGTTCACACCTGCGCTGCGAGCCTTCGTGCGATCTTCGACTGATTCGGATCGCACACTCGTCATCGCTGTGTCGCTGCTGCTGGCTATGTTCAGCCAGGCGATCATGATCTGGCAGGGCTATAAGCCAAACGCACTGTCGCTGTTTGTTCCATATGTTGGGTATTACCTGGCAGGCTATCAAATCCGCAATGTGAAGCTGTCGTCCCGAGCGAGAAGGGTGGCCTGGCTCGCAGGGCTTGGGGCGGTTGCGGTGACCGCTGTCGGGTCGTCGATCCTCTGTCCGCGGCTGGGGCTTTCTCTTCAGGGAAGGTACTTCTATACCTACTTCAGTCCCCCTGTCATTCTGATGTCGTTCTGTGCTTTCATCCTGATGGCCGACGGGTTCCGCAGGCCGGTGCCTGGGTCGCCCAATCGTGTGCTCTCTCACCTGGCAAATGCTGCGCTGGGCGTCTATCTGATCCATCCCATTTTTTTTACCATCATCGTGCATTTCGAGCGCATTCCGCTGTCCCGCACACGGTCGCCGGTCGCGATACTTGTGATATCGGCGTTCCTTCTGGCAGCCAGCTATGTGGGCACGATCGTCATGCAGCGCATTCCGTACCTGCGGCGCGTTCTGGGGTAGGCTTTGGCGGGTGAGGGCACATGAGTCATGTCTCTGCTGAGCAATTGTCTGTAGAGGCTGCCAGTGGAGGCGTCATGGCCGAACGTGTAACCGTGCCATCTCCGACGTTTGCCATTCTGGGTGGGGCGCTGGGGACGGGGAACCTTGGGGTTTCTGCGCTGGGGACGTCGGCGGTCAAGGGAGTGATGGAGGCATTCCCGTCGGCCCGCATTTTCATGCAAGACTGGACCGGCCAGCGCGTGGTGGAGGTTCCGCTGGCGACGGGGCCGGTCCAACTCGATCCGCTGAGCCTCTACCATTCCAGGAGTTACCTGAAGCGAGGCGGGACGCGGCACGTGGCGGCGCTGGACCGGGCGTCGCGATGGCTGCCCGAACGACTTCGCTCGTGGGTTGTGCGTTGGGACAGTGTACTGGATCGGCTGCTGCGATGTGACGCGGTTATCGACATCTCCGGCGGGGATTCGCTCGCGGATCTGTACGGGAGCAGCACGTTTGAGGTTCAGGCGCAGTCGAAGCTGCTGATGAAGAAACTGGGCAGGCCGCTGGTTCTGGCGCCGCAGACCTATGGGCCCTTCAAGCATGCGAGATCGATCGAACGGGTCCGGGAGATCATCGACTATAGCACACTGGTAGCGGTGCGGGAGATTGATGGTATCGAAGAGCTGCGGCGACTGCACGGCGGTAGGCTGCACGAGCGGGTGGTCTGCTGTCCGGACATGGCGTTTCGACTGGATGCGCTGCCTGTCGAACCGGAACGGGAGCCGTTCCTGAACCGGATGGACGATCGGCCTTTGATCGGGCTGAATGTCAGCGGACTGCTGTACCTCTCCAAGCAGGACTTCGGGATTCGCCAGTCGTATATGCGGTTGGTCGAGGCGATCGCCCAGTGGGCGATCGAGCGGTGCGGCGCAAGGCTTCTGCTCGTGCCGCACGTGATCTCTCGAACGCCCCCGCTGGCCGACCTGTCGCAGTTGAACCTCCACCGCGATGTGAGTGACAGCGTGGCGTGCATGGTGGTCATGAAGATGCTGCAGCCTCGCTATGGGCAGAGCGTAGGATGCCTGGGCTGGCCGTACGATGCGGGGCAAACGAAGCATTTCGCCGGGCAGTGCGACTTCTTCATCGGAGCGCGGATGCACGCCTGTATCGGCGCCATTTCGCAGTGCGTGCCCACCGTCACGCTCGCCTACAGCAAGAAGGCGCTGGGGGTCCTGAGCCACGTGAATATGGCAGAAGCAGTCGTGGACCTGAGATTGCTGTCCGTGGACGAATGTGTGGCAAGGCTCGCCGAGGTGTATGATCGCCGGGACGAGTACCGCGGCATGCTGAGCCAGAAGGTTCCGCAGGTGAAAGCTGAATCGCGGCGGTTCTTCACGGAGCATCTGCCGCGGGCTCTCGGACTGCAGGCAGCCATGGGGCCTGGGAGCCAATGGAGGCCGCAGTAGCCATGCCGCTCAGTGCGGACGGACGACGTTGAGCAGTTCCGCAGCGATGGGATGCTGCACGCGCAGAAGCAGGTATACAAGAAGGTTTGCGGCAGTATGAAATACGACGGTAATACGGTGAAGGAATGGGCGGCAGAGAGCCAGTGGCGGGCATGGCGAGCGGATCTGGCGCGGTTTAGGAAGCACGGTTACAGCGGCTGGCTGTCGGAGGGATTCTGGGCGCTGACTGTCTACCGGCTGCAGAGGCATCTGCAGGATGCGCGGCCGCGGCTGGCGTGGTTGCCGGTTAGGGTTGTAGTGGGGATTGCCAAGAAGCTCTTGACGCTGATCACACACATCAGCCTGAATCCGCAGGCGAAGATCGGGCCGGGGATGCTGATCCCGCATGTTGGGCCGATTCAGGTATCTGAGTGGGCGACGATAGGTGCTGACTGTGCGATCCATCAGGTTTGCACGATCGGGGCGGGGTCGAAGCCGGGGGGACCAACGATCGGGGATCACGTGATGATCGGGTGTCATGCGTGCATTCTGGGGCCGGTGAAGGTGGGGGATGGGGCGAGAATTGGCGCAGGGGCGGTTGTTGTGACGGACATACCGGCGGGGACGACCGCGGTGGGTGTCCCGGCGCGCGCGGTTGGGAAATCATCGGGCGAGGCGAAACAGGAGTGAGCACGGTTGGCGTTGTCATCATCGGCCGTAACGATGGCGGGCGGCCGCGGCGGTGCCTGGCATCGATTGTGAGCGGGGGACGGCCAGTAACATCTGCTGATGTTCCACGACTGCAAACGGGCCTGATACCATGAGCACCTGCCACGATAGGGGATTGCAGCGTAAGACTGGCACGGTAGCAACGGATGCTGCCGTTCCGTCCGCTGTCGTGCCTGATTGGTCCAGGGAGAAGCCCACACGGTTCTGGGATCCTGGGCGTAGACTGCTGCGATCTATCCGCGGGTACCACCTGTGCAGGGTGCGGTGTGGCCTCGTGGCGCTGGTGACCTCCAAGTGGCATGTCCTGGCACACCGATTCTGGAGCGTCGTCACGGGGGCGGACATACCGCTGACATGCCAGATCGCTGGCGGGCTGCTGCTGCCGCATCCGAACGGAGTGGTCATCCACCCGGAAGCCTCCATCGGGCCGAACTGCCTGATTTTCCAGCAGGTCACAATCGGCAGTGGCGGAAAGAACGCTGGCCTTCCGGTGATTGGCGGGCACGTGGACGTCGGCGCGGGAGCGAAGATCCTGGGGGGCATACGCATTGGTGATGACGCGAAGATCGGCGCAAACGCGGTGGTGTTGTGTGATGTTCCCGCCGGGATGACGGCAGTAGGCATTCCTGCAAGGGTGATTGAGCAGCGGCTGATCGTGGACACGCGTAACGCGATGGCCAACGTCAAGGGCAAGCGGGAGCACATTGGCAAGAGCTGACCGAGAAGCCGCTTGATCCAGGAAGGCACGCCCATGGCATCAGCATCATCTTCGTCGGTCCCCATGACCGTCGGACAGCCGTTCTCGTCTGAGCAGACATATACGCGGTTGTTGGCGCGGTTTCCGCAGTATGCGAAGCGGGGCATGCGATCCTGCCGGATCGATGGCCGCGATTACCTGATCTTCGGGCAGGGTCGCAATAATGAGGACTCAATCCGGGCGCTTGGCAGCTTCGTGTTTGCCGGCGCCCTGTTATGCAGCACGCGGTGCCGGGCGGATCATCTTGCCCTCACCGATGAGGTGTTTTCGTGGGTCCGCTCGTGCCTGGCGTTCATGGCCTGTTGCCATGTCTCGGGTGAGAGCCAGTGCATTGGAGGGGGCAGGTGGGGGTGCGAGTGGCAGTCCGCATGGTGGGCGGCCAAGATGGCGCTGGGCGCGCAGCTGGTTTGGGAGCAGTTGACAGAGGCCGAACAGTCTGCCATTTGTCGCGTTGTGGTAGCTGAGGCGGATCGTTTCATCGGCGTGCCAGCCCGCACCGGGCTCTTCAAGGACACCAAGGCCGAGGAGAATGCCTGGGATACCGAAATCCTGGCAACCGCTATTGCCTTGATGCCTTCCCACCGCAACGCAACTACGTGGCGAGTGACTTTGATCGATTATGCTCTGAACACGATCTCGGTTCCCCAGGACCGCCTTGGCGCGGCGTACGTTGACGGCAAGCCGCTGGCCGATCAGGTCTACACGACAAATGTCCACTCCGATTACCTGCTGGAGAACCATTCCCACTACCACTTCTGCTACGTGGCCAGCGTGCTGCATTCGCTGGTGTGGAGCCATTATGCATTGTGGTCTGCCGGTCAGGTCATTCCCGAGTCTCTGTTCCACAATGTCAGGCCCATGTGGGAGCGCGTCCGGCCGACCTTCCTGGACAACCGGTTTGCCTACATGGGTGGACAGGACTGGGCGAGGTACACCTACGGCTTGTATTTCATCATGCCGGTGCTAGCGATTCTGGGACGGTTGCAGGATGATAGAGTGGCGAGAACGATCGAGCAGGCCCGGCTGCGGCGATTCGAGGAGGAAGCTGCATCCAACGATGATGGGAGTTTTTTTGGCCAGCGAGTAACCCGGGGGCGGATGTTCGGACAATACGCCAAGTATGAAACGGACTGCTTTGCGAACCTTGCCTTGGCCTATCTGATTCACAGGGGGATGCCTGGCACGACCGACGCTTACAGCCAGGACGAGCTGCGCGTGCAGTTGAGGGGTCGGCATGTCAGTTCCGAAGGCGGGCTCTGTTTCTCGCGGACAGAGAAACTCTTCGCATCGTTCTCGTGGGAGAGTGTCCAGGGACCGTATCCGATTGCATTGTTCGTTCCCAACGGCATGGATGATGCCACCGAGTGGTCGCGCAACAACCTGCTGGGCATTGTGGAGACGGCAGTCGATCCGGGACAGACCCTCAGTCAGCGGCGCATGCGAGCTACCCCCGATGGATTCAAGGTGGAAGGTCGCATCATGTACCGCGCCAAGGACCGCTGGCGCTTGGATCATGACGTGATGGTGGAACTGATCGAGCCACAGGGACTGATGATCATTGAATGCCGCTTCCGTGCACGCGCGAGACTCGTCGTCCGTGCTGCGTCCGGCCTGCGGCTGCAATTGGCCAACGACATCTTCAACGGGTGCAGGCGCCAGGTACACACCGAGGCGGGATCTCTGGACCTGGTATTTCAGGAGAAGGCATCACGCTCCCGATTGCCGCAGGGCATGCTTAGGAAGATGGCGTCCCTGGCCAGATGTTTCGGATTGTCGCTCGTTGAGACCCGGCGGATTGTGGCTGGCACATGGCTCAACATTGATGACCGAATCGGCGTGGTGGTGGACGGTGGTGCGAGTGGTCTGAGTATCGTCAGCGGCCCTGCCCGCAACGCACCCTGGAACAGCCTCTACTACGAAAAGCTTGAACTCGGTGCGACCGCTTTGCGGATATATCATCCCGGTCAGTTGATCCTGCATACTCGCTATATCCTGGTGGACGGTGATCGCAATCGCACTCGCGACATCGCTGCCAGAGTGGCGGAGTACTCAGACCGTCGTCTGCGTCCGGCGGAGTTGATCACCTGACTGGATCAAGAAGGAGCCATGGCATGAAGTATCTCCTGGTCAACCATGTTCCATTTGGCAGAACCGCCGCCGCTGGTGCATACCAGGTGGGCGATATGTGGCTTGAGGATTTGCGCGCCGAGGGTAGAGCCATCCGGGCGGCCGGCGGGCAGTTGATCGTCGCCACGCCCTGCATGGACCAGCTTGAACAGAAGGCCAGTGGCTCATTTCATCACGTGACGATCAGGCCGCAGGATGAGGGGTTCGAGTACATCCCGCTGCCATTCTTCATTTCCATGGCGCAGTTCTTGCGCGCAAGGCGATCGCTACGCGCCGCACTGAAACAGGCCGTCGAAAGAAGTACGATTGTGCAGGCGGACACCGGCGGGCATCCGGTGGCCCTGGGGCAGGTTGTCTGGCCACTAGCTGGCGCGATGGGCAAGAGACGAATCTGGGCGTTTGACGGCGCCGACCCCTTCCCTCGCCTGGAACTGTACGCCAGTGAGGACCGGAATCCCGTCCGCCGGTTTGCGAAGAACTGGCTTGTGAACAACTTCCGTACCTTCTGTCGTTCCGCGATCCAGGAGGCGGATCTGGTCTTCTCGCACAACCGCGCTGTGGTTGAGCGGTTCAAGGACGTTTGGAGCGATCACTGCTATCTCTTTGACCGCACGTTTGTCACCACCGAGATGCTGCTGATGCCGGACGAAGCTGCAGCGCGGAAATCGGCTCTGCTTGCCGGTGGACCGCTCCGCCTGGTTGCTGTTGGCCGACAAATCAAGATCAAGGCCACGGATCACGTCCTGCAGGCAATGGCCATTGCACGCAGAGCCGGGGCCGACCTTGAGCTCGACGTGCTGGGCGATGGCGAGGACCTGCCCGCGTTCAAGTCATTGGCGCAGCAGCTGGGGTTGACGGATAAGGCGCATTTCCTGGGAACTATCCCGTACGGCAGGCAACTGTATGACGTGATGAAACGCAGCCATGTCCTGGCAATTACGAACCTGACCGCGGAAATCAGCAGGAATGTCATGCTTGGAATGGCTCTGGGGTTGCCGCTGATCATCTATAGAAATGCGGGTACGGACGGAGTAATTGAGGAAAGCGGTGCAGGGACGCTTGTGCCGTGTGGAGATGTTGATGCGCTAGCGGCGGCGTTTATCGGGGCGGCCAAGGATCGTCAGCTTCTGGCTCGGCAAATAGACCTGGGGCTTGCCACCGCCAAGCTCAAGACCCTGGATGCCTGCCATGAACAGCGGATATCGGTGGTGTGTTCGCGACTGCTTCAGTCCCAGAAGGTGACCCAGGCGTCATGATCACGGCTTGGGTCCGCAGTGGTGCTCCTATGGCTTTGAGGATCACCTATGGAAGTGGCCGTCATCGGATGCGGTGATGTGGGTCTGGTTACTGCGACATGTCTGGCCAGCGTCGGCCACAGCGTCCGCGCCGTGGAAAACGATCCCCGCAAGCTCCGCTCGCTGCAGGATTGCCATTGCCCGATCTTTGAACTTGGCCTGGCGGAACTGATGAGTGAGCAGTGCGCCAGCGGTCAGCTCCGCTTCAGCAGCGACATCAAGTCTGCCCTGGATGAGGCTCAGGTCGTCTTCCTGGCCGTCGGCGATCGCGGCCGCACCTGTGTGATCGCGGTGAGGGTGGGGAATTATTCGGATCGTTGTTTGCGTCCGGCGGAGCTGATCACGTAGATGGGATTAGATGCGATGAAGAAGGACCTAGAGATGAAATACCTCTTGGTCAATCATGTCCCGTTTGGCAGGACCACGAATACCGGTGCATACGAGGTGGGCGACATGTGGCTGGAGGATCTGCGGAGCGAATGCAGGGTAATCCGCGCCGCCGGCGGCAACCTGATTGTCGCGACGCCATGCATGGACCGGCTGGAGACGGTCGCCAGCGGGTCGTTTCATCGCGTGACGATCAAGCCCGAGGATGAGGGTTTTGAGTACGTTGCGCTGCCTTACTATGACTGCTGGAGCGCGTTTCTCCGCGTGCGGCGGGCGCTACGGGGGGCTTTGAGGGACGCGATTGGCAAGAGCACGATTGTGCAGGCCGATCCGGGAGGGTACCCCGTTCCATTGGGTCAGGTCGTCTGGCCTATAGCCGGCAACATGGGCAGAAAACGCATCTGGGCGTTCGACGGCGGGGACATCATCGGGCAGCAGCACATCTGGGCCTCCGAAGAGCCGCAGTGGGCCAAACGCTGGGTCAAGAAGATGATTGTGCGGCAGTTTGTGTCATTCTGCCGGAACGAAATCCGGGATGCTGACCTGGTATTCTCGCACAATGTGTCCGTGGCCGACCATTTCCGGGATGTATGGAATGAGCGGTGTCACCAGTTCGACCGGACGTTTGTGACGGAGCAGATGCTGGTCAGCGACGCCGACCTGGCGGAGCGGGGGCGAGGCTTGCTGGACATCAGCAAGCCGCTGCGTCTGGTGGCGGCCAGCCGGCAGATTGCGATCAAGGCGACGGACCACATGCTCAAGGCGGTGGCGATTGCCAGGGAGCAGGGAGTTACGCTGAAGCTGGACATATACGGCGATGGCGAGGAACTGCCACGATACAAGCAGGTTGCGTCCGAGCTGAAGCTGGAGCGCGAGGTCGCCTTCCACGGGTCGGTGCCCTACGGGCCGGAGTTGTTCAAGCGGCTGTCGGAGTCGCAGGTGATGGTGGTGACGAACGTGGTGCCTGAATTGAGCCGGAACCTGCTGCTGGCGATGGCGCGGGGGCTGCCGCTGGTCGCGTACAACAATCCGGGGCACGACGCGATGCTCAAGGCAAGCGGAGCGGGAATCCTCGTGCCCACGGGGGACATCACCCGACTGGCCGATGCGCTGATCGGGGCGGCTCGTGATCGGGCCCGGCTGGTCGAGCTGGCGTCGAGCGGGCTGAAGACAGCGAGGTCTAAAACGCTGGACGGGTGCCATCGCCAGCGCATTGATCTGGTCCTGGCCATGCTGGGGCGTGACGCGAAGCTGGCGGCGTAGGCCGCCGAATGCTGATGAGTCAAGTCGGATTGGTCATCATCGGCCGCAATGAAGGAGAACGGTTGCGGCTATGTCTGACCTCAGTTGGCAGCTCGGGCTGGCCGGTGGTCTATGTGGACTCGGGCTCGACCGACGGCAGCAGCGATCTGGCGCGCTCCATGGGAGCGGTGGTCGTCGATCTGGATACCTCCATTCCGTTCAGTGCTGCCAGGGCGAGGAACGATGGATTCGCGGCGCTGTCTCGAAAGCATCCTCAGATCAGGTATGTGCAGTTCGTGGACGGCGACTGCGAGGTCATCTCCAACTGGATCCAGCGCGGGATTGCCGAGCTCGATGCCCGCAATGATGTGGCGGTGGTGTGCGGGCGGCTGCGGGAGCGGTTTCCCGAGGCGTCGGTGTACAACCGCCTGTGCGACCTGGAGTGGAACACGCAGGTCGGGGAAGTGAGCGAGTGCGGGGGGATCGCGATGTACCGCGCGGATTGGTTCCGGGAAGTCGGGGGGTTCAATCCGGCCGTGGTGGCGGGGGAGGAGCCGGAGTTGTGTCTGCGGTTGAGGCGGAATGGATGGAGGGTCATCCGGCTGGCGGATGACATGGCGTGGCATGATGCGGCAATGCTGCGGTTTGGACAGTGGTGGAAACGATCCGTGCGATCCGGGCAGGCGTATGCGCAGGGGGCGGGGATGCACGGGAAATCGGCGGATCGGTATTGTGTTCGGCAGTGCCGGGGGGTCTGGTTCTGGGGATTGATTGTTCCGGTGTTGGCGCTGGGGGCCGCGTGGTGGACGCATGGGGTGAGCCTGGTGCTGCTGGGAGGGTATCCGCTGCTGGCGGTTCGGATCTACCGGCATGTGCGGCGGCGCGGGTGGAGCGGGCAGGATGCGTGGTTCTATGCGTTTTTCACCGTGCTTGGCAAGTGGCCACAGTGGATCGGAATGATGCGGTATCACCGGAGCTGCTGGCGAGGCGCGGGGCCGACGTTGATTGAGTATAAGGGGGCGAGCAGCGCGGCGGGCGCTAACGGTTCGGGTCAGTAAGCGGCTTGCTGAACAGCTTGCCATGCCTGCCGCGGATCGGCATCTTCAGTGCGCATTGCACCGGAAATATGACCATAGCCTGCCTGACCAATCAGTATCCTCACACGAGCCACAGTTTCATCCGGCGCGAGATCGCGGCGGTCGAGGCGAAGGGCGTCCGGGTGGTTCGATACTCGATTCGGCGGTCTTCGGCAAAACTGGTGGACCCGGGCGATGTCGAGGAACAGAAAAAGACGCGCGTGGTGCTGGATGGGGGGATGCTGCTGCTGATCATGGGGCTGCTGGCCTTCGGGCTCGGTCGGCCGGCACGGTTCGTGCGGGGACTGTGGCTGGCGATGGGTTTGGGGTATCGGTCGGACCGCGGGCTGCTGCTGCACTGCATTTACCTGGCAGAGGCCTGCGTGCTGGTGCGGTGGTTTGAGCGGGATGGCGTGGAACACGTGCATGCGCATTTCGGAACCAACTCGGCTGCTGTCGCGGCGCTCTGCCATGCGCTGGGCGGGCCGGCGTACAGCTTCACAGTGCATGGGCCTGACGAATTCGACCGGCCGGAGGCAATGAAGCTGGGGATGAAGATCGCCGGGGCGGCGTTTGTGGTGGCGATCAGCGAGTACACCCGTAGCCAGCTTTATCGTTGGTGCCCCCATGAGCATTGGGGGAAGATCCATGTGGTCCATTGCGGGGTGGATGGTTCGTTTCTCGGGCGGAAGGTTGTGCCGATCAGTTCGGCGAATCGACTCGTGTGTGTGGGGCGATTGTCGGAACAGAAGGGACAGCTCTTGCTCGTCGAGGCGTTGGGCAAGGTTGTGCGGGAGGGGCGGCAGGTTGAGCTGGTGCTCGTGGGCGACGGGCCGATGCGGGCCGAGATCGAGGCGCTGATTCAGAGGCTCGGATTAGCAGAGTCCGTGAAGGTGATCGGCTGGAAGAGCGGGGACGAGGTTCGGCAGGAGATATTGGCGGCGCGAGCGATGGTGCTGCCGAGCTTTGCCGAGGGGCTGCCGGTGGTGATCATGGAGGCGTTGGCGTTGGGGCGGCCGGTAATCAGCACGTACATTGCGGGGATACCGGAGTTGGTCAAGAGCGGAGTTACAGGGTGGCTGGTGCCGGCCGGGTCGGTGGAGGAATTGGCGGCGGCGATGCGGGAAGTGCTGGAGGCGCCGGCGGAGAAGCTGGACGCAATGGGTTGGGTTGGCGCCGGCTGGGTGGCCGAGCGGCATGATGCGACGATCGAGGCCGAGAAACTGGTCTGGCTGTTGGCAGAACAACGCCACCAGTCTTCAACTCGCGCGGATCATGTTGCCGTGCCCGAAATAGCCAAGGAGATCAGAAGATGCTGATGTCTGCAGTTGCCAGTGCGATGCTGGGGACTCTGTTCGGCTGCTACTACGCCCCCCATTTGACCCGCTATCCAGCCGTCGCAAGACTGAAGCGGCGGCTGGCGCAGACTCGCTCGTTGGTGCTGACGTATGATGATGGTCCGGGCACCCTGCTGACACCACAGTTGCTGGATCTTCTGGATTCGCTGAAAGCCAAGGCGACATTCTTCTTGCTGGGGATGCGGGTGACCGCCAATCCGCAGATCGTCGATCGAATCATTCGCGACGGGCACGAGGTCGGCTCCCATGGCGACAAGCACGTGCATGCCTGGAAGGCCTGGCCCTGGCGCGTTCTGAATGATGTCCATGCCGGATATGGCTCGATCTCGGCTTGGGTACCCTCCAACGCCCCCTATCGGCCGCCGCACGGGAAGCTGTCTCTGCCCCTTTGGCTTTCCGTTCGCTGTCGCCGCAGCCCGCTGGGCTGGTGGACGTCGGATTCGCGCGATTCGTACGGGGAACTGCCTGATCCCCAGGAAGCGGCGGAGCGATTGGTTGGCTCCGACGGCGGCGTGGTCTTGATGCATGATTTCTGGGCTGATCCCCAACACATGGACTATGTCCTGCGCCTGACCGAGCTTGTGGTCCGCTCAGCGCCGTGTCATGGGTTGACCATTCGCCGGTTCTGCGACCTTCAGACCGCCGGGAAATAGCCTGCACCCTGATGCGGTGCTGGAAGAGCGGGGAGGAGGTTCGCCAGGAGATATTGGCGGCGCGGGCGATGGTGCTGCCGAGCTTCGCCGAGGGGCTGCCGGTGGTGATCATGGAAGCGTTGGCGTTGGGGCGGCCGGTAATCAGCACCTACATTGCCGGGACAAGGGGGTGCGGCTGGTGCTGTTTGAGACGCCAAATTCCGATGTGGTCAGGGCGGAGATGCCTCAAGAGGCCTACGATATGTATGGCCGAGCTGTCGACAGGCTAACGGGTGATGAGAAGATGACGGACGTGAGTTTGAAACAGGTCGGTGTGAAGCTATCGGACGCGCAGTTCTTCGATCCTGTGCACCTGAATCGCGAGGGGGCGGAGCAATTCAGCAGGGCGCTGGCGGAACGTGCCGTGGTGCCGGCGCTGGGGGGGCGCTTGCCCGAAGGCAAATGACGTTGGCGCATTTACCGGACGCTTGCAGGCGAACTTGTTGCCGCTTGCTTTTTGCCGGCCGTGTGGTTGGTGTGGATTCTAGCCGATGAAAGGGTGGGTCCGGTGTACTGGCCGTGCCGATGGTCCAGCGAGATTCGGAGTGCCTTTGCTTATGTCTGCCTTGCATCTCTTGATTGGCATCTTGGCGATTGTCCTCATGGTGCCGGCCGCCGTGCTTTTGGTCGAGTGCCTTGGCGGCGCGCTGTTCTGGTCGCGGCACCAGGCCCGCCCTCTGTCCGATCGGCGCCTACGGACGGTAGTCCTGATCCCCGCCCACAACGAGGAATCCAGCGTCGGCGAGACCGTATCACATGTGCTCGGGCAATTGACTCCGGGTGACCAGGTCATTGTCGTTGCAGACAACTGCACCGATAAAACCGCAGAAGTGGCGCAGCAGGCGGGCGCTCGCGTTCTCCAGAGGTCTTCGCCGGATCGTGGCAAGGGATATGCCCTGGCGTTCGGCGTCGAGAGTCTGGCAGATAGCCCACCGGATGTTCTGGTCGTCCTGGACGCCGATACGCGACTCAAGGACGGGTCCGTCCAGCGACTTGTCTCTGAAGCTGCCGCCACCGGCCGGCCGGCGCAAGCCGTGTATCTCCTGCAGCCATCCGCCAATGCCACGCTCAAGCAGAGAATCTCCGCTCTGGCATTCTTGACCAAGTCGCTTGGCCGGGCGCCGGGCGCCTATCTCCTGGGCTGTCCCAACCAACTCTGCGGAACCGGTATGGCATTCCCCTGGGAGGTTATCCGTGCCGCTCCCTTGGCTTCAGCAAACATCGTCGAAGACGTCAAGCTGGGCATTGATCTGACTATCCATGGCCGTACGCCCCTGTTCTGTCCCGACGCTCAAGTCATAGGCGACGTAGTGCCGACAGACGCTGATGTGCACGGGCAGCGTTGCCGCTGGGAACACGGCCATCTCTACACAATGCTGACCGAGATCCCTCGGTTGCTCGCACATGCGATTCGCCGTGGCAGGATCGACCTCCTTGCCTTGGCGTTGGATCTTTCAGTGCCTCCGCTTTCGCTGTTTGTATTGCTTCTGGCGCTCCTTCAGGTCATCGCCATAGTCGCCGGCTGCCTGATGTCCCAGTGGACTGCGGCCTGGCTTAATGGCGCATCAATTGCCGCCGTTGCTGTGGCGGTGTTCTTGACTTGGCTGTTGCACGGAAGGTCTATTGTGCCGTTCAGAGTGCTTCTAGGCATCCCGCTGTACATTGCCTGGAAAATCCCTCTATACGTGGCTTTTGTCGTGAAACGGCAGACGAAATGGAATCGCAGTGCCCGATAATGATGGCTCCCGGCGTTGGTCTGGGGTGGCTGTGGTCGGTGGTTGCCAGGGCAGGCAATGGCCGTTCTTAAGGAGAATCTAATGCTCCGTGGTGCAGTGGTTGGTTTCGGGCGGATGGGGATCACCCATTATGCGATCCTCAACACGCATCCCGATGTGAAGATGGTCGCCGTGTGCGATTCGTCCGATACCATGCTCAAGAACCTCAAGCGGTTCACGGGGGTGCAGGTGTACACGGACCTGCGGGAGATGCTGGATACGGCGAAGCCGGATTTCCTGATCGTGTCGACGCCGACGGCGTCGCACGCGGAGATCGGGGTGGCGGCGGTGGAACGGGGGGTGCACCTTTTCATGGAAAAGCCATTTTCGCTGACCGTGGAGGAGGGTCAGCGGCTGGTGGAACAGGCTGATAAACGGGGGATTGTGAATCACGTTGGGTATTTCCTGCGGTTCTGTCCGGTGTTTGGCACGGTGCGCAGCATGCTGGGAAACGGGCTTATTGGCGAGCTGAAGACGTACCGCAACGACATGTTTGGCAGGACGGTGCTGAAGGCGTCGAAATCGAGCTGGCGGGCGGCGAAGAAGATGGGGGGCGGGTGTATGCTGGATTTCGGCTCGCACTGTCTGGACCTATCGGACTACCTGTTTGGGCCGGTGGTTCACGTTTCGGGGAGCCAATTGCAGACGATCTACTCGGCGGAAGTGGAAGATGCGTTCATGTCGACGCTTCGGCACGCGGGGGGGGTGACGGGCATGGTACACATCAACTGGAGCGACGAGAGCTATCGGAGGCCCTACAACCGGCTGGAGGTTTTCGGCACGCAGGGGCGCATCGTGGCCGACCGGCAGGAAGTGCGCGTGTACCTGCGTGAGGCGAGGCCCGAAGCGGGCGTGGGGCAGGGATGGAGTGTCAAGTACCTTCCGGAATTGGAGAAAGGGGTGCGTTTCTCGGTCCGCGGCTCTGATTACACGGAACAGATCGACCATTTCATCGAATGCCTCAAGACCGGACAAAAGCCCCGCTGCACGTTCGCGGATGCGTTGAGGACCGATGTCGTCATTGAGCGGATCCGCAAGGATGCTGCTGCTAACAGGGAGTTGAAGTGGACCGCATAATTTTCGGTGACAACCAGTTCTTCGGCGTCAGCCACATGTCGGAAGACCGCGGCATGGAGCGGATGCGCCGCTTCCAGGATACGGCCGAGATCATCAAGGTAATCGACGCTGCGTATGACTGCGGCATTCACGCCTTCACGTTCAGCACGCATGATCGGGTGGCGCAGATCTGCGATCATTTCCGCGCCAATCCCCGGAGATACGCCGACCTCCGCCTGTATCCGGTGCTGCCGTATGCCCAGAAATACGCCCACCTGGTCAACGAAAAAGGCGTCGTTGGCGCGATCTCGGACGTGCTCTTGGCCGACAACAGCGTCTCCAACGTCTTCGGAATGCTCCTGCGCGGCTCGATGGCGCTCTTGACGCAGGATCCGATCAAGGTGATGACCATCCTGGTTGACGCCGAAATGAAAATGTTCCGCGAACTCTCACTGGGCGCGGTCTTCCTTCAGAACAACCTTGCGGACCTTGTGCTTGGCCTGGGCATCGAGGAAGTCTTCGCCGCTTTCACCCAGCACATTGAAACCAGGTACAACACGCGCGCTGGCTTCATGACGCTCAACATGCCGCAGATGGCCGAGTTCCTCAAGGGCGCCGCCGTCCAACGTCCGCTGATCTGCGCCGCCATCAACAAGGTCGGTTTCCAGATGAACCCCGACATCGCTACGTACGAGAAGACCCTGCGGTCCAATAGCATCGATGCCATGGCCATGTCGGTGATGGCCGCCGGTGCGGTGCCCCCCCGCGAAGCGTTCGAGTATGTGGCCAAGGTTGGCGGCGTGGCTTCGATCATCTTCGGCGCTTCCACCCGCTCGCACATCGAGCACACCCAGCACGTTCTGAGCGATGTCGGTTGGTGCTGAACTGAACGCGAGGCAGCGTGATCATGAATGCTGATCGCCCAAGGCGAAAGCCGGTGATTGCCGTCGGTGCCTCGGCCGGAGGGCACACAAACGAGCTGCTGCCCTTGCTCGAGCACACCGATCTCTGGCCCGAGCTACCCTCGTTTTACGTGACCACCTTGGACATCCTCGCAGAGAAGTACGCCGCTCGCGGCGGCCGAACCTACGTCATCGGCGAATGCGACCGCAGGAAACTCCTGGACATCCCCAAGGTGATCTGGCGTTCTCTACGCTGCGCCTGCCGGGAGAGGCCGGACGCGGTCGTAACCACCGGGTCCATGCCCTTGGCGCTATTCTGTCTGTGGGCCAAGTTGCTGGGCGCTAAGATCGTCTGGATCGATAGCATCGCAAATACCGACGGCCTCTCATTGAGTGGACGCCTGGTACGCAGCTTTGCCGACCTGTGTCTCACGCAATGGCCCCAGGTGGCCCAGCGCGTACGCGGCGTCGAGTACGCGGGACAGCTCATATGATCTTCCTGACCGTCGGCAGCTCCTTGCCTTTTGATCGTCTCGTCGCGGCTGTGGACGAACTCATTGCGCCCGCCAAGCTGGATGAGGTCTTCGCCCAAATCGGAGATACCCTGTACAGGCCCCAAAAAATGCGATGGGTCCAGACCCTCAGCAAAAACGACTTTGACCGCGTGCTGGCCGATGCCCGGTTCGTCATCAGCCATGCAGGCGTAGGCACGATCGCTTCGGCTTTATCGCTTGGCAAACCGCTCATTGTCATGCCCCGCCAGAGGGCATTCGGCGAAGCCGTCAATGACCACCAGGTCAGCACGGCCGAGCGATTTGGTGCTGCCGGACACATACTCGTGGCGCACGACGCCCAGCAGCTCGCAACTTGCCTTGCTCAGGTCGTAAGCTTCACCCCAAAACCGCGATCCGCCCAGCCACGAGCGGTCTCACAGCGAGTCGCTGCATTCCTGAATACCCTGGTTGATCCCTAAGTAAAGCTCCACCCGTAACGCCACTCGTTGCCGTGACCTTGGTCGCATGTGCCGACCGTTTGCCAGAGGCTATGAATCGGATAAGCCGGCAGCAAGCGGCACGGGCGGCAATTCGGAGGGTTGCGTTGACATTGCCTCGCAGGGGAGTTTATACGCGGCCAGCGCCCGGACGCACGTGTCGAAGCGGAAATCGGTGCATAGCATCCGAAGCTTGCGCTCGGTCGACGAAAGGCCGACGCAGGACATGAAGTGGCGTTTGAGCGAGACCGTGGCCAGCGGCTGGTCGGTAGCTAGGTCGCGCGGATGCAGATAAACAACAAAGGGCATGCCGCGGCGGTTGTGTTTGCGCCCATACCATCGGATCACCGACGCCGGCAGCAGCCGCAGATACCCGCCGCCACTGAACCGCAGCCCATATGGCCCGATTTGCATGACACTGGCGGGCAGTTCAGCTATGCCTCGTCCCGAAGGGCAATCGTGCAGCACATGAGGCCCTTGGCAGCAGGGATAACGCATGCCCTGCCGAAGGCCGAAGGGAATGAGGCTCGCATCGTATTCCAACCCCAGATCCAGCATGATATCGAACGCCCAGCTCTGCTCGGGCGTGATGGAAAAGCCCGGGGCCCGGAAGCCGCGGACCTTCTGGCCGGTTTGCTGCTCAAGAACAGCAATCGAACGAATCAAGTCCTCGCGGAACTCTCTGCGAGTCAATTGATGGACGGGGCGGTGCCAATAGGAATGGGTGCCCAATTCATGGCCATTCGAGGCGATACGCCCGGTGATCTGAGGATACCTGTCGGCAATCCAGCCCAGCACAAAGAAGGTTGCACGCACTCCATGTGCACCGAGGATTTCAAGGATCCGCTCGGTATACCTGGTTACCAAGGATGGCTGGTCTTGCCAAAGGCACACATCGGGCAGGGTATCAGGACCCAGCAGGTGGAACCAGTCCTCGATATCAAACGACATCGCGTTGATGACTGATCCGCGGTCGCTCAAGTGTGTCTCCCAACTGGCGAAGGGCCATGTCACCCACAGCCCTATGTAGCATAGTACACTATACGACATATTTCTATGAATTGCGCTCCGCATGGAGTGAACGGACATTCGGCGAACGCGGCAATCGAACAAGACCCCCGATCACACAGGAGCAAGAACGAAAAGGGATGGTATTCTTGGGCGTGAAATGCACGGGTGCTGCTTACCAGGTCAGCGCAAATTGCCCATTTTGACAATTCTGGCGTATTCTCGTCCTCCCCGTGGGCAGCCAGCGCTGGGCAAGGACTATGGGACCACAAGGGCCGACTGAGTAACGGGTTCAGTGATTGCAGCGCTGGGTGGCTAACGGGGCTTTCTGGTCGAGCCGATAGCGCTACATGTCAGGTTATCGCGCCGGCCGATTTACATGCGAATGCGATGAAGGCGTACTATGATAGTTACTGAGAGTGGAGGCCAGAGGGTTGGGTTTCATGACGGGAAGGTTATGGGCGTAGTTCCAGGAATTATGGGCCGTCAGTCGCCGGAAGCGGTTCTGTCGCAAAAGCTGCGCGCGGTCGTGCTGTTGGCTGGATCGGTTCGGCAAGGCCGGCTGGGGTTCCAGATCGGGCGCCCGGTGTTCGATCTTCCCTTGGATCAGGGGCAAACTATTCTGACTTACTGGAGACACGAGACGCAAGGCCTTGCGTCGGCGGTGCGGCGTGCCGATCTGCCGGTGCGGATACTGATCGACCGGACGGCGCCGGAACCCCCGCCGGGTTCGTATGGGCCGGCAACCGGCGCGGCGCCCGTCGAGGTCGAGCGCGACCCGCTCGACTTCCGCGGCACGGGGGGCGTCCTGCGAGACCTGGCGGCGAGATTCGCGGACGACGATCTGCTGCTCGTGGCCAATGCTGCCCAGGTCTTGATGGAGGGGCTGGCAGATCTGACGCTGGAGATGGTGGCGACGCGCGGGGATGTCGCGATCATCTCGCACGCCGACGGAACCCCGAGTGGCTTGCTCCTCGTGCGGTGCGGGGCGCTGCGGGAACTGCCCCAGACCGGGTTCATCGACATGAAGGAGCAGGCGCTGCCGATGATCGCGGCCAACCACCAGGTGGCCGTGCTCGAACGCAAGCACCCGTCGGCGCTGCCCGTGCTGACCTTGGCGGATTACATCACGGCGGTGCGCCGGCATCATCAGCGCCGCGCGGGAAAAACGCACATAGTGGGGCCGTTTTCGGAGGATTGGGAGTCAGAGTTCTCAATCGTCGAGGATGGCGCGGATGTGCATTCAAAGGCGAGGCTGCACGACTCGGTCGTATTGCGTGGCGGGCGAGTAGAGATCGATGCGGTATTGGCGCACTCGGTGGTGTGTTCGGGTGGCGTGTTACGCCGAGGCCAGATGGTGGTTGACGCATTGGTGACCGCGGGCGGCAACGGCCGCCAAAGGGACTAGAGCGATGGCAAAGCTAAGCGACTCTGCAAAAATAACGTCACTCGGCCGTACGCCGCCAGGGCCTGGAGACCGCCCTGCCTTGAATGCCGTAGCGTCAGAAATTCCCCGGACCCGCCTGGTCGCAAGACATGGTTGGACGCTTGCGCATGCCGTTTTGGCGGTCGTGCTGGTTGTTCTGGGGGTCCTGGCGACGCTGGCGCCTTGGTCCGACATTCTGCATATCGCGCGGATAGACGAGGAGGCAAGCCACATATTCCTGGTGCCGCTGGTGGTGGCGTGGCTGGTGTGGGTGCGGCGTGGACGTTTCAGGCTGTGCCAGCCGCGGAGGACCTGGATCGGGCCCCCGTTGGTCCTGGTGGGCTGGGCGATCTCGACTTTTGGTTTTCATCATGCGACTCAGTCGCTGTGGCATGGGGGCGCCGTCCTGGTGGCTGTGGGGTGTTTGTTGTCGGTGGTCGGGCGCGACGTATTGACCCGGTTCTTGCCCGCGTTTCTCGTCCTGGTGTTCCTCGTGCCGGTTCCCGGCCGTATCCGGCAGGCGGTTGCGATCCCGATGCAGACGGCCACGGCAGCCGTGACCCAGTCCCTGTTTGACCTGGTGGGGGCTCCCGTTGAACGTTCGGGCAACCTGCTGAACATCAATGGCCAGGACGTTTTCATCGCCGAGGCATGCAACGGAATGCGCATGGTGTTTGCCCTGGTTCTGGTCTCGTATGCGTTTGCGTATGGCGAGCCGCTGCGGAACTACGTGAGGCTATTGATCCTGGCGGCGTGTCCGCTGTCGGCGATTTTCTGCAATGTCATCCGGATGCTGCCGACCCTCTACTTGTACGGTTATCAATCGAAACAGGTGGCGGACGCGTTCCACGCCATATCCGGCTGGGTAATGCTGGCGATTGCGTTTCTGCTGTTGATGGGAATTGTCCGCTTGCTCAAGTGGGCATTGATACCGGTGGCGACCTATACGCTGGCGGCCGATTGAAGCTGGAAACGCCGTTCGGATCTGAGAAGACGGAGCGATGGTGATGCGACGGAGAAATATACCCCTGTTTGTGACGCTGCTGCTGCTCGGCGGGCTGACTGCCGAGAGCATGTCACGCCCGAAACCCAAAGATGCCGAGCCGTTCCATCAGCGAGTGCGGCAGGTGTGCGAGGAAATGCCCAAGACCATCGACGAGTGGGTCGGGACCGACATCGCCGTACCCCCCGCGGCAGTGGCGCTGCTTCGCCCGAACGCGATCGTGCATCGGCGGTTTGTCCAGCAGAGCACCGGTCGGCGAGCCGATTTCTTGCTGGTGCACTGCCGCGATGCCCGCGACATGCTCGGGCATTACCCGCCGGTCTGTTATCCCGCCCATGGATGGACCCAGCGTTCGGCAACGCCCGTCGAATGGCAGGTGGGATCCAAAATGTTCCCGGGCATGGAGTACGGGTATACGAGAGTTGAAGAGGGACAGACCATAACGTGTGTCGTCAGCAACCTGATCATCCTTCCGGATGGGCGGGTTGCCCTCGGAATGGATGACATCAGCAAGGTGGCGGCCGATTACCTGCGACAGTTCTATGGGGCTGCGCAGATCCAGGTTGTTGTCGATGCCGGCATACGCCCGGAAGCTCGCCGCGAGATTGTCAGCATGGTGCTGGGGGCACACGTGCAGTTGCTGGAGACATTGAGCTCCGGAGGGACACGATGAGCCAAGAGATACAGTTACGAACCTCAGAGAATCTGCCCGATATAGCCGACCCGTTGTCGGTCTATGACCGGCACGGAGAGCAGCCGTCGCAAGTCTTCCGCAAACTGCACCGCCTGTTGCGCAACCGCTACAAGTGGGCGATTGCGCTGAGCCTGCTGGGACTGGCGCTGGGCGGCTTTGGCGGGTTCAAGCTGGCCAAGCGAACGTACATCAGCAGCGGCATGATCCAGATCAAGCCGGCGCTGTCCCCGGTGATTTCCCCCAATGCGCCGGAGATCCAATTGATGCCGTTGTTCGAGTCGTTCGTACAGGGGCAGGCGTCGTTCCTCCGCAGCCAGCGGGTCATCAACATGGCCATGAACAGCGATTCCTGGAGGGTGCTGGGCCGGCCCATAGACGAAGACGGGATCGACGACTTCCAAAAAAACCTGGAGGTTCTGGCTCCCAAAGGAGAGATGATCTACGTCACGTTCACCGATCCGGACCCGCGGGCTACCACGGCGGCTGTCAAGTCGGTGTTGGAGGCCTACAGGCGGCAGTACGTGGAAAAGGATGCCGCCGAAGAGGCCAACAAGCAGAACACGGTCGAAAACCTGCGCAGGGACCTGAGCGCTCAACTGAAGGACAAGCGTGAGCAGATCAAGTTGATCGCCGACAAGTACGGCACCAAAGAACTCCGGAGCATCCACGAGGCAAAGCTGCAGAACGTCAATCGCCTGGAATCTGCCCTGGCCGAGATTGATTTCCAGTTGGATGCACTCAAAGCCAGAGGCGCGGATGGGAAAGAGAACAAGGACGAGCAGGGGCTGACGGTTGCGGAGATCGGGTTGCGCGACGCGGGGATGAGGCAACTGCTGCATGAGAAGGAGATCATTGAGGCCGAGGCGGTGAAGACGAAGAACCTGGGTGAGAAGCATCCGAAGGTGATTGAACTAAGCACGCTGCTGACCGCCAAGAAAGAGGCCATCCGCCGGTACGCCGAAGACTTCCGCGATGCCATGAAGAACTCGGTGGGGATTGGCGGTTCGCAGATGGCGGGCGTGTCCGTGGATGAGCTTAAACGGCGAAAAGAAGCGTATACCACGAGCGCGGAAAAAGCGGATGGTCAGGCCAAGGCGGTAGGCCGCGATATGCTCGATATCGATAGGTTTCGCAATGAGGAAGAGCAGATCATCCCGGAGCTTGAACGCGTCAGGAAGCGGCTTGCCGAGTTGAGCATCGAGGCGACACAGGGACGTATTCGCATCATCAGCGATGGCGATCGGCCGATGCCCGCCAAAGACAACCGCATCATCCGCGCTGCCGCCGGTGGAATAGCCGGCGGGGGGTTTGGGTTTGGAATCATCCTCCTGATCGCGCTCCTCGACCGGCGTTTACGCAGCGCCGACGATGCCCGCTCAAGCGTCGGAAAGCTTGCCCTGCTGGGCGTCCTCCCGAGCCTGCCGGATGACTTGGCCGATCCCGAGCAGGCGGCGATTGCCGCGCACTGCGTACACCAGATCCGAACCTTGCTTCAAATCAGCGCGCCCGTGCCCGGATCGCGGGTATTTGTGATCACCAGCCCAGCTGCCGGAACCGGCAAGACCAGCTTGGCGCTGGCGCTGGGAGTCTCGTTTGCCGCGACCAACTCGCGAACGCTGCTCATTGACTGCGATATCGTCGGCGGCGGTCTGACCGCAAGGGTGGACACGATCATCCGCCGGAAAATCGGACAGATCCTCAAGCGGGAAGGCTTGATCACCCAGCAGCAGTTGGATATGGCTATGAAGGTCGCGGCAACGTCGCACCGACGGCTCGGAGAAATCCTGGTCGACCTCGGCTTCCTCACCGAAGCGGACGTCGCGCGAGGACTGACGCTCCAGGAAGAAGCGCCCATCGGGATGCTCGATGCGATGAACGGCGAGAACATCGACGACTGTGTTGCCGATACCGGAATACGCGGGCTTTCCATCCTCCCCCTCGGCGCGGCCATGCCCGCCGACGCAGGGCGATTGTCCCCCAATGCGGTCCGCAAGCTGATCGACGAGGCCCGCAAACGCTACGATACCGTCCTCGTCGACACCGGTCCCATCCCGGGCAGCCTCGAAGCGTCGGTCGTGGCGGCCGCGGCAGACGGCGTCGTGCTCGTCGTGTCGCGCGGCGAACATCGCCCCCCGGCAGAGCGGTCTCTCCAGCACTTGCATGACATTGGCGCGGTTGTGGCGGGTATGGTGTTTAACCGCGCGGAAAGCCGAGACATGGAGCTGACGACGACCACCAACCGCCTCAGCTCCTTTGACCGCGGCGTCGGGCGCGGATCGGTGCGAGTGGCGGACGTCGTGCAGAGCGGCGAGCCTCAGAAGCTCGGGCCAATCGCGTTTGCAGTCACCGGCCGCACGCCCTCGGGCAAGAACGGGAGCCGACCTCACCCATGATCACGCAAACAGGTCCGTTATCGATGGTGTGTGAGGCGACCCCGACGATCTGGGGACTGTCGCCGGCGCAGTTGCACGACCGCTTCTGGGCCGCGCGCGGCGTACAGGTCGTGCGCCAGGGCGAGCCTTCGGAAATCGTGGACGGCGCGGAGCTGTTTCTCCTCACCGAGCCGCAGATCCTGTCGGTTTTCAAGCTGACGCGCCTCGTTGAGTTCTTGAGCTGGATCAAGCCGGACATGCTCTACGCAAGGCTGCACGACGACCGTGAGCGGGGTTACCGTGAACGCGTGATCACCGATACCGACGGGCGGTTCGTGCGGTTCGAGCGAACCTATGACGCGTCCGATTCGCGCGAAGCCAGGGTCGCGCTGACGTCCGAACGCAGGCTGGCGCACATCTGGCAAAAATCGCCCGGCGCCAGGGAAGGCTGGAAAACGCTTCGGCAGGAAGTCCCACGGGAGCACCGTAGCGTCCTGCGAATCAAGGCAGGAGTCTACGATCGCCGCGCGGACGTCGAAGTAATGCAGTGCGTGCGGGAAATCGTCCGCCTGTGGAAACGCCCGGACTCCACCGTCTACCGCGTCCAGAAGGTTCGCGAGACCGCATGGTCCGATGAAACGGCCCAGGTGGGCGACGCCACCAAGCTCGTTGGGCACGTGTGGATCGGCGCCGGTCGTCGGATCGATGCGCAGACGAGCATCATCGGCCCGCGCATTCTGTGGGACGATCCCATCGCCAAACCGCCCGTGGACACGCTCCAATGGCACGAAATTGAACCGACGTTCAGCTTTACGCGGCCGGTCCGGCCGGTGCGCCGGACGTCCCTGAGCCGTGCAAGCAAGCGTCTTTTCGACATCGTGTTTGCGATCAGCGCGATCCTGCTGACATTGCCCGTGTACCCGCTGGTGATGCTGGCGATCTGGCTGGAGGACGGTGGGCCGTTCTTCTTCTCGCATCAGCGCGAAACGCTCGGGGACAGGGAGTTTGGCTGCATCAAATTCCGCTCGATGCGCAAGGACGCCGACCAGATCAAGGCCAGGCTGGCCGGTGAAAACCAGGCCGATGGCCCGCAGTTCTTCATTGAGAACGATCCTCGCCTCACGCGAGTGGGCCGGTTTATCCGGAAAGTCGAGATCGATGAGCTGCCGCAGTTCTGGAATGTCCTGAAGGGTGACATGTCGATCGTGGGGCCGAGGCCCAGCCCCTTCGAGGAAAACCAGTATTGCCCGCCGTGGCGCGAAGCACGCCTGAGCGTCCGGCCGGGGATCACCGGCCTCTGGCAGGTGAGACGCACCCGCCGCCGCGGCCTGGATTTCCAGGAATGGATCAAATACGACATCGAGTATGTGGAAAAGGCAAGCTGGGGGCTTGACCTGAAAATCATCTTGCAGACCATCGCCATGGTCATCAAGGGAGTGTTGCGATCATGATCGTACGAGCCAAGACCAAACGCCGGCTCACGTTTCTCGTGGTCGGCGCTGTGCTCATCGCCACCGTTCTTGCCACCGCCGTCGTGCTCCTCAAGCAGCGGCGGACACGCTATTTCATGGGCCAGCGGGAAACGGGGATGACGGCATACAAGAACAAAGATTACGCAACCGCCATCAGCAGCCTGGCCATCTACATCGGCCGTTATGCCCAGGATGCCGACGCCGTCTACACGCTGGCCGATGCGCAGAAGCAATCCGACAGCCCGGACGGCAGAAACCTCTTGGTCTGCGCGCAGTTGTACCGCCGATTTCTGGAACTGAAGCCCGATCGCCACGACGTTCGACGCGATCTCGTGTTGCTGTATTCCAAGCTGGGTTTCAGCAACGAAGTGATCGATTTCGCCAAGCCGCTGCTCGAGCGGAATCCCAGCGATGTCCCGATCCTGGTGGCCAGGGCCAAAGCGCTGGCGGCGTTACGCGACTACAAGCCGGCGATGGTGGACAGCAAAAAGGCGATCGAGCTCTCGCCCATGGAAGTGGAAGCGCAGGCCATAACCCTGGAACTGTTGGGCCATCTGGACCGCAAGCCGGAGGTCCTCCCCCACGCGCAGGCTATTCTGGAAGCCCATCCGGGCGACGCCAGGGCCGAACTCCTCATGAGCATTGCCTGCCTGACGCTCGGCGAACTGACGGCCGAACAGCAGGCCAAGATCGCGCAACTGGTCGCCAAGCACTACCCGGCCACCGCGCAGGACAAGGTCAAGTATCCCGATGCGAGCAAGGACCAGCCCGTCACTGCGCAAACCGTTGCCATGTTCTTCATCCGTCAAGCGGCGCTGCATCCGGTTCCCGAACTGTACTTCGCGCGGATACTGGTGGGCCAGCTTGATCGATTGCGGCTGCCCGTCGAGGCGACCGAGGCGCTGGATCGGGCGCTGCAAAGCGAGGACGATCCGCCTTTGCGCCGAGTGCTCGTCCGCCGGTTTTTTGAAATCGGCCGTTACGCTGAGGTCGAGAAGCGGCTGGCCAACGTCCACTTGAGGACATCGGGCGTCGACCTTGAAATGCATGCGATGAAGGCGATCTCGCTCGTCGGCATGGGACGCAAAGCCGAAGCCACGCCGATTGCCGACCAACTGGCGGCAGTCCCCAATGACCGCGTTGCACGCGCCTGGAGCGTGATCCTCAAGCAGGCGGTTATCGCACGAGGCGAACCCCTGCAGGTCATCGAGGCGGTTCGCGCGGCGTTGGAGGTTCAGAAGACCAACCCGTATCTCCGCTACTACCTCGGAGAAGCGTATTCGATACTCGGCGAACGCGATCTGGCAATTGACGCTTGGCGCCAGGTCAACGCGTATGCCCCTCTCTGGCCTTTGCCGCTCGTTTACTTGTCCCGGCTCTTTCTGGAAGACGGACAGCCTCAGTATGCGCGTGAGGCGGCAAGGGCAGCGGCGGAACTGACCCTCAACGCAACGACCTACGCCAATCTCGCGGCGGTCTGGGCCGCCTCCGTCAGCAAAGATGAGATGATCCGCGACCCGGATCTGCAGAAGCTGCTGGCCGGCGTGCAGCAAGCCATGCCCGGTGAGGAGAGGACCCTGCCCGTGCATATTGTCGTGCTGGCCAAGTCCGGCAAGCGCGCAGAGGCCGAGAAGGCGCTGCGAGACGCGTTGGATGCCAAAATCCCGCCGAGCGAGTCGCTGCTGCTGAAGCTTGCTTCCGCCAGCCGCGAAGCGGAGCTTGGGCAGGAGGCCGCGTGCTATGCGCTGGCGGAAAAGCACTATGGCCTCACGCCGGGCCTCGCTCTCACTCGCGCCGTTGCTCTGGCTGCTGACGGCAAGGTCGCCGAGGGAGCCACGCTCCTGGACCCGGAGATGCAGAAAAAGCCCACCACTCAACCCGCCGAAAAGCTCGCCTGGCGCTTGAATTGGGCGCAATACCTGGATCAATACAAGGACCCCAGAGCCGCCGCGGCCTGGAAGTCGCTGGTCGAAGACGCGAATCTCAAAGACAATCTCCAGGTGCAGCGGGCCGCACTGGCGGCGCCCTCGGTGCAGTCCAATCGGGAATTCATGTCGCGGACCATCGAGCGGCTCCGCGCGATAACCGGCGAGCAGGCTGCCGGATGGCGGCTTGCCCGCACTGAAATGTTGGTCAACGGCAAGGATCCCACCAAAGCCGAACTGGAAGAAGCAGTTAAGCTGCTCGGCCAGGTGGTTGCCAGCGCGCCCAACCATTCCGCCGAATCTCGGCAATCCCTGGCATCGATCCACGCTCGCCTGGGCAACTCCGCCGCTGCCATCGAACAACTGCTGGCGGCACTCAAGCTCAAACCGCAGTCCGATGTGCTGATGCTGGACCTGGCCAGGCTATACCTGGCGCAGTCCGACGCGGTGCATGCTCGCGAACAGATGGACCGGATTCGGCCGCAGCAGTTGGATCCGAAACAACGGCAGCAGTTGATCAGGCTGCTGATGCAGATGGGCGATAACGAGCGTGCCGCAAAACTGCTGGAAACACAGGCCACCCCAACGACCAACCCAACCGATAACCTGATGCTGGCCGAACTCTATCGCCGCCGCAACCAGCCGGAGAAAGCCGAGCCGTTGTATCGCGAAATGTTGAAGTCGCCGACCCCATCGGCGATTGTCGCCGCGGCCAGTTTCTTCGCTTCGACGGGCCGCAAGGCGGAGGCGGAACGTGTTCTTGGAGGCTTGCCCGCGCTGACTCTGGATCCTGGAATAAAGGAGCTTGCGTACGCCGATTATTACGCAATGTACGGAACCAAGGAGCAGGCGACCGAGCAATACAAGGCTGCGGTAAAGGCCGGCCCACGTAACGCCATGGCATGGCGGGCAATGCTTGTGAACCATGTGCGCAATGGCCGGATCGATGACGCCTTGGCCGGCGCCGCCGAGGCATCGGCCGCCGTGCCCACCGACAAGGTCTTTGAAGAGTTCAGGGCGAACGCGAAGGAACTGAAGACCGTTGCGTCGGACGGCTCGTTTGTGCCGCTGATCATCTGGGTTCTTCAGTCCCGCGGCGACGCCAACGCTGCAATAGAGGCCATTCGCATTGGCGCCAATGCGATGCTGACCAACCAGCCGCCATCGGTGTTGGTCGGCAAGCTTCGCCCGATTGCCGATCGCTCGCCGGGACTCGTGCCGTTGCAAACGCTCCTGATCGTACGCTGCATTGCGGCCGATCGCATGGACGATGCCGTCGCGATAGCCCAGCGCAGCATCAAGGCTGCTCCGGCTTCGGCTGACCTTGCGCAACTGGCGGCAGAGGTCTTGTTCATGTCCGGCGACTTCGCGCAGGCAATCGCCGCTGCCAGGCAGTGGCGAGAGCTATCGCTGAATCAGCCCATGCCGGCCGATCTGTTTATCGCGGAGATGCACCTGCGTCAGGGCAATGCCGACCGCGCCGCTGAATCGATCGCGCCGCATCTGCAAGCCGCTATCGCCAAGCCCGATGACTTCAAAGACGTGCTCGTGATGCGGGCGAATATCCTGCTCAACAGGGGGCAATACGATCAGGTGCGTGAACTGCTGTGGCCATCCGTCAGCCGGTCAGCATCGTGGCGAAAGGTGTGGTTTGAGTTGATCCTGTCCATCAGCGGCAACAGTACCGTGGCCACTTCGTGGCTGGAACGCGTCAGCACAGTGATTCCCGAATCGGCAGACGATGAGCGTATTCTCCTGGCGCAGATTTGGCAGACGATGGGACAGCGGTCCAACGATCCGCAGCTTATCGAGAAAGCCAAAGCGATCTTGAACCAGATTGCCGCCCGGCCCGAAAAGTCCCCGGAGTTGCTGTTCAGCCTCGCTGTCGTGGAGGAAAGCACCGGCAACCTTGAGGAGGCCGAGAAACTCTACCGGCGGGCGCTTGAGATGAAGCCCGACTTCGCGGCGGTGCAGAACAACCTGGCGATGGTGATCGCGAACCGCAATGGCAACCTGCCGGAAGCGATGACGCTGGCGGCCAAAGCCGTCCAAGCGATGCCCAATGCGCCCGCCTTCTGCGATACGCTCGGCCAAGTCCAAGCCAAGTCCAAGGACTACAAAGGCGCCATCGCGAGTTTGACAAAGGCCGTGCAATTGGAGCCGAGAAACCCGTTGTGGCAGATCAACCTGGCCAGCGTCTACGATCAGGCAGGCCAGAAGGACAAGGTGGAGCCGCTGCTGAGGCAGATCGATTCGGCCTTGAAAGGCAAACAGATTCCGCCCGCCTACCAGGCAAAGTTGGACAAATTGCGGGCGGACCTTCCCAAAAAACCGGCAACAACTGTGCCATCGCCGTGACCGTCTGCGTCGTAAGATATTGTAAGATAGCAGATTAGGCTCGAAAACCCCTCGACTATGGTCGGGGGGTTTTTCGTGGTCGGCCGGGCAGTGAAGGCAAGTGCAAAAAAAAGACAGCGGTCAGGGGGAGGGCGTCCCAGACCGCTGTTGGAGGGGAGAGTGAGAACCGTGTTATCTGCTCATAGCTGTGTAAATCCGCTCACGTCCACTAACTTGCCTATCGGCGTCGGGTGCCAAAAAACTTGAAAAAAAACGGAACAAACCCCTCCAACCTCACTCTCTAGCCTTGATACGATCTAGGCTCGCGAAAGTTCCATTGGTGGGTTCGAGTTTCCTGTAAAAACGCAGGCGATCTCTTGCCAGACTGGCAGACAACGGCTGGTGACTGTCGATTTGGCATCCAGCTACTTCGGACCACCGCGCAACGCAAGATGGCGACTGCTTGTAACATGCCGCGGAAAAAAGAGTTGAAAACAGAGGCTGCTTGGGCGTACTTGGCACATCAGTTGCATAAGGCTTGGCCTGTGGCCTGTCTGCGTTAGAAGGCGGGTGAATCTTCAGGAGCCCAGTTATGGTGAAACCGATTGGAATTGATCTTGGGACAACCAACAGCGTGGTTGCAATCATGGAAGGCGACCAGCCGAAGGTGCTGGTCAATGCACAAGGAAGCCGGCTGACCCCATCCGTCGTTGGCTTCACCGACAAGGGCGAGATCCTCGTCGGGCAGCCCGCCAAGCACCAACAGGTGACGAACCCTAAGAACACCGTCTTCTCGATCAAACGCTTCATGGGCCGCCGCCACAGTGAAGTGGCGCAGGAAGAGAAGATGGTGCCCTACGAGGTGCTCGGAACCCCTGAGGAGTACGTCAAGGTTCGCGTACGCGGCAAGGATTACACGCCGGAGCAAATCTCGGCCATGATCCTGGGCGACCTGAAGAAGACGGCCGAGGCCTATCTCGGCGAGCCGGTGAAGGACGCGGTGATTACCGTGCCCGCCTACTTCAACGACGCCCAACGCAAGGCGACCAAGGACGCCGGTGAGATCGCAGGACTGAACGTAATCCGCGTGCTCCCCGAGCCGACGGCCGCGGCGCTGGCCTTTGGATTGGACAAGAAAACGAACATCAAGATCGCCGTGTTCGACCTCGGCGGCGGAACGTTTGATATTTCCTGCCTCGACGTCGGCGACGGTGTGTTCGAAGTGCTCGCGATCAACGGCGATACCCACCTGGGCGGCGACGATTTCGACGAAGAGCTCATCCACTACCTGGCCGATGAGTTCAAACGCCAGGAGGGAATTGACCTCAGAAAAGACGCGATGGCGCTTCAGCGACTGAAGGAAACCGCTGAGAAGGCCAAAATCGAGCTGTCCACCGCGATGGAGACGACCGTCAACCTGCCGTTCATCACCGCCGACGCTTCCGGGCCCAAGCACCTGCAGATGACCATCACCCGGGCGAAGTTCGAACAATTGATTGCCAACCTCGTCGAGAGGTGCCGTGGACCCGTGCAGGCCTGCCTCGCCGATGCGAAACTGGCGCCGGAGCAGGTTGACGAAGTCGTCCTCGTGGGCGGCTCGACACGCGTGCCCATGGTGCAGCGGCTGGTCAAGGAACTGTTCAAAGGCAAAGAGCCGAACCGCTCCGTCAACCCCGACGAAGTCGTGGGCATCGGCGCTGCCGTGCAAGCGAGCATCGCCACCGGACAGATGAAGGATATCCTCGTGCTGGACGCCACGCCCCTGTCTCTGGGCGTTGAAACCTACGGCGGAGTGATGACCGTCTTGATTCCCAGGAACACCACCATCCCGACTGAGAAGAAGGAAATCTTCTCCACAGCATCGGACAATCAGCCCGCGGTCACGATCAATGTGCTGCAAGGCGAGCGAGATCTCGCCAAGTTCAACCGGCTGCTCGGACGCTTCGAGCTGACGGACCTCCCACTCGCGCCCCGTGGCATGCCGCAGATCGAGGTGACCTTCAAGGTGGACGTCAACGGCATTCTGACGGTGTCGGCCAAGGACCTTGGGACCGCCAAGGAGAACAAAATCACCATCACCGGCAGCGGCGGTCTCAGCAAGGATGAGATCGAGAAGATGAAGCGGGACGCCGAGGCCAACGCCGCCGAAGACAAAAAACGCCGCGAAGTGATCGAGCTGAAGAACAAGGGCGACTCCATGATCTACCAGATCGAGAAGCAGCTCAAAGAGTATGGCGACAAAGTCTCCGCGGAGGTTCGCGGCAACATCGAGAGTGCCACCAACGCGCTGAAAGATGCGCTCAAAAGCGAGGACGGCGAACGAATCAAAAAGGCGATCGAGAACCTCGAACAGACCGCGTACAAACTGGGCGAGGAAATCTATAAGAAGGCCGGTCCACAGGCGGCGGCTGGCGCTGACGCGGCGCCGGGCGGTGACCGCGGCGCGGCGGCCGGCGGAGCCGCTGCGGCCAAGCCCTCCGATGCCAAAAAGGACGAAGACGTCATTGATGCCGAGTTTGAAGTGAAAGAGTAATTGATCCGGCCCGCAGAGGGGCCGGAGACCTCAATCACCCGAACCTGGGAGCAGCATCCACTGCTCCCACGTTCATTTGCTGCGCCCCCCGTCACGCTTCCTGGACCAGGCGGTACGCGGAGCTGGCCCAGCGGGCATCGGGCCTATTGATCCTGGCGGCGGCGCGTATAATCGAAGCACATTTTCAAGGGCCCAATCATGACCATACTGCCAATCATCGCCTCGTCTTCTCTCGTGTTCCTTGTTGGGTATGTGGTATACGGGCGACTGGTGTCGCGATGGCTCGGCGTTGATGCGTCGCGGCTGACGCCGGCGGTCGAAAAAGACGACGGCGTTGACTTCGTGCCCGCGCCGGCGCCGGTGGTTCTGGGGGGACATTTTACGGCCATCGCCGCGGCCGGTCCCATCGTCGGGCCCATCCTGGCCGGACAGATGTTCGGGTGGCTGCCGGCACTCTTGTGGATCATGGTCGGCGCGATCTTCATCGGCGGCGTCCACGACGTCGGCAGTCTGCTGGCCAGCATGCGCCACGGAGCCTCGAGTATCACCCAGGTCGTGCGCCAGCACATGAGCCGCCGGGCGTATCTGCTGTTTCTCATTTTCGTGTGGGTGACTCTGCTGTACGTGATCATCGCGTTCGCGGACGTGACCGCGGGGAGCTTTGCCAAGTATGAGTCGTTCACGATGTTGATCGATGGAAATCAGGAGACGTTTTTTGTGAACGGCGGGGCGGTCGTCATCGGGGCGACGGCGTACCTGCTGGCCAGCATCGTCCTGGGGCTGCTGCTGCGGTTCACGAAGCTGCCTTGGTGGGCCGGGCTGAGCGGCCTGGTGATGCTGATGTCGGGGTGCATCTGGTATGCGCCGGCGATGGCGAGTTGGCTGGCGGGGCATGGGCTGAGCTTCATGGACACCGCGAAGGGGGGGGCGGGAGGGCTGATGAAGGGCTGGGACCAGGCCCTGCTGGCCTACTGCTTTTTCGCCAGCATCGTGCCCATGTGGATTCTGCTTCAGCCGCGGGGCCTGATCGGGGCGACGTTCCTGTACGCGACCTTGGCGTTTGGCGTTGCCGGAACGTTGTGGGGCGGCCTCGTGAGCGGCGGCGAGTCCCTGAAGATCCAGTGGCCCGCGTTTACCGGGTTCTCGGGTGGGGGAGCAGAGCTGTTTCCGTTCTTGTTCATCACCATCGCCTGCGGGGCCTGTTCCGGGTTTCACAGCATCGTCAGCTCCGGAACGACCTGCAAGCAGATCCGCAGCGAAAAGGACGTTCGGCCCGTCGCCTATGGCGCGATGCTCCTGGAAGGAATGGTGGCGGTCTTCGCGCTGTCTTGTGTGATGGTGTTGGCCAAGGGCTCGACCGGCGGCACGCCCGACGCCATCTATGCGCGGGGGATCGGCAATTTCATGCACATCTTGGGGATTCCGATGAAGTTTGCGGTCGGGTTTGGGCTGCTCGCATTCTCAAGTTTTGTCTTTGACACCCTCGACGTCTGTACTCGCCTTGGGCGCTATGTCTTTCAGGAGCTGGTCGGACTCAAAGGGATCGCGGGCGGGGCCGCGGCGACGATCGCGACCCTCGCCGGGCCCAGCGCGTATCTCTGGATCGCGCCGCCGGGGGCCTTTCGGACCTTCTGGACCATATTCGGGACCAGCAATCAGTTGCTGGCGGCGCTGACGCTCGTGGGGGTCAGCGTCTGGCTCTGGCGCACTGGGCGGCCCGTGTGGTTCACGCTCCTGCCGGCAATGTTCATGCTGGTCACCACCGGGACGGCGCTGGTCCTGAATTTCCGCAATTTCATGGGGCAGTATGCAAAGCTCAGTGGCGAACAGTTGGTGAAGCACGGAAACTCGCTGATCATCAACATGGTGATGGCGGCAGTGCTCTTCGGATTGGCGACATTGGTCGTCACCGAGGCGCTGAGGGTCTGGCGGCAGTCGAGACGCGAGGCCGTGGCGATTACCGTGGAAGTGGGATCGTAGTGGGGGGAATGGGCAGAAGGCACAGATAGGTGAGCAGGCGGTGTCTCATGGTGTCACCTCTTGGACGCGGTTGGGCGCGATTGGTTGCTCATGAGCGGATTGCGTAGGAAGGTGGTGAGGCGAAGCTCTCCGGTGGGGGGGATGGTAAGCGTGACGGCGCCGGAGGTGCCGGTGCGGTAGACGCGGCAGCGGGTGGCGAGGGTGTCGAAATATAGTTGTCTGCTGGTTAGCGTGTGGTCGTTCGAAGCGAGGATAACCTCCGGGTTGACGGCGGCAAGGAATTGGGCGGTCGTGCGGACGCTGCTCCCGTGGTGCGGGGCGATCAGCACGTCCGAGCGGAGGAGTTGGGGTTTGACGAGGAGTTCCATTTGGGCCAGCCTCTCGATGTCGCCGGGGAAGAGGATCGAGCGCCCGTGGCACGTGAGACGCAGGACCAGCGAGGAATCGTTGGTGGCCATCGGGTAGTTGGAGGGTGGCCACAGGACTTCGAGGGTCGTGTCGGGGTCGAGCGGAAGTTTTTGGCCAACGGCGAGGATCTGAGGGGAGAGGTTTCGGGACCCGAGGGTTTGGAGGAGGCCAGCGGCGAGTGGGTCGCTGGCGGCGTGAGTTTGGAAGAGGCAGGAGACGTAGACGTGTTGGATGCTGTGGGTGGCGATGGCCTCGGAGGCGGCGCTGAAGTGGTCGATGTTGGCGTGGCTGATGAAGAGGGAATCGATCTGGGAGAGGCCGATGGATTTGAGGAAGGGGGCGACGGTTCGGTGGGAGATGTCGGAGTAGGAGGACGAGCCGGCGTCGATGAAGATGATCTTATTGGACGGGAGTTGGACGACCGCGCATTGGCCCGTGCCGATGGAGAGGAGGGTCAGGCGAAACTGGCCAGGGGGAGTGGAAGCGGGGCAGAGGAGCAGAGGGAAGAAGAGGATACAGAGGATGGCAAGGAGCGGGGTGAAGCGAAGCGACGAAGAAACCAAGCGACGGAGCGACGAACGGGAGGGTGATGGGGTGCCGGCAGGTGAGCGTGGGTGAAGGAGGAGGGGCAGGGCGAGCAGGAGGTAGAAGAGGAAGATGGACCAGAGGGGGGGGCGGGCGAAGGGGGCGTCGTTGCCGGGGATTTGGGCGAGGAGTTCAACGAGGCGGCGCATGAGGGAGATGGGTAGGGCGGCCAGGTCCGCAAAGTACGGGGCGAACGGGGGGATGAGGAGCGTGAAGATGATCTTGAGGAAACCGCCGACGAGGCCGAGGAAGACCGGGATGGCGAGGATGAGGCTGGCGGGAATCGCGTAGGGGTTGAGCTGGTTGAAGTGCAAGGCGATGAGGGGGGCCGAGACCAGCCAGGCGATGACCCCGGCCACGGTGCCTTCGAGAAGGTGGCGGCGGATGGGGGAGGCCAGAGATTGGAATGCGGTAGGCTTGCGGAAGGCGGCGGCGACCTGGTCGTGAATGTTGCGGGTCCTGAGGAAGGTGAGGGTGGGGCGGGCGAAGAACATGAGCCCCAGAACCGTGCCGAATGAGAGTTGGAAGCCGGCGTTGTAGAGGTCCAGAGGGTGATACACGAGCATCGCGAAGACGCTGAGGGCAAGGAGCTGGACCCCGTCGAGCGATCGGCGGGAGAGCATGCCCACGCCGCAGGCGACGCAGAGGAGAACGGAACGCACGACGGGCGGCGACGGAAGAGCGACCAAGCCATAGACGATGACGAAGAGAAGGCTGATCCAGACCGATACGCGAGGACGCAGCAGCAGGAGTCGGCAGAAGCCAAGGACCAAGGCGCCGAGGACCGCGATATGCATGCCGGAGATGGCCAGGTGATGGCTCGTGCCGGTGCGGACGAAATAGTCCTGGACGTCGCGGAGTTGGGGGTCGGAGTCGCCAAGGACCAGGGCGCGGAGCAGGGCGTGGTCAAGGGATTGGTCGGGGGAGAAACCGGATTCGAGCGTGTTGCGGACGGATTGACGGAGCGAGTCGAGGAGGGTGGGGCGGGGGGAGGCGAGAATCTGGACGGTCCCGGAGGAGCGAATGTGGAACGAGGCGAGAATGCGTTGGTCGCGGTAGTAGTTGGCCCAGTCGAATTGCCCGGGGTTGGTGGCCGGCAGAGGCCGAAAGAGCGTGCCGAGGGCCTTGATGTGCTGGGCGATGGCAAGGGACGCCACAGGCTCCGCGATCTGGATGGTGATCGTGCCCGTGGCGGGCTGCCACCCGGTGGTGGTGCGGACGCGAAGGACTTCGGCTTGCGTGATCTGATGTGGCAGGGAAGGGCGACGCCCGGATTGCGAATTGGTGATCGTGCGCGGGCGTTGGGTAATGCGCATTTCGAGCTGGGCCAGATGCGCCTGATCGCTGGTGAAATGGGCGATGTGGTGGGGGGGGTAGAACGAGGATTCGAGCTGGGCGGTCGTGGTTCCAGCTAAGAGTACGGAAGCCGCGAGCAAGGCGTCGGGGAGAAAACCGCCGATGGCAATCCGTGGCCGTCGGATTTGGACGAGGTTCGTGAGCAAGCAGAGCAGCACGCAACTGGTGGCCAGGCAGAGGTAGAGAGCGGGGCGCGGAGCGACGTGGGCGTGGGCGAAGATCCCGAGGATGAAAAGGGCGGCAGCCGAGAGGAACGGACGGCGGGACAGGGAGCAGGAGAGAGAGGATATTTGATTTGCTGCGTTGCCCATGAGCCCCGCGGAGGGTGGGTATCTCCGCGCGGGTCATCATACGGGATGGGGACATCGAGTGCGAGGGTAGCGACGGGTCAGGGCGAACAACGATGCCACGGCGAAGCCGAACAGGGACGCAGGTTCGGGGACGGGAATCGGTGAGTGCGAGTGGGACAGCACGGCCGATTGGGCGATGTAGGCCGAGTCGATGAGGAAGTAGTCGTCCGCGTTGACGATGCCGTCGTAGTTGAAGTCGCCGTGCTGGTAGGTGCCGCGTTGGGAGATGAACCCGGAGTCAACCAGAAAGTAGTCGTCGGCATTGATGATGCCGTCGAGGTTAGCGTCGCCATTCCAGGTGTACTTGACGAGCACATCGCCGGGGTAAGTGCGGTAGCCATCCATATAGTATATTTCGGGCCCATCGAGGCGGGCGTTGTAGAGGAGGGCAAGGCCGGTGAAGCCGTTGGCGTCGTCTTTGGCGGCGGTGGAGGTGATGCCCCTGGCGTCCCATTTCTTGTCGCAGGCCGCCTTGATCTGGTCGGCAATGAGGGAGTAGCGGGCGTCGTCGGCGTTCGGGACGACGAGGTGGCTGTTGACGTCGATCAAGCCTTTGTTCGTCCAGTTGCCGTTGAGGATGAGAAAGCCGCCATCGGCAGCGCGCATGACGCCGTCGGATTCGTTGGTCCAGTTGCCATCGGCGTAGAGGTAGGCATGGTTTGTGGCTTCGATGGTGCCGCGGTTGGTCCAGGTTTGGCCAAGGATGGAGATGGTGGCGCCGGCGGTTTGGGCGGAGATGGTGCCCTGATTCAGGAGTTGGGTGTCGGCTTTCCCGACGGTTCCGCCGCGGATCCCGGTGCGGATGGTGATGCCGGGGCCGATGGAGAGCTTCCCGCTCTCGGCACGGACCTGGGAATTGTGGCCGTCAAAGACGACCTGGCCACCGGCGCCGTCGAAGGTCTGGGAGCCGGAGAAGCTGAGAACGGATGCCCCGTAGTCGTTGCAGTTGATGCGGATGGTCTTGCCGTTGAGGGTGAGGCCATCCTTGACAGTGAGGAATCTGCCGTTCCAGCTCATGCTTTCGGGGATGAGGACATCGGTTTGCAGCACCACGCCATCGACCAGCCACCCGCCGACACCCCAGCCGTCGGCGGGGCCGACGACCAGTTGCGCACCGTTGAGGCCTTTGAGGGTTCCACCGGAGACGGTGCCGCCGTTGATGGTCCAAGAGCCGACAGACCCGTCGACGAGGAAACTGGAGCCGGTGTTGTTGAGGGTTCCCGTGAGGGTGATGGCGCTGGCGTAGCCGGTGATTTTGGCGGCGGATGAGAAGGTGAATGATCCGCCGAGGTTGAGCACGCCGTGGTCGAGTGAAATCGTGCCCTTGTTGGTCCAGGTGCTGGCGGTTGTGAGGGTGCCATACTCGGTCTTGAGGACGCCGTCGGCCTCGTTGACCCAGTCCAGTCCGTCGATGGTGATGAAGGCACCAGCGGTTTGAGCGAAGATGGTTCCGTGATTTCGTATACTTGCTGAACTCTGGCCAACCAACCCGCTGCCGGGTCCGGTGCGGAGGGTGACACCATTCCCGATGGTGAGGGTTCCGGTGGAGGCATAGACCCCACTGGTATAGTCGTCAAAAACGACTTCACCCGTGCCGGCGAGGGTCTGGTTCCCCTGAAAACTCAGAGTTGCACCCCGAGCGAAAATCTTCCCATTAGGCGACAAGGTCAGGCCTTCCTGGATGCCCAGCGCCGTGCCGTTTGGCATGATGAGGCGGCCGTCGAGGGTAACGCCCTTCAATAGGCCGCCGTTGGCGGTGGCATTGAGATAAGCGCCCGTGCTGGTAACGATTTTGCCACCGAGGATGGTGCCGCCGGCCAGATTGAACGAACCTGCGGAGGGGTCGAGTGTCCAGGTGGAACCGCCGTTGTCCATGGTTCCAGTGATCTGGAGCGATCCTCCTGTGCGGGTGATGGTGCCGATGGCAGCGGGTTTGAAAGTGCCGTCGAAGCGCACCGTGCCGCCGTCAACGGAGATGACGCCGTTGTTGGCCCAGTACGATCCGGCAAGGGTGAGTGTGCCGCCGTCCTTGGCTTCGAAAGTGCCCTGGTTGGTCCATGCGTTGCCTGTGACGGTAATGGTGGCGCCAGCGGTCTGTGCAGAGATGGTTCCCTGGTTGAGCAGTTGGGTGTTGGCTTGGCCCACGGTGCCGCCGGCGATGCCAGTGCGGATGGTGATGCCGGGGCCGATCGTGAGCTTGCCGCTCTCGGCACGGACCTGGGAATTGTTGCCATCAAAGACGACCTGGCCACCGGTGCCGCCGAAAGTCTGCGAGCCGGAGAAGCTGAGAACGGATGCCCCGTAGTCGTTGCAGTTGATGCGGATGGTCTTGCCGTCGAGGGTCAGGCCATCTTTGACATTGAGGAATCTGCCGTTCCAATTACCGCTTTCGGGAATGAGGACATCGGTTTGCAGCACCACGCCATTGATCAGCCACCCGCCGACACCCCAGCCGCCGCCGGGGCCGACGACCATTTGCGCCGCGCCGCTGGACTTGACGATGCCGCCTGAGATCGTGCCGCCGTTCAGATAATAAGTCCCGGCGCCGATGGTGGTATTGGCTGAGAAGGCGCCCGCGGTGTGGTTGAGGGTGGCGATAGAGGAATTAAGCAGCAAACTGTTGACGGCCACGTCGCCGTCGAGGGTGACGGTGTAGGACGGGCCGGCGTCGTCGATGATGGCGTCGTAGGTCAGCCCGCCGCTTACGTTATTGGGGAAATCGAGACTTGTGGGGTTGTTGCTCCAGTTGGCGGGGCCGTTCCATTTGCCGTCGGCGGCGATCCAGGTGCTGGTGACGTCGGCGGCGCGGGCGGGCGTTGTCGTGGCCAGCAGCGTAGGAACAACGAGGGCCGAGAGGCGATACAGCGACAACAATCTCCTGCGAAGATGACTGCAGGACGTGTTCCCGACGACGTCGATCGAGCGATTCATATGCTCCTCCTGCCTTGTGCCCCCGGAAAAGAATTTAGCGGCCGCTTGCGCCGCAATGGCCCACGGAGCACAGCCTACCGATTGGCCACGGGACTTGCAAGCCTATTCGGCAACACTCTACGAATAGCCATTCAGTCGGTGTCAATCTGGGCTGTTTGTGGGGGGTATAGCGGTTGGAGAAGATCAGTATTCCGCCGGCCGGATGTACGTCTTGGCGTTGTAGGACTTGGCAAGCGCGCGGCCCTGGTCGGGGGGAAGAACCGACAATGCCGTGCTCAGGCCATCAGAGATGATCCCTTGCGGGTGGAGAATGGTCACGAGTGTGGATTGGGTCAGGCCGATCCCCGTGCGGGGATCGACGATGTGCGAGTAACGCTGCCCACCGATCATGACGAACTGTTCGGAGTCGCCGGAGGTCGAGACGCCGGTGTTGCGGACAAAAATCTTACGGGATTTGCGCCTGCCAGCGTCGTTGGTGACTTCCATCACCCAGCCCGGGCGGTTGGGAGGTGAATCGCCGACGTAGACGTCGCCGCCGAACTCGCAGAACGAGATCCCCAGGCCCTGGTTCTTGAGGCTCAGAACGGCTTGGTGAGCGCCGTAACCTTTGGCGATCCCCCCAAGGTCGAGTTTCATACCAGCGGTCGTGAGCTGGATCGTACGCCCCGCGGCGTCGAATTTGATCTTATTGTAGCCGACGAGTTGCTTGGCGGCGGCAATCTGGTCGGGCGACGGCAGTCGGGGAGACTCCGACTTGCGGGCGCCTCGCCACAACCGGATAAGCGGGCCGACCGTCGGGTCGAAAGCGCCGTTGCTGCGTTGAGCGATATCGCACGAGGTTTGCAGCAGGTAGAACAGTTCGTCGGAGACGGGGACGGGTGGCCCGCCAGCTTTGGCGCAGAGCCGATTCAGCTCACTGTCGAGGATGTAGTCGCTGGCGATGCGGTCGATTTCCGCAATACGCCGGTAGGCAACCCGGCAAGCATTTGCAGCGGTCTCTTCGTCGGCCGCATAGACGACCAGGCGGGCTTGCACGCCCATGTGGATCTGGCGATACTCGTACGACCTCAAGGCGGCCTGAGGTTGGGTTGTGGGTGCAGTTGTGGGCCCGGAATCGCTTTGGCAGCCGGACCCGACGGCCAAACTGACCACGACGGCAACGCAACTACAGCGCACGAGTAAGTACATAGGAATAGCCCATCGGGAGATGGGAACAACAACAGGAGTTATGCATGAGCCGATGGTCATTGGGTCGTATGATACTGGCGCTGTCAGCAATTGTCGTGCCGACGACGCTTGCGTCAGCACAGGCGAAGCTTGACAAGCAGACGGTGAACGTGAAAGACACCACCGTCCAATTCAATATGATCAAGCTCCCCGCGGGTGAGGTGGAACTCAAGCTCGGCAACTTGCCGGCCAAGAAGGTTCCGGTCAAGTCCGTGTGGATGGGCGAGACCGAAGTCACCTGGGACGAGTTTGACACCTACGCCTACGGCTTGGACATCAAGGACGAAAAGGAGAAGATCGACTCCGTGGGCAAGACCCGCCCAAGCAAGCCATATGGGGCGCCGGACTTCGGGTTCGGCCACGCGGGATATCCGTGCCTCGCGGAAACGTATTTCTCGGCGCAGATGTATTGCAAGTGGCTGAGCGAGAAGACCGGCAAAAAGTTCCGCCTGCCGAACGAAGCCGAGTGGGAGTATGCCTGCCGCGCAGGTGGGGCGCCGGTGAAGATCGAAGACAAGGATGCCTTGGCGAAGGTCGCGTGGTTCGAGGACATCTCCGAAGAGAAGTCGCACCCGGCAAAGCAGAAGGCCCCCAATGACTGGGGCTTCTTTGACATGCTCGGCAATGCGGCGGAGTGGGTGGACAAGGATGCCGACGCGCAGAAAGCCGATGAGGCATATGACAAGGAGAATCCCGACAAGCCGACCAAACGCGCGGAAATGCCCGTAGCGCGCGGCGGGTCTTGGAAAGACGCTGCTGAAAAAATCAGCAGCGCCCAGCGGTTCCCCCAGACGTCCCAGTGGAACGTCACCGACCCGCAGAACCCCAAAAGCAAGTGGTGGCTGGCGGACGGTAAGTTCATCAGCTTCCGCGTCGTTTGCGAAGAGTAGTGATCAAGAGGTGAGTGCAATCATTTTCATGTCATAAGTGGCGAAAGGAAAGGCTATGGAAAAGGCAGGATTCACGCGGCGAAATTTCCTGAAGACGTCGGCGGCAGTGTCGGCGGCGAGCTTCATGACGAACCTCGGGACCAATTTCGCCCATGCGGCGGGTTCGGACGTGATCAAGGTCGGCGTGATCGGTTGCGGCGGCCGTGGTAACGGCGCGGCGGACGACTGCGTCGGGGGCGGCGAGATCGCCGGCGCCAAGGTCCAGATCACGGCGGTCGCCGACGTGTTCAAGGGACACACCGATCGGCTGAAAAACAAGTTCAAGATTGCCGATGGCAATTGTTTCTCCGGCCTGGATGCATACAAGGGCGTCGTGGACTCGGGCGTGGACATGGTGATCATCGCCACCCCCCCGGGGTTCAAGGCGCTGCAGTTCGAGTATGCGATCGAGAAGGGCAAGCACGTGTTCGTCGAAAAACCCGTTGCCGTTTGCCCGGCGGGCGTCCGGATCATGTTGAAGGCGGGCGAGATGGCGACCGAGAAGAAGCTGGCCGTCGTGGCCGGAACCCAGCGCCGCCATGAGACGAACTATATTGACACCGTCAAGGCGATTCACGATGGTGCGATCGGCGATATCCTGCACATGAGCGTCTACTGGTGTGGCGGCGGCATCTGGTGGCGGAATCCCGAGCCGGGAATGTCCGAAGTCGAAGCCCAGATCAACAACTGGTATCACTACATCTGGCTGTGCGGCGACCAGATCTGCGAGCAGCACCTGCACAACCTCGACGTTGCGAACTGGGTCATGGGATCCCACCCGGTGTCGGCCTACGGCCAGGGCGGACGGAACGCGAAAATGCGCCCGCAAGGCAGCGAAATCTGGGACAACACTGCCGTCGAGTACGAGTATCCCAACGGCGGTCGGGTTCTCAGCTTTGGCCGCCACTGGCCCGGCGAAGGAAACGTCAGCGAGTTTGCGATCGGCAGCAACGGCACATCCAACCCGGGCGGCTGGATTGCCCCCAAGGGCGGACAGCGGAAGAGCTTCCGCAACGCTCGCAGCGGGTACGTCCAGGAGCACGCGGACCTGATCAAGAGCATTCGCGACGGCAAGCCCCTCAATGAGACGCTGGCGGTCTCGGAGAGCACGATGACCGCGATCATTGGCCGTATGTCGTGCTACTCAGGCATGAAGGTCAAATGGGATTGGGCGATGAAGCAGAGCAAGCTGGATCTTGTGCCTCGGAACCTGGACCTGAAGGGTCCGGCGCCGAAGGTTGAGATCCCGATTCCGGATGGAAAGCTCGTATAAGTCAGCTTCAGATCGATACCCGGGCGGGCCGTGGAAACACGGCCTGCCCGATTTTGTGCGCGGGCGGAAGCTGCGGGGGCGTGCGAGCGATACAATGGCTTCCGACCCTTTTTCTGGCTCCAAAGGCTCCGGCCTGTTGCTCTGCGATCTCCACCGGCCGTCCGATCAGTTCGGCCTGCTGAATCACCCGCGCCGGCCCCGCAGCCAGGTCCGCGACCTGCGTTTCCATTTCGGCGATGCGACGGCATTGCTGCTTGAGGACCTGTCGGCAAGCTCGTTCTGTGAGTGGGATCACGGTCTGCTGTCACGCATTCGACAGAGCCATTATCGGACCAACCACACCGATCATCGCACTCTTACCCCATGTATTTTCAGGAACTGGCTCGCGTTTTCCGGCGGGCGGGGATATACTCTCTGTTCGTCGTCAGGCTCATGAGGAGCCTGACCGGCCACGAGGCCGTGAACGGTTACTACAAAGACCTGACCGGGTGGAACCGCAAAGCGATGCGAATGACGTTGCCGGCCCAACCGAGTCAAGCACAGCTCAGTGCCACAGAACAGCTTGGCGCCCCGGCGGCGGCGGAATGGACCACAGTTCCAGAATAGGCGGCAATTATTTCCTGCACACGTCATCCCCAGATCATCCAGGGCGGCATGGGTGCCGGTGTATCCGGCTGGCCTTTGGCGCAAGCGGTTGCCCGGTTGGGCCAGCTTGGCGTGGTGTCGGGAACGGCGTTGGCGATTATCCTCGTCAGGCGGCTGCAACTGGGTGATCCTGGCGGCCCCATGCGGCGAGCGCTGCGGCAGTTTCCATTTCCGCCCGTGGCCGAGCGGGTCTTGGACCAGTACTACATTCCCGGTGGAAAACCGCCTCATCAGCCCTTCACGCTTCAGCCCATGCCCGGTGTTTCCCTGAGCGCCGCGCTGATCGAACTGACGGTGCTGGCCAATTTCGTAGAGGTCTTCCTCGCCAAGGAAGGTCACGACGGCCTCATAGGCGTCAACTATCTTGAAAAACTTCAATTCCCCACGCTGCCCTCGATCTATGGCGCCATGCTCGCGGGAGTGGATTACATGCTTATGGGGGCGGGCGTGCCCCGAGCCATCCCGGGCATCCTTGATCAACTGGCGCGCGGCGAAGCGGTTCACCTGAGGATCGATGTATCCGACCTGCCGCCGGGCGAGCAGGTAGTCCAGGAGTTTGATCCGCGCGCCTGCTTCGGGTCAGGCCACGGACTGAAGCGGCCACTCTTTCTGGCGATCGTCTCGTCGGCAACGCTCGCCATGACACTGGCCCGCAAATCCAGCGGCAAGGTCGATGGTTTCATTGTCGAGGGCCCTTCGGCCGGCGGACACAATGCCCCGCCTCGCGGACCGATGCATCGCAACGAACGCGGCGAGCCGATCTACACCGACCGCGATCTGCCCGACATGGAGCGTATCCGGGCGCTGGGCCTGCCCTTCTGGATGGCCGGCTCGTTCGCCGAACCGGCCCAGCTTGCCGAGGCTCTGAAAATGGGCGCTGTGGGCGTGCAGGTTGGTACCCCCTTCGCCTTCTGCGAAGAATCCGGACTCGATCCCCATCTCAAACGCCGTGTGATCGAGCAGGTCCTGTCGGGCAACATCGAAGTCCTGACCGATCCCCTGGCTTCCCCCACCGGTTTCCCCTTCAAGGTCGTCCAATTGGACGGGACGCTCTCGGAGGCTGCGACTTACGAGCGGCGGGAGCGGGGCTGTGACCTGGGCTATCTGCGATCCGCTTACCGCAAACCCGATGGGGCAATTGGCTACCGGTGCCCGGCCGAGCCGCTGCAGCAGTACCTGCGCAAAGGCGGGCAGGCGGCTGACACCTGCGGCCGAAAGTGCCTCTGCAACGGCCTGCTGGCCGCCATCGGCCTCGGCCAGACCCAGACCAACGGCTACCTCGAAAAACCCCTGCTGACGGCAGGCGAGAGCGTCAGGCACATCGCCCGGTTCCTGAGGCAGGACCGTCGGCCGTACACCGCTGCGGATGTGGTTCAGCATTTGGTCGAGGGCCTCGCAGATATAATGAATCGCATGAACGGCGTTGCGGCAGCGTTCTTGCGATGAAGCCACGCGTTCCACCGGCCGTTGCCGACGACGGGGGACCCGGAGTTGACGGTGCGATGAGGGAGGGGATAGGGGAGAGGCCGAGCGCGAGGAATGAAATGGCTTCTGACCCTTTTGTCGGACCCGCCACTGCTCCTGGCCAACCCGGCACGATCGACAAATGGCAACAGTTCCTGCTCACACACGCCGTCCTGGCAGCCGCCTAAAAATACTAATTCAAACTTAAACATATTGCTCAATCGGGTGTAGTACCATCGTGGGAGCTTGTCGGACCAATTCGGGCGGCCGCTAGGTACACACCCAGCCTCGCCTCTGGCCCTTTTCGCCAGCCCCATCTGCCTACGCCCGCCAGCGAGTTCCTCACCGTCCCCTCCGAGAAACAGGGGGTCCGGCGGGGGGTCTACGGGGAGTTGGCGGGGGAGAAACGGGGGTTTGGCGGGGTCCGGCCGGGGGTCCGCCAGGGGGTCTTGCCAAAAAAAAGAGCACCCGGCCGCTGGAGGGCGTGCGACCGGGTGCCGGAGGGTAAATTTAACTGGCAGCAGTATGCATGAAACTGTGTGAGAAAGCAAACAAAACGGCCGATATTTTCTCAAAATGGGCTGACACTACTGATTGTGCAGTTTGGGCAGGCGAGACTGCCTCATCCGTAAACCACCAAGCCTCAAGTGGATACAATCTACCGCAAATGCAATGGCCCCGGTGGGCCGCTTTGCGTATCCCGCCGCTGACGCTGGAACGTCGGCTGTTGAGAAAGCAGGATCAGCTTCGACCACCACCGCATCAGTTGCACCGCAACGTAGGATACCGGCAGAAGTCCCAGCAGGGCCATACCATACAACGGCCCAACGTACCCCGCCACGAAGGCGCTATCATAAACAATCAACCAGAGCAGCCCCGTCAGCATCAGCGCTTGCCCCGCTTCACGAGGGCTGGGGCCGCGGCGGCGAATATGCCAAGCCAGCAGGGCAAAGGCCAACGCGGCGGCTAAGGGCAGCGCCAGAGCAGGTTTGGGCCACAGGACGCTCAGATGGACTTGGACGTCGGCCTGCAGGCCCGCGATAGTGACGGACAGGATGTCGATTACCCCGACCCCGCCGATGACGGCGAACCAATGCAGGCGGGTCAGGGCGGGACGCTTTTGTTCCCAGCCGTAAGCAATGGCGGAGAGAACCGTTACGTGCGTGAGCAGCAGCAGGGGGTGCCAAAGCAGCGGCAGGTTGGGGGCGGGGATGACGGCGTGGAAAAACCGGATTAGCCCAAGAGTTAAGAGGCCGGTCGCGACCAGGTACTTCCCTGCCAAGTCATAGAAGGCGATCAGGAAGCCGGTCCAGATGGTCAACGCCAAGCTCATCCAGGGGAAGTCGGATCGGGAGAGATGGGAGTAGATGGCGGAAGCGACTAAAGCTAGCAGAGCTAAGGAAATACAGATGAAGTAGGCGGTGTGCAAGGCGATTCGGCCCGAGGGCAGCGGGCGGTGGGCAGCCAGTTGGCGGTCGCGCCGGCGGTCGATGATATCATTGAGCGACATGCCGAAGCCATAGAGGCCGATGGAGATCATGGTGATGAGGATGATGTCGCGGGGGTGGATGTGCAAGAGCAGAGAGGTATCTTCGGGAGTGTTGTGGCGGAGGGCTAAGAGGTAGGTACAAAGGGAGTTGGAGATGGCCGTGAAGACGAGGGCCATGCGGGTGAGCTGGAGTGCTGGGAGCAGACGTTGAGAGAGCGCGGGGAGCATGTCTTTGGGATAGAGAGTAAGTGGGAAATGAGGAAAAGCCAACTGATGCGGTGAAAGAAGTACACCTACCGTTTGCCCGCCAGCGAGTGCTGGGACCAGTTGGCACCATTGCTTCTGCCAAGCCTCCTTCAGCCGCACCCGGTCTGACGCAACGGCACTCGGCAGATCACTCTTCAGGGCTGGAAGCCATATTGTCGCCATCACAAGAAGGCGGCATGTGCGGCATCATGAGCACGAAACGGTTCGACTGGAAACGGCACTAGCCGCTGAACTCGATCCAGCGCAAGACTGCGGAGCCGAGCGCGGCGAAGTTGAGAAGCAGTGCGAAGAAGACGAAGGTATTCGATGCGTGTTTGCGGATCATGGCGGCAAGGGCAAGGGCGAGGCCGACCGCGCAAAGGACGACGCCGAGCGCCATACCGCCCAAGGCGCCCCAGAGGATGCCGGGGTTGACTGACGTGAGGTTGTTGATGGTGATCCCGCCGTGAAGGAGGATGGCAGCGAGCACGGCCATGACGATCGATGCGATGCCGAGGGCGGCTCGGCATTTTGGGGGCTGCTGTGTGTCGGTGGCGGTGGTTGGCGGTTGGGGTTCGGGGCTGCTTGGCGTTTGGGCGACAGTGTCGAGCATGTGGGTCTCCTTAAGCAGAGTACTGATCGGACACTCGCTCACAGCGGCGGACGGGTTCATGAGCCGGTGGAGCAGCGAGAGTGATAAGCAAGGCGGGGTCAAAAGGCAAGCCGCATTCGGGGCGCCCCTCACCCCAGCTTTTGTTTCAGCCGTTCCTGGACGAGCTTGGGGTTGAGGCCTTTGGCTTGTTTCATGACCATGCCAACCAGGGCGCCGAAGGCGGCTTGTTTGCCGGACTTGTAGTCCTGGAGCGGCTTGGGGTTTTGGGCGATGAGGGCTTCGATGGCGGCTTCGATGGCGGAGGTGTCGGAGGATTGGAGAAGGCCCAATTCCGAGGCGATCTGCTCGGCGGGGGCGTCTTGTTGGAGTAAACGCTCAAGGACTTTGCCGGCGGGTTCGGCGGGAGCGATCTTGTTTTGGTCGATGAGGTTGGCCAGCTCGGCGATGCGATTGGGTTTGAGGTTGAGTTGGGCCAGGGGCTTGCCGGACTCATTGGCGAGGCGTCGGCCGTGGGAGAGCAGAAGAGTGGCGACGCGTTTTGGGGCGGCGCCGGCGGCGACGGATTGGTCGAAGAGATCGCCGGTGTGACGGTCGGCGGCGAGCGTGGCGGCGTCGACGGGAGAGAGGCCCACGGATTCGACGTAGCGTTTTCGGCGGGCGGCGGGGAGTTCGCCGATCTGCCTCTTGAGTTCGGCGAGCCAGGTGTCGTCAACGATGACGGGGACGAGGTCGGGGTCGGGAAAATAGCGGTAATCGTTGGCTTCTTCCTTGTCGCGTTGGTGGACGGTGATTTCGCGCGCGTCGTCCCAGCCGTAGGTGGATTTTTGGCCGAGGGCGCCGGTTTCGAGCCATTGGTGGAGTTGGCGTTGGATCTCGTAGGCGGTCGCTTTTTCGAGGACGGAGAAGCTGTTGAGATTCTTGATTTCGGTGATGGCGGTTCTGTGGACGACGCCGGTTTGGTCGGTGACGTGGAGGTTGATGTTGGGCTCGAATCGCATGTGGCCCATTTGCATTTGGCCTTCGGAGACGCCGAGGTATTGGACGATTTTCTGGAGCTCTTGCGCGAAGGTGGTGACCTGTCTGGGGGTGGTGAAGTCGGGTTCGGTGACGATTTCGAGAAGGGGGGTTCCGGCGCGGTTGAGATCGACGATGGTGTAGTCGATGGGGTGGCCACCGGGGGCTTCGTGGATGAGCTTGCCGGCATCTTCTTCGAGGTGAGCGCGGCGGATGCGGATTGTCTTGGTCGAGCCGTCGTCATCGGGGATATCGAAGGTGCCGGACGAGCAGAGGGGGAGATCGTATTGGGAGATCTGGTAGTTCTTGGGGAGGTCGGGGTAGTAGTAGGACTTGCGGTCCCACTTGGTGAAGGGGGCGATCTGGCAGCCGAGGGCGAGGCCGACCTTGATGGAGTATTCGACGGCGCGTTTGTTCATGACGGGGAGCACGCCGGGCAGGCCGAGGACCTGGGGGTCAACGAGAGAGTTTGGGGGCTGGCCGAACGCGTTGGGGGCGGCGGTGAACATCTTGGACCGGGTGGCGAGCTGGATGTGGATTTCCAGGCCAACCAGGACTTCATAGAACTTGCAGATGCGATCAGACACGTTGGGGCTCCTCAAAGCGTTAGTGTGGGGAGTATAGCGGAAGGGGCTGGGAGTCAGAAGTCGGCCGTTGAGGGCCGCGAGAGAGGAGCGTGGTGAGCGAGGATGTGGGGGGCGGCGGCGTTCGTTTAATGGGGGGCAAAAGACAAAATCGTCGACGAGTGCTGGGAGGGGGATGGGACTGGTGGACCGGCAAGGAGCCGGGCAGGAATGCCGACGATTCGGCAGTCTCCATGGGAGTGATTCCATTTGTGCGGCATGGGAGAGGTGGTTTTGGGGAATGGCTGTTGGGGTCTCTGGAGGCGGGAAATGGCTGCCGGGGAGCATTCTTCTGCGGTTGGGACAGATGAGGCTCGGAGTTGGAAGAGGTGCTGCGGGTGCTTGCCGAATAGACTCTCGGACAGGCACTTACCCTGTTATGGGACGCAAGGTTGAGGATGTTGCGGGGTTGGGATTGGGGGCGATTCGTGTTTTCCCGTGTCTTTTTTTCCTCAAAATTCAGGGTGGGTCTAGCCGAAAAAAGGAACGGTCGGTTGTTGATGTCCCGTGGTCGGGGCACTTCTTAGGTCGGATGTACTGAATTACATATTGCGGGGCGATTGTCTGCGCTCAGCGCTTACGGGAGGCTCATGGACACGGTGCCAAGCAGCGCCAATACGCAGGGGCCGAGCGGTTCGCGGGGCGGGAAACTCAGCTACAAGTTTCAGCGGTTGCGCGAGCGGATACGGCAGGCGATTGTGTCGGGGGAGCTGTCCGGGAAGCTGCCGGGGGAGCGGGAACTGGCCAAGCGGTTCAGTGCGAATCCGAAGACGATGGGCAAGGCGTTGACGGATCTGGCGGCGGAGGGGTTGTTGGACCGGAGCATCGGGCGAGGGACGTATGTTCGCGGGAGTGAGGGGGAGCAGAAGGCGGCGGCGGGGCGTTGGTTGATCCTTTGCGATCAGCCTGACCAGCATTGCCCGGTGATTACGCACTTGGTGGGGGCGCATGCGGACGTTGAAGTGGGAACGGTGAGCGCGGCGGTTCGGCCGAGCTACATTAACCAGTTCAGCCTGGTGATTGATCTGGCCAAGAGCACGCCGGAGTCGGTGCATCGCGGCCTGTTGATCCGGGGGATACCAGTGTTGCTGGTGGAGAAGGAAAGCGGCAGTTTCCGGATGAATTCGGTCCTGTTGGATCGGGCGCATGCGGTGGCGGACTTGACGCGGGAGATGGTGCTGGCGGGGCACCGGCGAATCCTGGTGGTGGAACAGATGCTGGATGGGAAGGCATCGCAGATTGCGCGGATGACGGCGATGCGCTATTCGCCGAACGTCCAGGTGAAAAGCTGCGCGGTTGAGAACATCCCATCGGCCGTGAACGGCGAGGCCGCGGCTATCCTGTGCCAGTGGCTGGTGAATCCGAGGGAGGTGCAGGAACTGGTGGTGCGGCATCCGCATCTGGCGTCGCTGAGCGTAGCGGCGACGGGTGCGTGTGTGGGCGAGCCGACATATACGGGGGTGTACATAACGCCAGCGGAGCTTGCGGCGGCGGCGATGAAGATGCTGGAGGGCGTGGCGAAACACCGGCCGACGACGCTGTGGCTGACCGGGCGCTACATTGACCGGGGGACGATCCGCGTGGTGCCCGAGCGGCAATTCTCGGGCGATTCGGGAGCAGAGGCGCTGTCGGCGTGAGTGGGAGTTTTCACTAGTACTTTGGCCAACGCCTTTGTGATGAGAGGGCGAGGCTTCTGTCGAGCTGGATGAATGGCTCGCGGCGAGACTCGCCCGCTCTTGCTTTGCGATGTCCATGGCGGAAAACCACGCGGCATATGGCATTCATTTGCTTTTTGCGGATGGGCAGGTAGAGTGGGGGGATGGGCGAACGGCTCGATCTGCCCTGGCGGAACTGAAGGCGGGGATCAATCCCCCGAAGACGTTTGTTCCGTCGGCGACTCGGCCGACGACGATGCGAGGACAGTGATGCAACCCGATTTGCCTGAGCGTGGATCTGTGGAGCCGGTGAAGGACGCGACGCCGCAGCGCGAGGCGAGCCAGCCCGAGTTCCGGATTTGGAAGGTGTTGTTGGGGGTGGTTGTGGGGCTGGCTCTGTTGATTGCACTTGTCAGTGTCCTAAGCAGGATCCGGAAGGAGTCAGTGGTTCGCGTCGATATGCCAAGCGAGAGCCCCAGAGAGCGGGGGCTGGCTCTAGCGAATCAGGTAAAATGTGCATCAAACTTGCGGCAGATCGGGCAGGGGATCATGTTGTATGCCAATGACAGGGGAGGGAAGTTCCCGCCCCGGCTTGAGGTGCTGATCACGGATGTGGATCTGAATCCGGAGGTGTTTGTTTGTCCGGCGAGCAACGATAAGCGGGCGACGGGACCGACCACGCAGGCGATGCTCGCGGAGCTCGGCAAGAAGGGCCATTGCTCGTATGTGTATCTGGGGGCGGGGATGACGACATCCGTTCCTCCCGATACGGTGGTGGCGTATGAGATTCTCGATCACCATGAGAAGGCGCGGATCAATGTGCTTTTTGGGGATGGGCATGTAGAGTGGGTCGTGAAGGCAGAGGCGGAGCGGATCATCAAGGACCTGCAGGCCGGCCGCAATCCTCCCAATCCCAAGCCGTGACAGCACCGGGCCGGGCGGTATACTGGGGTTGATGTCGGACCCACAGAGGATTCTGATTGTTCAGCCCAATTGGGTTGGTGATGCGGTGATGGCAAGCCCGACGCTGCGGGCGATGCGCGAGCTGTATCCCGATACGCACATCAGCTACCTGTTGCGGCGGTATGTGAAGTCAATCTATACCGGCATGCCGTGGTGGGATCGGCTGATAACCTACCGGACGGGGAAAAGCGCCGGGAAGGCCGGGCGGGGGCTGTTTGACCTGGCGGGGCGGCTGCGGGCGGGGAAGTTTGATTTGGCGATTGTGCTGCCGAATTCGTTCAAGAGTGCGCTGATTTGCAAGGCGGCGAAGATCAAGCGGATTGTGGGGTATGAGCGGGATGGGCGGGGGTTCTTGTTGACGGACAAGCTGTTGCCGGCGAAGGAGCGGGGAAAATTTCTGCCAACGCCGATTGTGCGGTATTACTTTGGCGTTTCGCAATACCTGGGGTCGCGAAGCCGGGATTTGAAGCTGGAACTGTTTGTGACGGAGGCGGAGCGGAATGCGGGGGTGAAGGTTTTGGAGCGGTGCGGGCTGGACGCGGCGATGATCCGGCCGGCGTCGCGGAGCGGCAAGCCCCTGATCATGCTGAACCCTGGGGCGCAGTACGGGGTGGCCAAGTGCTGGCTGCCGGAGAATTTCGCGCAGTTGGCGGATCGGTTTATTGATGAATTCGGGGCGACGGTGTTGTTAAGCGGGTCGCCGCGGGATCGGCGGATCATCGATGCGGTGCAGCGGCACATGAAGCACGCGGCTGTGGATCTTTCCAATAAGGGGATCGATTTGGGGAGTTTGAAGGAGATGGTTCGCCGGTGCGATCTGTTGGTGACGAACGATACGGGGCCGCGGCACATGGCGACGGCGTTTGACGTGCCGGTGGTAACGATTTTTGGGCCGACCCATCCGGAGTGGTCGGAGACGAATTTCGCGAAGGAGCGAAAGGTGGCGGTGAATGTGTTCTGCGGGCCTTGCCAGAAGAAGAAGTGTCCGCTGGATCACCGTTGCATGACGCGGATCTCGCCGATGGCGGTGTTTGGGGAGTCGATGGAATTGCTGGGGAAGCTGGCGCGTGTGTGAGGTAGGAACGGAGTGATTCAATTCCGTGGGGCAATCGCTACAATCCCGCGGCATGATCTATCGCATTGACGTGAAGGTCGCTGGGAACGGAATCGACCCGCTGGGGGAGTCGGTACGGCATCAGATAGCGGAATTCGGGATGAACGTAGGGGCGATCGAGACGGCGAGGATTTTCCTGATTGATACCGATGCGACGCGCGAGCAGATTGCGCGCGTGGCGGGGGAATTGCTGGCGGACCCGGTGGTGGAGCGGGCGGAATGGGTGGCGAGAAAGCCAGCGGACAAGGGGAAAAGCCGGATTGAAGTGCATTTGAAGCCGGGGGTCATGGACCCGGTGGCGGCATCGACGGAGATGGCGATACGGGACATGGGGCTGAGCGTTCGCGAGGTGCGGACGGGGCGGGCCTATTTGATCGAGGGCACCGTTGCGCGCGAAGAGCTGAAGCGGATTGCCAACCGTGTGCTGGCGAACGGCGTGGTCGAGTCGGTGAATTTTGAGGCGTTTGTTCCGAAGGCATTTCCGGCTGGTCACGGTTATCGGTTGAATTTGCGGCATGCGTCGATTCGCGGGTTGGACGATGGGCAGCTTGCCAAGCTCAGCCGGGAGGGGCATCTGTTTTTGTCGCTGCCGGAGATGAAGGCGATCCAGGCCTATTACCAGCAGGCGGGGCGCGAGCCGACGGATGTGGAGTTGGAGACGCTGGCGCAGACCTGGTCGGAGCACTGCGTACACAAGACGCTGAAGAGTGCCGTGGATCTTGAGGTGAAGGATGAGGCGGGGAAAGTGGTCGAGCGGCGGCACTATGGCAATCTGATCAAGGACACGATCTTCAAGAGCACGATGGAGCTGATGGAATCGGGTTCCGGGTCCCGGGTTTCGGGTTCCGGGGGGGAGTTTTGTCTGTCGGTGTTTGTGGATAATGCGGGGGTGATCGTGTTTGACGATCGGGATGCGGTTTGTTTCAAGGTGGAGACGCACAATCATCCGAGCGCGATTGAGCCTTATGGTGGGAGTGCGACGGGGATTGGGGGAGTGATTCGGGATATTTTGGGGACGGGGCTGGCGGCCAAGCCCATCGCGAATACGGATGTATTCTGCGTGGGGTATCCGGATTATGACCGGGAGAAGCTGCCGAATGGCGTGATTCATCCGAAGCGGATTCTACGGCAGGTGGTGGCGGGGGTGCGGGATTATGGCAATCGGATGGGGATTCCGACGGTGAATGGGGCGGTGTATTTCGATAATCGCTATCTGGGGAATCCGCTGGTGTTCTGCGGGTGCGTGGGGCTGATTCCGCGGAACATGATCCAGAAGCAGTCGCGGAAGGGCGATGCGATTGTGGTGATCGGGGGCAGGACGGGGCGGGACGGGATTCACGGGGCGACGTTTTCGTCGGCCGAGCTGACAAATACCCACGCGGATGAGTTCTCGCATGCGGTGCAGATCGGCAATGCCATCACCGAAAAGAAGATGACGGATGTGGTGTTGCAGGCGCGGGATCGGGGGTTGTATACCGCGATTACGGACTGCGGGGCGGGGGGATTGTCGTCGGCGGTGGGGGAGATGGGCCAAAAGCTGGGGGCGTTCGTGGAGTTGGACAAGGTGCCGCTGAAATATGCGGGACTGCGGTATGACGAGATCTGGATTTCCGAGGCGCAGGAGCGAATGGTGCTGGCCGTGCCGCAGGAGAACGTGAAAGAGGTGCTCGATCTGTCGGCGGGAGAGGATGTCGAGGCGACGGTCATCGGGTATTTCGGGACCGACGGAGCGGAGTTGATCCTGACGTATGCCGCGACCGAAGTGGGGCGGCTGTCGATGGATTTCCTGCACCATGGCTTGCCGAAGCGGCACCTGAAGGCGGTGGCGACGAAGCGGACTGTGAGCAAGCACAACTCCGGGGCGCACGGGCATGATGCCCGTGCCACGAAGGAACGGCTGCTGGCGATGCTGGCGCAGCCGAACATCGCGTCGAAGCATTGGATTATTCGGCAGTACGATCACGAGGTGCAGGGCGGGTCGGTGATCAAGCCGTTGACGGGGCCGAAGCAGGTGGGGCCATCGGACGCGGCGGTGTTGCGGCCGAAGCTGGACGGATACCGGGGTATCGCGATCGGTTGCGGAATGTCGCCGCAGGTCGAGGACCCCTATGACATGGCGATCGCATCGATCGACGAGGCCGTGCGGAATGTGGTGGCGGTCGGGGCGGACCCGGCGAAGATTGCGATCCTCGACAACTTCTGCTGGCCAAGTGTTGAGGATGAAGTGACGACCGGGGCGTTGGTCCGGGCGTGCGAGGCGTGCTACGACGCGGCCAAGATCTACGGTATCCCCTTCATATCGGGCAAGGATAGTCTTAACAACCAGTTCACCAACCAGGAGACCAAGGAGGTCATCCGCATACCGAACACGCTCCTGATCAGCGCGATTGCGGTGATCGAGGATGTGCGGAAGTGCGTGACGATGGATTTGAAGAAGGATGGGAGCACGTTTGGGCTGGTTCGGCCACATGGGCTGCATCCGGATCTGAAGTCGCTGGCGGCGGTGCATCGGTTCATGGCGGAGGCGATCCGCTCGGGGGCGATTTTGAGTTGCCATGACGTGAGCGACGGCGGGGTGCTGGTGGCGGCGGCGGAGATGTGCATTGCGTCGGGGTTGGGGTTGAGCTTGGATTTGAGCGTGCTGGGGCGCGGGCCGTTTGATGAGTGTCAGGGGAAGTATCTGGTTGAGTTCAACGCGACGAACGGGCATGTGCCGGCGTTGCCGCGGTGTCCGGATGGCGTGGAGGTGCGGGTTGTGGGGGGCGTGACGGAAAAAGCCGAGTTGACCGAGGGCGGCAATGGTGCTGATCGGTTCCGGGTTTCTATTGAGGAGCTGACGGCTGCGTGGCGGGGGACGTTGGACTGGTGAGGCGATAGACGGCGATCATGTCGCGGTCGGCGGGGATGCGCATTTGCTCGGACATGCCCGGTGGGGCGGGCTGGTCTTTCTTTTTGCCCTTGTCGAAGATGACAATCAAGTTGGGTTGCTTGCGCAGGGCGTCGGCGAGCTCGGGCGCTTCGGTGTAGAGCGGAACGGGGCGGCCGAGGTGATAGGAGAGGGTGAGGCTTTCGGCTTGCCAGAAAGCGTAGGGGTGGTTGGGGAAGGCGGATTGGATTTGGCGGGCGAGATCGAGGCGCGTGGTCTTCTGAAGCGTCGGGGCCCAGAGGGCGAAGGTGATGGGGATGAGCAGGCAAGCCGCGGCGAGGAGGGCGGGTGTGGAAAGGGGCAATCCTTTGCGATGATGGATCAGCAGGACGGTGGCGCTGGTGATGAGGAGCAGTGCGGAGAAAGCGATGTCGATGGGGGTGATGTGGCCGCGGAGTTCGTGGGCGGCGATGAGGGGCGCGGGGGTGGCCAGGAGGGCGACGAGCGCGGTGCAGAAGAGGATCAGGGCGGTGCCGCGGGTGAGTCTGACGTCGGCCGCGGAGATGGCACGGTCGAGCAGGTACCCGACGAGGATCATCAGGGGGGGCATGAGGGGGAGAAAATAGTGGTCTTGTTTCTGCCCGATGCACGTGAGGGGGAGGAAGATGATCAGGATCCAAAGGAGAACGGTGCGGAGGGAGAGGCTGGATTTGAATTGCGGGATGGCGGCGATGAACGCGAGAATGAGGAAGCCGATCCAGGGGAGGGTGGCGGTGGGCAAGACCTCGGCGAGGTAGAACCAGAAGGGGCGTTTGTGGCCGAAGCCGGTGAGGAGCATGGAGGCTTCGGTTTTGATGACGGCGGATTCGGGGCTTTGGCCGACGAAGATGAACCAGGGGATCGCGATGGCGAGCAGGGTGAGCGAGGCGCCGCAGAGGAGGAAGCCGGACAGGAGGCGCCAGCGGCGGGTGGTGGCGGCCAACGCGAGCAGGAAGAGCAGCGGGAAGAGGCCGGGGGGGCCTTTGGCGAGAATGGCCAGCGCGATCGCGACGGCGGCGAGGTGATGATAGGGATAGCTGGAGCTTGCTGCGAGGTTTGGCTCGGCTGGAGCGTCGGCGTCCCGATCCCAGGCGAGGTAGATGAAGAAGATGGCGGCAGTGACGAAGAAGGTTACGGGAATGTCGGTCTCGGCGAGCGACCTGTAGCGGTTGAAGAGGAGCGAACTGAGCAGTGCGGCGGCTGAGAAGAGGGCGGTGCGGGAATTGAATAGACGGCGGGCGAAGGCGTAGGTCAGGGCGAGGGTGAAGCAGCCGATCAGAGCCATGGGGAGGCGGCCGGCCCACACGGTGGTGCCGAAGAAGTGGTAGGAAGTGGCGGTGAGCCAATAAGCCAGCGGCGGCTTTTCCAGGCGAATGCGGCCGTTGAGATGCGGGATGAGCCACTCGCGAAAGTCGCCGCCGAGCATTTCGCGCGCGGTCTGAAGCACACGGGCCTCCTGTGTGCGTTCCAGGGGGACGCGGCCATTAAACCCGACCAGAAGCAGGCCGGCGATGAGCCAGAGGATCAGCAGGATGACGCGATTATCGTACCCGGCGCGGCGGACGCCTGGAGGTTGCTGGCTGGTCGGAGTTTCCACTGGGACCGAAGTATAGCTTTGGCTGCAGAGAATGACGAGGCGGTCTCCGGTACCGGCGACTTGGTGGCACTGGTTAATGTGCACCTGGTTCGGTATCGTTTCCCGCCCATGGGCGAGATGTATGCTTGGGCCGTCGTCTTCTTCGCGATCTTTCTCATCGGCGTCACCAAATCGGGCTTCGGCAGCGGCGTGGGGCTGATGATCGTGCCGATGACGGCAATTTCCATGGGCTACATCTCCGGCCGGGGGTCGGTGGCGGCGCTGGGGTTGCTCTTGCCGCTGCTGGTCATCGGGGATTTCATTGCGGTCTATCAGTATCGGCGGATTTTCTCGCTGAGCATCGTCAAACACCTGTTGCCGGGGACTCTGGTGGGGGTGGTGCTGGGGGGATTGCTGTTGTGGTGGTTTCATCAGCAGAGGGAACTGGTTAATGCGCTGATGCGGATCGAGATTGGCTTTGAATCGATTGTGTTGGTGGGGATTCACTGGTGGCGGCAATACAACGGGGTGCAACAGCACCTGATGCCCGAGCCTTGGCGCAGTCACAGCACGGGTGCCTTTGCCGGCGTCTCATCGACGCTGGCCCACGCAGCCGGACCCATCATCGCAATGTATCTGCTGCCCCTGCGCCTTGACCGGCAGGTCTTCGTGGGGACCAGCGCGATCTATTTCTTCATCCTCAACTCCGCGAAGCTGCCGGCCTACTACCTGGCCGATCAGTTTGCCAATGCGAAGCTGCCGTTTACGCTGCAATTCGTGCCGCTGGTGGCGGCAGGAGCGGTGGTTGGATTCTGCGTGAACAAGCGGATCAGCGACAAGCTGTTTTCACGCATTGTCTATGTGCTCACTTTCCTCATGGGCTGGTACATTCTCATCGATGGTACGATAATCCTCATCCGGCGTTTGCTGATAACTGGCAACTGACAACTGGCAACCCACATGACCACTCGACCCGTCGCTCTGATTACCGGCGCTTCACGCGGCATCGGCCGCGGAATTGCGATCGCCTTGGCCGGCGAAGGCTATAACGTTGTCATCAACTACAACCAGAACCGCGAGGCGGCGGAGCAGGTCGCCAAAGAGGTCGAGGCGGCGGGGGGGACGGCGGCCATCGTGCAGGCGGACGTGGCGAGGGGTTCGGACCGGCATAAGTTGGTCGATCAGACGTGCAGGGCGTTCGGGGGCATCAATCTGCTGGTGAACAACGCGGGCGTTGCGCCGGATGTGCGGGCCGATATTCTGGAGGCGTCGGAGGAGTCGTTTGACCGGCTGATGAATGTGAATCTCAAGGGGCCGTACTTCCTGACGCAGATTGTGGCCAAGGCGATGATCGACCAGATCAAACGGGGGGGGGTGATGGCCCCCAAGATCGTGACGGTCTCGTCCATCAGTGCTTACACGGCAAGCGTCAACCGCGGGGATTACTGCATCGCCAAGGCGGGGCTGGCGATGATGACCAAGCTCTATGCGGCGAGGTTGGCCGAGTTTGGCATCGGCGTCTACGAGATCCGGCCGGGAGTGATCGCGACGGATATGACCGGGCCGGTGAAGGCGAAGTATGACAAGCTGATTTTGCAGCAGGACCTGACGCCCATTCACCGTTGGGGGCAGCCGGAGGATGTGGCCAAGGCGGTGGTGGCGATCGCCAAGGATCTGCTGCCGTTCAGCACCGGCGAAGTGATCAATGTGGATGGGGGGTTTCATCTGCGGCGGCTGTAGTGATTAACCGCAGAGAGAATTATGGAGGGAATCGTGGTGTGCAGACTCGTTTTGACGGGCGTCTTGGTTCTGTGCAGTGCGGCGTTGGCGGAGCCGGTGCGGGTGGAGGTGAATCGTGATACTTGGGTCTCGGAGGTCGGTCGCGAGCAGCTGGGGAATAATGGCGGGGCGTCGCGGCTGAAGGCCAAGGGTGTTCAGGAATTCGCGATAGTCGATATCGATCCGAAGCCGCTGGCCGGACGCGTGATTACGCACGCCACCTTGCATCTGAACTGCGCTTCGCTTAACGAGCCATTGCGGCGAATAACGGTGTCATCGTTGGCCAGCGATTGGGTGGAAGGAACCGCGAGCGGGTATCAGGTTCAGAAGGGCAGCGCGTGTTTTCTGTGGGCCAATACTGAGCAGACGCCGTGGGCGTTTGCCGGCTCAGACATCACCAGTGTATGCAACGGCCTGGGCAACACGATCTGGCGGTTTGCTGACGCAACCCCACCGGACAAAGAAGGGTGGCAGACGGTGGCGGTGGCGGCTGACGTTGTCGCGGCCCGCGTCGCTGGCATCAGCCATGGGTTTGTCGTTTTTGATGACGTCGGGTCGGAGTATACGCGGGATGGGGATCGGTTCACGTACAAGCTGTTTTTGAACCGGTTTGCATACAGCCGGGAGCAGAGCGGGAAAAAGGGCGCGTTTTTCACGGTCGAACTGGGAGCCGAGGACCGGCAGCCGCCGGAAGCGGTGGGGGGGATCAGCAGCACATGCGCCGGCCTTGCGCCAGGTGAAGCGGTGATCACCTGGGCCACACCAAACGATCGTGGACCGGCGCGAGTGATCGGGTTCTTGGTGCGCGTTGCCGAGGGGGCGGCGTTCAACTGGGACAATGCCAGGCCGGTGCCGCAATACCTGGTGCCGATGGCGGGCGCACCAGGGGGTAAGGTCACCATGCATCTGCGCGACATGGGCCTGAAAGGCGGAACCAGGATCGCGATCGGCATCCGGCCGATCGATCGCGCGGGCAATGTTGCGCCCTTCACCACCACGCCGCTGCAATTGGCGCCTATCCTTGCCAAGATTGACCTGAAGGCCAACCCGGCCAAACCTTTCGATCAGATTGGCCCCCGGCCTTCTCTTGGGGGGGTTGATGTCGCGGTGATCGATCCGCTTGATAAGGTGCATCCCGTCACCGGCCAGATCATCCCGCAACACCCCGCGTCCTACATGCGGGCGAATCATCTCTGGTCGGCCCAGACCAAAACCATCCGCCTCCACGCCGCCCGCAACGAGTTCGCCGATTTCCAGATTCTGCTGACCGGAAAGACCGCAGCCCTCGACGCTCGCATCGTTTTCGATGACCCCGCGTTCCGTGCCGAGCTGCTGCGATTCCGCCACGTAAATACCAAGCTCGGCCCCCTGCCCGATCCGCTCATTCCCGTTGACCGGCCAATCTCCATCCCCGCCGCCGACGAGAACATCACCGATCAGAAGCACGCGACCCTGCTGGCGGATATCTACATCCCTCACAACGCCAGGCCGGGCATTCACACCGGCGCTCTGAAGCTGAAAAGCGCCAATGAATCGCTCGATCTGCGGATCGAGCTGCAGGTCTGGGATTTCGTGCTTCCGGACCAGCTCTCGTTCATCCCCGAGATGAACTGCTATGGCCTGCCCGGACAAACCGTCGAGCAACAAGAGTATTACCGCCTGGCCCACGTGCATCGGACTTGCCTGAACCGCCTGGGCTACTCGTGGCGCGGCACCATTAGCGACAATTGTGCTCCGCGAATCAAGGACGACGATTTCGATTGGGCCGACTACGACCGGCGGTTTGGGCCCCTGCTGGATGGCTCGGCGTTTGCCGATCTGCCCCGCAAGGCCGTCCCCGTCGAGGTGTTCTATCTGCCGCTGAATGAGAACTGGCCCATCGATGTGAACAAGGCGTTCAAGGGCGGATACTGGATCGAGAATGCATTCGAGCCGGCGTATCGGAGCGGATTCGTTGCCGCGTGCGCGAGATTTGCCGAGCACATCCGCCAGAAGAAGTGGAACGATACGTTCTTTGAGTTCTACCTGAACAACAAGGTCTACAACAAGAACAATTCCTGGAGCCGATCGTCCGCCCCCTGGATTTTCGATGAGCCAGTGAACACCCAGGACTTCTGGGCGCTGCGGTGGTACGGGTTGGCCTTTCACGAAGGCATCGCCGCTCATCGCGGCCAGACGAAACTGGCGTTCCGCTGCGATATCTCCCGCCCTCAGTGGCAGCGCGACATCCTCGATGGCGTGTTGGATGTGAATATCGTCGGCGGCGATTATCGCCGATATCACCGCGCGGTGATGGACCGCAAGGCCCGCAATGGAGAGATCGCGATCAACTATGGCTCTTCAAACAACATCGAAGACTCCAACGTGCAGCCGGCGGCGTGGTGTTTGGACGCGTGGTGCCTCGGTGCCGATGGCGTCCTGCCGTGGCAGACCGTAGGCAATGAAAAATCGTGGAAAGAGGCCGACCCACTCTCGCTTTTCTATCCCGGTGGCGGCATCGGCCGAACCGGCCCGATCCCGAGCATCAGGCTCAAGTCGTATCGTCGCGGCCAGCAGGATGTGGAATACCTCACGATCCTGGCGACGGCGACGGCCCAGCCACGGTTCGCTGTGGCGTCGGCGGCGCGCGACGTACTGAAGCGGTCGGCAAAAATCGAGCAGAAGAACGCCGACGATCCGGGTCTGGCTAACTACGGCCATGTGGACCCCGCGGCATTGTGGGAGCTTCGATTGCGCGTGGGCGCGACGCTGGATGCCGCCAAGCCGCCGGCGCAACGCAGACAGGTCGAATTGCGACCGCCGGCGCGCGACGTAAGTAATTTGCCTGATATTGGTTACGTTTCCACAAAATCACCGCGGATAAGGTAGGCCAGACAACACCGGACTCAGCAACCGGTATGCATCTTCAGCAGGGTGTGTTATAGTGATTGTTAACGACCTGCCATCAAGCCCGGAGTGCTGACATGCAACAGAGTAAGACTTCGCACGCATCCGACAGCCGAGCCGCCTTTACGCTGGTCGAGTTGTTGGTCGTCATCGGCATCATCGCGTTGCTGATGGGGATCCTGCTGCCGAGTTTGCAGAAGGCCAGGGGACAGGCGTTGAACTTGGTGTGCCAGAGCAATCTGCGTTCAATGGGGCAGATGCTGATCATGTATGCCCAGGGCAACCACGATACGCTATTTGACCCCAAGAAGGGTGGAGCATATCCGCCGACCGAACGCTGGTATGTCTCGATCTTCGCGGGCAGCATAGCTCCCGGGGGCAATCCGCTGCCAAAGGTAATGCTCTGCCCATCGGATGAGGAGACTGCGCAAGAGGAAATTGACGAGGCCGCCAAGTGGAGTTGCCCGATCGAGTGGATCAAACACTCATACATCATCAACATGCACATTCACTACGACGGCATCAAGTACAACCGTACGCGTCGGGTGTCCGCGACGGACATCATCCTGATGGGGGAGAAGAAGAGCAACTGGGGTGATTTCCGGATGAACTGCCCGGGGACCGGGCAGAGCCAGTACACCAAGCTGGTGGAGAACGCACGCCATGGAAAGTTCAGGAAATCCAACCTCCTGTTCATGGATGGCCACGTGGCAAACCAGGAGCCCCCGCCGTGGATCGGGCCCAGTAATGAGCCGATGGAAGATCCATGGGACATCTTGCCTGGGGGGAAATACGACCTCGATTAGGCCCGTTGGTGTTGATTCACCAACTCAGATTTGACACACTGGCGACCCGTCCGTACACTCGCTCCGCAGTTTGGAGTTGGCCCCGAGGACCACTTTGACTGCATGTGTTGTCATACCCGCTCGCTTCGCTTCTACCCGTTTCCCCGCCAAGATTCTCGCCTCTGAAACCGGACGTCCGTTGGTGCAGCATGTGGTCGATCAGGTCAAGCGATGCCAACGGGTGCGGGATGTGATCGTTGCGGTGGATGACGAACGTATCTCCAACGCTCTCAAGCCCTTCGGCACGAGTTGCGTAATGACTTCCCCGGCCCACCCCAGCGGGACCGATCGTATCGCTGAGGTGGCCAGAGGCCTGTCGGATGAGGTTGTGGTCAATGTGCAAGGCGACGAGCCGGAGATCGAGCCGGACATCGTGGATGGGCTGATCGCGCGGCTTGAGGAGTCAACGGATGATATGGCGACAGTGGCGACGCCGTTTCCGGTTAACGCGAATCCGGGCGATCCGAATCTGGTGAAAGTCGTCATGGACCTCGATGGGCGAGCCCTATACTTCTCGCGGTCGATGATCCCGTGTCCTCGCGACCCAGCCGATGGGCGGCCTGCGACTTATTATCTGCATCTGGGGATCTACGCCTATCGGCGGGAGTTTCTTTTGCAGTACGCGAGCTGGCCGCCGACCCCGTGTGAATTGGCGGAGAAGCTCGAGCAGCTCCGTGCCCTTGAGCATGGACGCTCGATTCATGTCTTGAAGGTGGCCCGCGCCACCCACGGCATCGATACGGCCCGGCAGTATGCGGAATTTGTCAAACGGTACACAGAGCAATCACCACGCAGCACTTAGCAGTCTGGATGAACACATGAGCAGTGAGATTCTCAGCACACTCGGACAGTCTCAGGAGGAGACGGAGTTTTATACGCCGATGCCTGCCGGCTACCGCAAAGGGCATCACAAATACGTCATCGTCGTCGGCACGGTGATGTCCGGCCTGGGGAAGGGAATTTTCTCCTCTTCATTGGCCAAGCTCCTCCAGGACAAGGGCATGCGGGTCACCCCAATCAAGATGGAAGGCTATTACAACATCGACTCCGGCACCCTCAACCCCTATCGCCACGGCGAGGTCTTCGTCCTTGACGATGGCATGGAAACCGACATGGACCTGGGAACCTACGAGCGCCTGCTTGACCAGGAACTGTCGGCGTCCAACTTCTGCACCAATGGCCAGATCTTCTCCATCGTCCTCAAGAAGGAGCGCGAAGGCAGTTACCTCGGCCGCGATGTGCAGACCATTCCCCATGTGACCGGCGAAGTGAAACTCAAGCTCCGCGAGCTGGCGATCAAGGCCGACGCCGACGTGATCTTCGTCGAGGTCGGCGGCACCGTCGGCGACTATGAAAACGCCGTCTACCTCGAAGCCTGCCGGCAGCTTGCCTATGAGGAAGGCGAAGCCAGCGTTGTCTTTGTCGCACTGACCTATGTTCTCGAGCCGGGCACGCTCGGCGAACAAAAATCCAAGGCGGCGCAGCTCGGCATCAAGCGGCTCATGGAAATGGGCATCATGCCCAGCATCATCGCCTGCCGGGCCACCAATCCGGTCAACGAGAAAGTCCGCCAGAAGATCTCCATGTACGCCAACGTGCCCATGCGCCGGGTTGTGTCGATGCACGACGTTGAGAGCATCTATCTGGTGCCCGAGGCTCTCCGGGAGGCGGGAATCGACCGCGAGGTGCTTACGCTGCTGGATCTGCACGATCGCGTCGATCAGCGGCAAGAGGACCAGGCCCGCACCAAGTGGCGATGGTTTGTCGATCGCATCGGGCGGGCGCAGAAGCACGTGACGATCGGCGTCACCGGAAAATACACCGCCCTGCGCGATGCCTATGCCAGCATCATCAAGGCCGTCGAGCACTGTGGCGTCCATCTGGGCTGCGATGTGCAGCTCAAGTGGATCGATACCACCACAATCGACGAATCCAACGTCGCCAGACGCTTGGCCGATTGCCACGGCATCATCGTCCCCGGTGGATTCGGCGTCCGCGGAACCGAGGGCAAGATCGAGTGCATCCGCCATGCCCGCGAGAGCCGCGTGCCCTATCTCGGGCTGTGTCTGGGCTTCCAGATGGCGGTGATCGAATACGCCCGCAATGTTTGCGGCATGACGGGCGCCAACAGCACCGAGTTTGACCCGCAGTGCGCCACCCCCGTGATCGACATCCTCCCCGAGCAGAAGAAGATCGAAGGCCTCGGCGGCAACATGCGCCTCGGCGGGAAGGATGTGGAGGTCAAGCCGGGCACAATGGCGGCAAGGCTGTTTAGCAACGCCAGCCGGATTCGCCTGCGATTCCGGCATCGTTACGAAGTGGATCCGCAGTTTATCGAGTCGCTCGAGCGCCATGGCCTGGTCTTCAGCGGCAAGCACCCGACCCAGCCGATCATGCAGATCGTCGAACTGCCGCAGGACGTGCATCCGTTCTTTATGGGCACCCAGGCGCATCCGGAACTCACGAGCCGCCCGCTGCGCCCGCAACCGATGTTCATGGGCTTCGTTCAGGCGTCGATAGACTTCGCCCACCAGCACCACCAGCCGCAGACGCAGGTCGTGTAGGTTGCTTGCCATGGCGCAGGCAAATTGACATTATTCGGACATCGTCTATAGTCCGCACAGCCTCTGGCGGACGAACTCGGGACGACTTGCTTTGCAAGGATGGCTGAAGTGAGTCATCTGCATTGGATGGATCATCGAACAAGTTGGTGGCGTGTCATTTCGGCGCGCGGGGGAGCTGTCTTGTTGCTCTTGGTCGCCGGCTGCGCCAATGCCAAGCACTACCGCGGCCTGGAAATGGGCGGGGAGCAGCCGGCTTCGGTGGTGGCTCTGCCCGCCGTTGCACAGGCCGGCAACAACGACTGCGGCTACGCCGCGATGGCCAGTGTCGCTCTCTATCTCCAGGTGGATCCGCAGCGCCTGGCGACGGGACCGGTGCCCGAAACCTTCCGCAACAGCCAGATGTCAGCGGCGGATCTGATTAAAATGGCCAAAATGCTCGACCTGACCGCGTTCGGCTACCAAGGCGATCTCGACGACCTTCAGAAGAACGTCACCAATGGCCGGCCCGTGCTGACCCTGCTGAATCACCCCCCACGGCTTGGGAATTATCCCGGCCTCGAGTGGTGGGGGGACCTGGCGGCGATGCCTTTTACCATCCCCCACTGGGTGGTCGTCGTCGGTTTTGATGCCGCCGGCGATGTGGTTCTGCATGATCCGAACAAGGGCCTTGTGTCGATGAATAAACGAGGTTTTGTCGATCAGTGGAAAAAGCGATCGCAGGTCGCGGTGCTGGTCGTGGCCAAAGCTCCCGGTCCCCAGGATAAAGCCGGCAACGCCGCGGTCAAATAACGCAGGATCCACCTTTTTGAGGTATATGATGCTGAAACTCAGGGTTGTGGCTGTTGTCGTGGCGTTTGCGATGTTTACACAGGTGCCGACCATTGCGCTGGCGGGTGCCCATCAGGCGGCCCCGAATCGTTCCGAGGCAGTGGCCAAGGTCGCCACATCCGCGACCCCGCTGACCGCCGATGAATTGGCCCGCTATGGACAACTCCAGGCCGACGCGCAACAGACCGGCGTCCTCGATTCCCAAAAAGGCGGCGCCGACGCCACCACCTGGACCATCGTCGGTGTTGTGGCCATCGTCTGCATCGGCTTGGGCCTGTACGTGGCCATCAACAACGGCGGCGACTGATTCCGCCTTCGGTCGCAGGGATCGGCCGCGATGGCCCATCGGGCATGCAGAACGCTTGAGCGGTTTGCAGGTCAGGGTAGCCCATACCCGCAATGCTCGAACCATCCTCGGGTGTCGCCGGAAGTGATGCTGTTGAATCCGTCGGTGCTGGCTTGACCCGGCGCCTCGGGCGTGCGGGCCTCGACGGAACGCAGGGGCGGATTATCTGAAGAGCCCTTTTGAGGTGGTCGGGGGGTACATCGAAGTGCCAGAGGGGCCGGGCCTTGGGATCGAGCTGGATGAGGAGAAGGTGCGAGAGGGGCTGTTCGCGGGGGACTGGCAGACGCCGGTGTGGAAGCACGAGGATGGGTCGTTTGCCGAGTGGTGACTCCCGAAATTGCCTGACCGGCATAATCGGAACCCTGGAGATAGTCTGTAGTGAAAATGTTTGCGGATGAACAAACGCCCGGTATAATCGGTGTGTAGACGGCATTTCGAGCTGACTGAACTAGATTCGCACCGAGGCCAACTGTGCTTGAGAGGGGGTCGGGATTGTGCGAGTTGGACAGGGTATACACATGAGAAACATTCTTAATTTGCGACAGGGTGATCGGCGGGCGAAGCGGGCGTTTACGCTTGTGGAATTGCTGGTGGTGATTGGGATCATTGCGTTGTTGATCTCCATCCTGCTGCCGGCGCTGTCCAAGGCAAAAACGGCGGCGGCCGGCGCGGTGTGCGCAAGCAACCTCCGACAGCTTGGCATGGCCATCAGTCTATATGCCACAGACAACAAGGGCTTTGTTCCTCGGCCGGCGTCGCGTGGCATGGGCTGGAAGTACGACGACTGGGTCTACTGGCGCACTACCGCCGATTTGAACAAGAGCCCGATAGCCAAATACCTGGGGGTGGTTGTGCCTGACAAGCCCAAGTTTCCTGTCTCCGAGAAATTTCAGTCGCTTTTGCGATGTCCGGCGGACGGCAATGCGATGAGCCGTGAGTACCAGTACAGCTACACCATGAACGCTTGGTTTGGATGCAGTCCTCCCACCGCGTCAACGGCGGCACCCAAGTACGATGGCGACAAGCACTACAAGCTCTCCCAAGTCAAACGGTCCTCCGAGAAAATGATGCTGGGTGAGGAAAAGTTGCCCAACGACGGACGATGGGTCGTTCGCGACACCACTGAGCAGAACCACGACGACGACATGGCTTTCTTGCACGGCCAGAAGGGCAACGTCCTGTTCTGCGATTTCCATGTCGATCGCATCGCCGAGGGAGAGGTCCGCAAGTCCTCCCTGCTGCGAAACCCGTATATCGGTGGCTGATGTCGCTCTTGCATTCGAACACTCGTTGATGGCAGCCGCACACGCGTCTGTCCTGAGCGCGGCTGTTCCCCGTTGACCAACCGTCCTCGGCACAGCACAATCTCTCATATGCGCAGCATCCACATCGTTCAAGACACGCTTCCTGTGGCTTGGGAAAAGGCGGTCGTCGCGTGCTGGGAGCAGGGCGAGAGCTTTCCCACGCAATATGACAAGGCGAATGACCCGAACAGCCGGGATGGGATCGCGACGATTCACGTCCGCAAGCCGTTTTCGGAGCCGCGGATTCATCGGGCGTTTCCCGGCGGATTGGACGACCTGGAGAAATACCGCGCGGAGGTGCTGTTCGGCGTGCACGATCACTG
>JAPLNB010000360.1 GCA_026693085.1 Planctomycetota bacterium | reverse complement strand
TCTTATACCACTGGCTTTGCTGTCGTTTGATGACGCGGGGGTTGATGCGGTTGCGCCGGCGGGGGATCTGTTCCTCCGCGATCTCCTCCATGAGATTCTCCCACCACTGCTGCCTCGCCCTGGGGCTCTGCGGGCACTCCGGCAGGCGACACCGCAGGATCTTCAGCGTGCCGGTAAACGACATCCGCAACGGGCTGCTCGACGCCCGCTTGGCCGCCTCGTACATCAACGCTCGCACCACGTAGTGCCCCAGCATCAGCCCATAAATCTCCTGCACCACGCCCGCCGGCGTCTGGCTCCGCAGCACCGGACGCTCCATCTGGTGGGTCTTCAGTTCATCAATGGCCAGCTCTTCCTCCCAGCGGACGTGATACAACTCCACCAGCGTCGAGGCCGGATGCAATTTCTCATCCAACAACGTCGTCAGCAGCCGGTGCTTTTCTCCATAGGCGCCTCGGGCCGGATCGTTCAGAGTGTATTCGATGATCCGCACGTCGATGCCGTTGCGATCGGCGCGGCGATCGCTCTCGTTGGGATAGATGCGGGCCAGGTACGAGCCGTCGCTCAAGATGCGGATCGCCCTCAAAATGCGGTTGTTTTTCCAGTGGGCCAGCAAGTTCGCCCCGCGGCCCACCGCCTGCTTCACCAGTTCAAAACTGGCAAAGCCGCGGTCCCACAGCAGCAGCATGTACGCCCGCAGGTGCTTCAGCAGCGCCTTGGCCATGCGGGTCTCGTTGATCTTGCAGTTCTTGATCAGCCAACGCCAGAACACATGCGTGCCCGCCTCCACCAGCCCCAGCACCTGGGCCTGAGGAAAAGCACCCGGCGATCGCTGGTTGCCAGGCCGGCCGAAGACCCGATCGTTGGCGGGCATGTCCGGCAGGTCCACCACGAATCCGTCCACGGTCATCAGTCGCATCCCGCAGTAGAAGGCCCCTGGCGTCTGCGGCGTGGCCAGCAATTCGACCACCTCGCGTGCCAGACGCACCAACGGGGCCACCCCCAGCCGTTTGCGGGCTTCGCAGAGCGTGGAGCGGCCGGGCACGTCACCTTTCTTCCAGGGCACCAGCCAACGATAGATCTGGCGGTAGCAGTCATCAGAGAACAACCCCAGGGCCACGATGAACCAGATCATCAACACGTCGGGAGTTCGCCGACAACAGGTCCGCCCGCGGCCGGTTTGCCGGAGCGCTGCTGTCATTTTTCGCTTGGGGATGATACGCTTGAGAGCCGCCAGACGCTGGCGGCTGGACCACTGCCGCAGTTGAGCGGCTTCCTTGCCGACACGGACCATCGTAGCCTCCTTGCCACAGGGCGTTTAGAACACCGCCATGATGGTAGGAGGCTCGATTTTTGATATCGGGCATTGAACGGTATTGCTCCATGGCCGCCAGCGGAGGCTATTACGTCGCCTCCGCCGGAGACTACATCTTCGCCGACCCCACCGCCATCGTCGGATCCATCGGCGTCGTCGGCGGCAAGTTCGTCATGAAAGACCTGTTCGACAAGATCGGCCTGAGCACCGCTACCTTCATCCGCGGCAAAAACGCCGACTTGTTCAGCTCTGCCCAGCCCTTCACCGACTCCCAACGCCGAATCGTCACCAACTGGATGAAGCAAACCTACGAGCAATTCACCGACCGCGTCCTCACCACCCGCAAGGACGCGATCAAGGACATCGACCAGGTCGCCCATGGCCGAATCTTCGTCGCTAAGCAGGCCAGAGCGCTTGGCCTCGTCGATGAGATCGGCGGCCTCGAAAAAGCCATCGCCTACGCCGCACAAGAGGCCGAACTCAACGAAGGAGATTACGAAGTAAAAGTGATCCCCCAGACCCGAACACTCGCCGACCTCCTGTACGGCAGCGACATCGACGCCAAGCTCACCCTCCAGCCACAGATCCAGATCTCCCCAGACAGCATCCTCCGCACGCTATCGCCACCGTTTGGACGCCTGGTCCGCCAGCAGATCCAGGTGCTTCAACTCCTCCAGGATCGCCCGGTCATGCTGGTCTCCCCGTATCTGGTCAAGCTGAAATAACGGCGATTTGCCCCGTCCCACTTTCGGAAAAATCCCCACTGGCATAAAATCCCCACCGTGGCGACACCCCAGAACCCCATGGCGGCCTAATCAGGAGTTGGCGAATGAAGGGCGTTATTCTCGCGGGCGGAACCGGCACCCGGATGCTTCCCCTGACCAAGGTCACCAACAAGCACCTCCTCCCCATCTACAACAAGCCCATGATCTACTACCCCCTCGAATGCCTCGCTAACGCCGGCATCGAAGAGGTCCTCCTCGTCACCGGCGGCAACAACTCCGGCGACTTCATCCGCCTCCTCGGCAACGGCCGAGAGTTCGGATTCAAAAACCTTAACTACACCTACCAGGAAGGCGCCGGCGGCATCGCCCAGGCACTCGCCCTTGCCGAGCACTTCGCCGACGGCCAGTCCATCTGCCTCATCCTCGGCGACAACATCGTCGAATACTCCATCCGCGACTCCTGCCGCCGCTTCCGCCACCAAGGCCAAGGCGCCAAAATCCTCCTCGCACAAGTCGAAAACCCCAAGGCCTATGGCGTTGCTGAACTTGACGGTGACCGCGTTGCACGCATCGTCGAAAAACCCGCCCAACCCAAAAGCAACTGGGCCGTCATCGGCATCTACTTCTATGATGCCAAGGTCTTCGACATCGTCCGCACCCTCAAACCCTCCGCCCGAAACGAACTCGAAATCACCGACGTCAACAACGCCTACATCCACCGCGGCGAGATGACCGCCGACAGAATCGTCGGCTGGTGGGCCGACGCCGGTGAAAATATCGACTTCTACCTCAAAGCCTGCGTCACCGTCTCCCAAAGCGGTGCCAACAAAGAACCCCCCGCTGCTCCCTGACTACCAACTACCAACTGCCAACTACCAACTGATCCCATGAGAACCATCCTCATCACCGGCGCCGCAGGCTTCATCGGATCAAACTTCGTCCGCATCCTCCTGCGCCGTGGTGAACCCGTCCGCCTCATCGCACTCGACAAGCTCACCTACTGCGGCAACCTCGCCAACCTCTCCGACCTTGTCGACAACACCCGCCTCATCTTCATCCGCGGCGACATCTGCGACGCCAAGCTCCTCTCGGACCTCTGGCAGCAATATTCCATCCGCGAAGTCGTCCATTTCGCCGCCGAATCCCACGTCGATCGCTCCATCCTCGACTCCGGCCCCTTTATCCAAACCAACGTCGTCGGCACCCAGATCCTCCTCGATACCGCCCGCGCCAACGGCATCGACCGCTACCTCCAAATCAGCACCGACGAAGTCTACGGCTCGCTCCCCGAGGACCGCCCCGACATCAAATTCACCGAACAAACCCCCCTCGCTCCCAACAGCCCCTACTCCGCCTCCAAAGCCGCCGCCGACTGCCTCGTCCGCGCCTACTTCCACACCTTCCACATGCCCGTCCTCATCACCCGCTGCTCCAACAACTACGGCCCATACCACTTCCCCGAAAAAATGATCCCCCTCTTCGTCACCAACCTCCTCGAAGGCAAAAAAGTCCCCCTCTATGGCGACGGCCTCAACATCCGCGACTGGCTCTACGTCGAAGACCACTGCGACGCCCTCTGGGCCGTCCTCAACAATGGCGCCCCCGGCGAAACCTACAACATCGGCGGCAACAACGAAATCACCAACCGCCAAATCACCGAACTCATCCTCCGCGCACTCAATAAATCATGGGACGAATCCGTCCAGTACGTCAAAGACCGCCCCGGCCACGACCGCCGCTACGCCATCGACGCTTCCAAAATCCACCGCGACCTCAACTGGACCCCCAAACACCGCTTCGAAGACGCCCTCAAGACCACCATCCAGTGGTACGTCGAAAACGAACCCTGGTGGCGATCCATCAAAACCGGCGAATATCTGAAATACTACGAAACCCAATACCTCCGCCGTTGATTCCGCAGGGTGTGCTTCAGCACACCATGGGCTCGATCTGCCCAGCGCCTCTCTCTTACATCTCCCCGCAACACCCACCCCGCCCCGCGATAATACCAATGTCGCACCCCACGACGCATTAAGAGAGGCTCACCCATGTCCACTCGCTGGCTCTTCGCGCACCGGGGAGTGATCAGTGCCTTGCTCTTGGCCGTCGGAACCATAATCCTGAACCTGCTGAACGGGCAGACGCTTACAAACGCGATTATCTTCCTGGTCCTCTGCGTGTGAACCAGTCGGCTTGCAAGTCACCCTAACAATTCCCTCCATTTTCTAGCCAACATTTCCCCCGCTCGTTTGTATGCACCACCGAAGGCGGACCCGGTCCACCTTCTTGGCCGGGGGGACTTCCCCCCTTCCAGGCTCTTTGACAATTTCATTCCGCACCACCGCTGTTCTGGATCGCGGTCCATCAGCAGTTCATATGGACCGCCGTCGGTTCTGGTCACTTTCTGTTCGGTTTTGCGCGCTTTTGTTCGGTTTTGCCCGGTTTTGCCCGGTTTTGCCCCCTTTTTTGAGCGAAAAATCGACCCCAAAACCCCAGAACTCCCCATTCCCGCTCACTTTACGTTTCCCACCCCCTCCGCCGACACTTTTTTCTCCTGGCGCACCGCCTGACTCCCCCTACTGACCACGGACCTCTGTTTCTACAAAACGAACCCAAACTTAGGTAACCTGGCCCATCTGGGCCACCTCCACCTTGCTTCACCCAATCGGGAACCGCCGTAGCCGCAACACCCACCCCGCCCCGCGATATTACCAATGTCGCACCCCTCAAGGTGCCTTAACAAGAGGCTCAATCATGTCCACTCGCTGGCTCTTGGCGTCCCTTATCCTTTTCACCACCCAATTCGCCCTCGCCGCCCCCACCGACGCCGACTTCTACGTCGCCCCCAACGGCAACGACCAATGGTCAGGAAAGCTGGCAGACCCCAAGGGCAATGACGGCCCCTTCGCCACCGTCGCCCGCGCCCAAAAGGCCGCCCGCGCACTCCGCGCTGCCGACCCCATCCGCAAAACCCCCCTCGCCATCCTCATCCGCGCCGGCACCTACTTCCTCCCCGAACCCCTCGCCTTCACCCCCGAAGACTCCGGCTCCCCCGATTCCCCCACCCTCTACGCCGCCTACCCCAACGAAACCCCCATCCTCTCCGCCGGCATCGTCCTCCCCACCTTCAAAAAACAACCCAACGGCCACTGGACCCTCAACCTCGCCAACACCCCCAATTTCGACCCCAAATGGTCCTTCGTCCGCATCTTCGTCAATGGCCAACCCCGTTACCGTCCCCGCCTGCCAAAAACCGGCTACTACAACATCGCCGACAAGCTCGAACCCACCCCCAAGTCCGTCGGCAAAGGCTCCGACCGCTTCAAATTCGCCAACGACGACATCCGCCCCGACTTCGCCAACCTCGGCGACGTCGAAGCCCTCATCTTCCAGGTCTGGACCATGGCCCGCATGCGCATCGAGTCCGTCGATGCCCCCAACAAAACCGTCAACTTCACCGGCAATTCCCGTTCCCTCGAATCCTACTCCACCTTCAACAAAGGCCACCGCTACATCCTCGAAAACGTCAAAGAAGCCCTCTCCCAACCCGGCGAATTCTATCTCGACCGCAAGACCAACCTCCTCACCTACATCCCCATGCCCGGCGAAGACCCCCAATCCACCCAAGTCATCGCCCCCAAGACCGAAACCCTCCTCAAACTCACCGGCGACATCGCCAACCGCAAATGGGTCACCAACGTCACCTTCCGTGGCCTCACCTTCGCCTACACCAACTGGATGACCCCCCCCGAAGGCAACAACTTCCCCCAGGCCGAAGTCAACCTCTCCGGCGCAATCCTCGCCAACGCCGCCCGCAACTGCACCATCGACCAGTGCAAACTCACCGGCATCGCCACCTACGCCATCGACTTCGCCGCCGCATGTAAGAATAACCTCATCCAAGCCTGCCAACTCACCGACATGGGCGCCGGCGGCATCAAACTCGGCCTCACCCGAAACGAAACCAACGAAGAACTCATCACCAGCCACAACACCGTCCGCGACAACGTCATCGCACACGGCGGACGACTCCACCCCGCCGCCATCGGCATCTGGCTCGGCCACACTCCCTACAACACCATCGAACACAACGACATCTTCGATTTCTACTACACCGCCATCTCCGTCGGCTGGTCCTGGGGCTATAGCCCCAACTGCGGCTCACACCACAACACCATCGCCTACAACCACCTCTACAACATCGGCCAAGGCGTCCTCTCCGACATGGGCGGCATCTACACCCTCGGCCTCGCCGATGGCACCGTACTCCACCACAACCTCATCCACGACGTCCACGCCTTCGACTACGGCGGCTGGGGCATCTACTTCGACGAAGGAACCACCCACCAGGCCGCCGAAAACAACGTCGTCTTCCGAACCAAGACCGGCGGCTTCCACCAGCACTACGGCAAGGAAAACACCCTCCGCAACAACATCTTCGCCTTCACCATCAAAGACCAACTCCAACGCACCCGCCAGGAGCCACACCTCTCCTTCACCTTCGAACGCAACATCGTCTACTGGAAACCCTCCGCCACCCTCCTCGGCAGCAACTGGACCGACGACAAGTACAAGCTCGACTACAACCTCTACTGGCGAACCGACGGCCAACCCTTCCAGTTTGCCAAATGGAACTGGCAGCAGTGGCAGGAACGCGGCCAAGACAAGAACTCCATCATCGCCGACCCCCTCTTCGTCGACCCCGAAAATGGAGACTTCCGCCTCAAGCCCAACTCGCCCGCCGAAAAAATCGGCTTCAAACCCATCGACCTCATCGGCGTCGGCGCCCGCAACAACCCCGCCTCATCCAACCAACAACCCCCGCCCCCCGCCTTCCCCTTGATCCTCCCCAAACCATGAGGCCTATCGTCCCTTTGGATACATGACCCCCCGCCCCCAAGCCAGGCGAAAACGCCGCCGCGCCCGCTACTGACCCACAACTAACAACCCACAACTACGCATACACCTCCGCCGCCACCCCCAACCCCCTCACCTTCCCCGCAATCCCCTCCAAAAAACACTCCTCCACCGTCGTCACAAACCCCTCCGCCGGCTTCCGAGCCACCGTATACACTTGCACCAGCTTGATCCGGCACCCCTTCTCCATCAGCTCCCGCAATCGCCCCACATACGCCTCGATCTCCGCTTCGGTAGGGGGGGTCCCCCGCAATTTCATAAACAGCGACTGAATTACAATCGGACGCACTCTTCCCGCGCCCGCGATATTCTCGATCACGCGCCGAAATGGCACACGCGTCCGCTCCACCAGCCCGTAATACTCCTCCGTCCCCGCATCCAACTTCGCCCAAACCTCCCCATTGTGCCCATCCAGATACTCCATCGCCCTAACTACCCCCGGACGGTTCAATAGCGTCCCATTCGTAATCACCACAATCTTCGCCCCCGTCAGCTTATGCTTCGCCAATAACTCCGCCGCCACCCGACACGCCTCACCGAACTTGGCACAGGACGTCGGCTCTCCCGACCCGCTAAACGCCACATCATTCAACCGCCGAAGCGGCAGGGGGGTCTTATCCAACGGCTCCACCCCATAAATCTCCCCGCTCGCCACTAACCCCAGCATACGGTCCAACTCGTCCGCCAACACCTCCAGATCAACCTGCCGCACCATCGCCGGAACCGTCCGATCCACACAGCAATAGACGCAGTCGAAGTTGCACACCTTGTCCGGATTCAGTTCGACCCCAACGGACAACCCCCCGCTTCGCCGGCTGATCACCGCGTAAACATAACGGTTATCCTGCCAAGAGCGAGGATGCTGCGCAAACAGATCGTTCTCCTTCAAGTTCATGGAAGCGGAGCATTATAGAAGCCAAGGGCGATCTCATCGAGATGCGCGCATAAGAAAAAGCCGTCCCGGGCAAGGACGGCTTCGAATGGGGCTTCTGAAGAGTCCTTCGGGGTTGTGGGAGGAAGGAGCTCTTCACATGGGGGAATGGGCTAATTCCGTGTCCTGCACGCGGCGTTTCTCATTTCAGATCCGCGTTACATGCAGAACACTCTTATGGTAGCAACCCCGATGCCAGGACCACTCATTCGCTGCCCTCACGATCCACACCGGACGCACTGATCATTGTAATCTTAATGGCATTAAAAGCTTATACCTGAAACAACAACATCAAGCGTAATATGCGATACATTATCAGCCCCCCCAAGCCACACGACAACTTAACGTGATTGTGCCGTATTGTCCGGTCGTTTTGTCGGATGGCGGCATCATCAAGCTCTAATTCGCTACCGTATCGCCGCCCCAATCGATCGACCCAACTACACTTCTGCGTAAGTCAACAAACCCCTTCGCCTCGCCTGCGAGGCGCACTCCGCCCCCTCCCCCGATCCCACACTACGCCCAAATCCCCCTCATCTACTCACCCGAACTCGGCGTCGGCTCGTCTTCCGCCGTCTCGATCACATCGACCGGCGGCATCGGTGTCTCCACCACTGGCGCAGACTCCACCGCTGACGTAGCCACCACCTGCTCCGTCACTTCCACGATGACTACCGGCTGCTCAACCACTGCCGACCGCCGCTTCACCGCGCGGCGGACCTTGCCTCCGCTCGCCTTGCGGACAGTCGCCGCGCGCGTAACAACCCTCTGTCTTACCGGGCTCTTCGCAGCCGCGCGGGCCTTGCCCGCACCCTTGCGACCCCCGCCCACAGCTTTCTTCGGGCCGGTCCTCACAATCCGCTTCGCACCGGTTTTCTTCACCGAACGCTTGCTCATCTTCCGAGGCATCGCTCTTCCTTCCCTTTTCGCACCGGTCTTCTTCGCCGAACGCTTGCTCATCTTGCGAGGCATCGCTCCTCCTTCGCGTATGGCGGTGGCGATCAAAGCCACCGCGAACCGTTCACCAACTGGTCCCCAGTTACGCAGCAACGATATGACGCACCGGGAAAAGTACCCGTTCTTGCCCCAATACGCCAACAGAAAATGCCCAAAATGCTTCGAATCTCACCTTCTACCATTCCAGCGACTCCAGATGCCGCTGAATGTCCCCCGCGCTCCCGAACCGCTCCAGTATCAGCGTGTACTTCAACCCCCGGATGATCTCCTTCACAATCTGCGGCTGCTGCGCATACCGCTGCTGCCCGCCCACAATCACGTGAAACACCTGGATCAGGTTCAATACATCTTTGTGGATCTTGCTGCGCGTCGGCCGCCCAAGGTCGAAAAAATCCAGCAAACGCACCTCAAACGTGATCCCCTGCCGTCGAATCATGATGTTGTCATCATGAATGTCCCCGTGGTACTCTCCCCTGGCGTGAATCGGCGCAATCCCCTTTGCCAACGCATGTAGCACATGCAACGCCTCAAACGTGCTCAGCCGGCGTTGTGGCTGCCGCGACAGAAACTCGCTCAATTTCTCCCCCTCAACCAGCTCGCTGATCACCACAACCACCCTCTTCCGCCGAAACAGCGTGATTTCCTGGTGATGGTACTGCATCAGGATCGGGCAATGCCGCAACGCATCCAGCTTCCGCGCATACACAATCGCCGCGTGCCCCGTCGGGTCCCGATGCGGATAGTAGAACTTGGCGGCCCGACGAATCCCCGTCGACCGCTCCACAATCGCATAAACCTCGCCTTCCCAGCCACTTCCAAGCGCACGCTCGATCTCGTATTTGCCGGCCACCACTTTCCCCGGCTGAAAATCGAATCGCTTGTATGTCGATGGGGCCGCCATGCATGAATCATCGGCGTACAGCCTCCTATCGTCAATAATCCCTGACCTCGACGACGATGAGAATCCCCTCGTTTTATAACCTGAACCACCGCAATTCCCGTTACAATGAATAGGGTATGGACTTCCTCAAGACCATCACCGGAAAAGTCGCCGCGGGCATCGTCGCCCTCGCCGTCATCGTCGGCGGAATCTCCTGGTGGCAAATGGACCCGTCCACTCGCCATACGCTCGCCTCCGGCACAGGTCGAATCACCGCCTGGTTCGGCATCGTCCTGCTCCTGCCCTGGGCCAGCTTCTTTGTCATCACCCGAACCTCCCGCTTCGAAACTAACCTGGCGGGCGCTCTCCTGGTCTTCGCCTATACCCTCGTCGAAGTCCTCCTGCTGTTGTGGCTGTTCAACTGGTCGGTCCCCGGCGCAGCCGCATGGACGTTTGTGCTCCTCGGGGCCCTCGTGGCAGCCGTGTATAATCTGTTTACCTGCGACTGGATCGCGGAGAAGCTTGCATAGAACGATGGCGCCCACTCTCGCGCCAAACTTGGAGCAGACATGCCCGCGGCGAACCAACGCATCAGCGAATATGTCCTCGAACAGCGCCTCGGCGGCGGGACGTTCGGCGAGGTCTGGCGCGCCCGACACCACGTCTGGGCAGATCAGCTCGTTGCCATCAAGATCCCCACCGACCCCTCCTATATCCACAACCTTCAGCGGGAAGGCTCTGCCCTCCACGGCCTCAACCACCCCAACATCGTCCAGGCCAAAGGGTTCGACCCCTATGCCGACCCTCCTTACCTCGTCATGGAATACGTCCCCGGCTCCAGCCTCCGCCCCCTGATCGACAGCCGCTCCCTCACCCCCGACGCCGCCGTCGCCATCATGCGCCATGTCCTCTCCGCACTCGCCCACGCCCACAAGAACGGACTCGTCCACCGCGACATCAAACCCGAAAATATCCTCATCCATGAGCGATACGCCAAGGACGGCTACGCTTCCCCAGGCGTCGTCAAAGTCACCGATTTCGGCCTCGGAAAAGCCGCCACCGTCTCCATGGGCCAGTCCATCGCCTTCTCAACCTCCATGGCCGCCACCGATGCCAAACGCATCGCCGGCACTCTCGACTATATGGCCCCCGAGCAACGCACCGGCGACGAAGTCGATGCCCGCGCCGATCTCTACGCCTGCGGCGTCGTCCTCTACGAATTGCTCACCGGCGAACGACCCGCCGGCACCGAACTGCCCAGCGAACTCAACAAAGCCTCCCCCAGATTCCTCGACGAGGTCTTCCGCCGTTCCTACGCTCGCCTCGAAAAACGCTACGCGACTGCAGACGAGTTCCTGGCCGGCCTCGCCACCGCCGGCCCACCCCCCTTGCCGCCCCCGCTCCCCTGGCAACGCAACGCACCAAACACCTTCGTCGATAGTCCAGGCAAACTCTGCCCCAGTTGCCGCCGCCCCGTGGCATCCAACGACCAGTTCTGCATGCACTGCGGCATCCAGCTTGTGGAATGGGTGTTGCGGTGCCCACAGTGCGGCGCATTCCCAGACCCGTTCGACCGCTATTGCATCTTCTGCGGCACAGCCGTCAGCCCGCCGCAGGGGGTCGCATGATCGCCAACCGACCCAGACCGAAGCGGTCCAGTTGAGGGTTCCATGAGCGACCCGTTTTCCATCTTCCTCATCTTCATGGGCGTCATCGCCATCGGAACGATCGTCTTCGGCGTCTGGATCGTCGCCACCATCGTCCGCCTCCTCGCCCGATTCTTCCTCGGACTCTTCAGATGGAACCCGATGCCCCACAACCGCCTCGCACCCGCCCGCCGCTGTCCACGCCGCGGCTGCCAAGCCGTCAACCCCTCCGCCGCCCGCTTCTGCCGACGCTGCGGACACGAACTGATCAACGGCCAAATGGCATGCCACGCCGCCATCTGGTGAGGCCAACTCAAACACCCGCAATACACCTCCGCCGTGAGTGGCGACTTGCGATTGGATGGATTACAATCCCTGACTGGGAGTTAACCGCCGCATATTCGTATGAAGGTTCTCTATCGGATTCTCGCAACCAGCGGCTGGGTATGGCTGGTCGTCGCCTTCGCCCTCGTCTGGTTGCGCCTGCGGTATCTGCGTAGGCACCGCAAGGACACCGGGTTTGATGTCAATGCCGACCATGACCAACAGCACCGACCCAACGGTTCATCGCCAACGTGAGCAGCAGTTCTTCGACCACGTCCAACACCTGCTCAACGACGATCGTCTACGCGTCGATACCGTCGCCGGCCGTCGGCCCGTCGTCTCCCTCCGCCCCGCCGTTAAAACCGACGACCGCGAAGTCGATCTCAAACGCCTCATGACCGAATTGGGCCTGCCTGACCGCCAGCTCCAATCCCGCATGCCCATCGGCCGCCAACTCACCGTCACCCTCGCCCGCACCCAGTTCTTCATCTTCAAAAAAACCGTCGGCCGCCTCAAAGCCATCTGCCTCTCCCCTCAACGCCAACTCCTCGAAGGCAAAGAGCCCCGTCCCCTCACCCAGCACGACCTCAAAACCGCCCTCGCCGAACGCGCCGCCGACGACCCCTCCACCGTCCCCACCACCATCGTCGTCCTTTCCACCAGCGGCTTTACCCTCGAGGCCCACGAACTCGCCGAACGCCGCGCCGACCGAACACTCATCCTCGTCGAGCCTAACGACGCCGGCGGATGGACCGTCACCGGACCCGTCGAAACCAAGGCACTCGTCGATCTCTTCGACCCCGAAGTCGATACCGAAAAACGCAACCGCCTCCGCGCTGAGCTTGAACGCCGACGCGCTGACCTCCTCGGCAGCGGCCTCGCCGCCGACCGCCTCGCCGCCTCCACCATGCTCCCCCTTCACTTGGTCGAAAATGAACTAAAATCGTATGCGAAGGAGAACGACCTGGTGGCCAAGCGGCTCGACGGCTGCCTCGTCCTCTTCCGCGAAGGAAACCTGGCCACCGCCGCCTCCAACCGATCGGGAGGTCCTGACATGCCTTTCCTGCAACGCGTCAAAGCCCTGTTCGCCCGCAAAGGCGACAACGAAAAGAAACTCGCCCTGCTCTCCGAACGCCGTGCTTCCCTCAGCATGCAACGCGACCGCGCCTTCGAAGACATGGCCGTCCTCGAACAAAAAGAAGCCGAGCTGCGACAGCAATTCAAAGACACCTCCAGTGCCCTCACCCGCCGCCGCATCACCAGCCAGCTCGTCCAGCTCCGAAAAGACCTCGAACGCCGCCAGCAACTGCTCGGCATGCTCAACCAGCAGATCAACGTCGTCTCCACCCACCTCCACAACATCGAACTCGTCCAGCAAGGCCAATCCGCGCAACTCCCCGACTCCGACGAGCTTACCGCCGACGCCACCGCCGCCGAAGAAGTCATGGCCGAGCTCCAAGCCAGCACCGAAGCCGCCGGCCAAGTCGCCATGACCGCCACCTCCGGCCTCACCGACGAGGAACAAGCCCTCTACGAAGAACTCGAACGCGAAGCCGCCGGACCAACCAAAGCCCAACCCACCGCCACCACCCCCCAACCCCGCGCCCCGGTCCGCGAGTCCCAACCCCAAATCTGCGAACCCCCTCCCATCCCCACCGAACCAAGAAAAGAACGCCGCGAAGCCGAACCCGGGTAATTCGAAAATCAAAAATCGAAAATCGAAAATCTAAACATGGCCCTCATCGACAAAATCTTCGGAACCCAAAAAACCCTCTCCCAGCTCAACCGCCAGGAGCTTCGCCGCGAAGAAATCCTACTCGAGAAGCAACGCGACCGCCTTTTCAAGAAAATCGAGCAGATCACCCTCGATAAACAGAAAATCTTCCAGCAAGGCGCCATTCAGAAATCCACCGAACTCCGCAAATCCCTCGCCATGCAGTTCGAGATGAAGACCCAGGAGCAGCTCATGGCCGCCCGCGAGCTGAACCTCCGCTCCAAAGAGCTGATGACCGTCAGCCGACTTCGCATGGTCAAGGAAAACACCGACCGCGGCCGCGTCCTCGGCCGACTCAACGTCACCGACAAAGACGTCGCCCGAATCTCCCAATGGATCGAAGACGACGCCGTCTCCCAGGACATGTACCGCGAACGCCTCGACCAGATCCTCGACATCGGCGCCCAAGCCGACAAAGACGCCCTCGCCGCCACCGGACTCAGCGAACCCGGCACCGACCTTATGAACATCTGGAACGAAATGGACCGCGGCTCCCTCAAACAGGACGAAGCCTTCGAGCAAGCCGACCAAGCCGTCAAACGCCGCTCCTCCACCCCCGAAAAAGACGTATGATTGGCGCTGGCAACTAACAACTAACAACTGGCAACTACCATCATGGGCCTTTTCAAATCCAAAGAAGAGCGTCGCATCGAAAGCGAGATGAAGATCCGCCAGGGCATCCGCTCCATCGAAAAATCCATCCGCCAACAGGAGAAATTCTCCGAAGACTTCATCAAAAACGCCCAGAACGCCAAACGCATCGGCGACCAGGGCCAATACCTCTTCATCCGCTCCGCCCTCAAGAAAACCGCCGCCGTTAAAAAAATGCTCGAACGCCAACTCCTCGCCATCAAGAACGCCATGCTCATCCACCAGCAGGCCGAATCCGCCCGCCAGTTTGCCGAATCCATGAACGTCATGGCCAATGAGATCGGTCGCGTCTTCGGCGAAATCGACCTCTCCAGAACCCAGGCCCAATGGGAAAAAGCCGTCGCCCAAGCCGGCTCCATGGAAGAACGCATGCAGCTTTTCCTCGAATCCATGGAGCAATCCGCCATCTCCGCCTCCTCAACCCCCAACGAACAGCTTGTCAGCGACGAAGAAATCGACCGCATGATCCAAGCCGACGTCATCGCCTCCGAAAAAGCCGAATTGGGCAAACTCGACCAACTCGAAAGCGAAATCGCCAAAGAACTCGGCGTCGCCAAACAAAAAGATTGACAAAAACCGGGACGTGACAGAAACCGTCCCCGTCCAAAATGGCATTAATAAGACAAGCGAAAACCTGCGGGAAAACCGGAAATTCCAGATCACACGTCACGGCTGGCAGTCTTGGATTTCCGCGACAAACAGCAGCTTTCATCGGTGCACGAACCAGCCGTCGTCTCGTCATCGCTCCGCCGCATCGACGTAAGAACCGACGATCACTGAGGTTGCACGCGAGAATGCTTATCTTAATGCCATTGGTCCCCGTCCCGGTTTTCGGTCCATTGGTGTGCTCCGAGTTGGTGATGATCGGTTATTTGTTATTTGTTATTCGTACTTGGCGGGGGTGGGGGAGCCGCATTCGGGGCATTGGTCGGGGGTGGCGCGGAGGTCGTAGTCGCAGGTGGGGCAGAGGTTGTGGGTGAGGCGGTGGAGGCGGCGGCGCGCGTGCAGGATGTAACGTAGGCGGAAGGCAGGAAGGACGGCGAAGAGAAGGCACAGGAACGGCCAGGGGAGGACCAACTGCCAGAAGACCTGCACGGGATATGGGGTACCAGGGGACCTCGTGTCACTGGACCGATAGCCGAAGCCGAGGAAGAGGTGTTCACGGGTCCGGTCCCTACCGGCGTATTGACGGAAGGGTATGAGGGTCCACAAGAGGTGGAACCGGTTGTCGAGGGCGAATGTGGTTCGGCGACGCAGATTCTCAGCCTCGGCAGCGTTCGGCTGCACGAGTTCGCGATAGCCCCAGCAGAACGAGAGGCCGCCATAGGAAGACTGGTACTGATATACTTCGTCTACGTAGGTCAAACCTTGAAAGGTATGCCGGGAGTATTGCACGAAATCACGGACGCAGTAGCTCCGCACCCATAGGACCATCGTGGCAAGAAACAGCAGCATCGATATTGCTGAGAGGAGGGTGAGGAGGCGGCGGGGCATGGGGGGATTGTAGCAGAAGATTGGGGGGGATGAAGAAGGAGCAGTGGTTGGGTGGTCGAGGGCTTTGCGCGGAACCCTCACCCCAACCCTCTCCCGGCGTACCGGGCGAGGGGGAAAGAGCATTACCTCAGCGGAATGCGGCTACAGATTGCCGCCGTGGAGGAAATATTCCATCAGGTCGGCGCCTTGTTCGATGTGGAGGGCGGAGGATCGGGCGTTTTGTTCGGTGAAGGGGGACTTGACGAGGCTGCGGATGCGGGTGCCGGTCATGGCGAAGCAGGTGGGGGTGTAGCCGTGCTTGCGGGTGGCGACGTTGGTGGGGTGGTCGGGGAGGACCATGAGACGCCATTCGGGGAAGGTGCGCAGTTTTTCGAGGACGGGGGCGACGATGTGTTGGTCGATGTGCTCGATGGCGGCGATCTTGGTTTTGTAGTCGGCCTGGTGGGAGGCTTCGTCGGGGGCTTCGACGTGGGAGAGGACCAGGTCGTATTTGTCGAGGGCGGCGACGGTGGCGGCGCCTTGGCCGGCGTAGTTGGTGTCGTGGAAGCTCGTCATGCCGTCGACGTTGAGGATGTCCCAGTTCATGAGGACGCCTAGGCCACGGAGGAGGTCGACGGCGGTGATCATGGCGCAGGATTGGATGCCGAACTTGTCGGCGAAGGTGGGCATTTTGGGGGGGTGGCCTTGGCCCCAGAGCCAGACCTGGGAGGCGGGGTTGAGGCCGGTCTGGCGGCGGACCTGGTTGATTTCGTGTTTGGCGAAGAGTTCGGCGGATTGGTCCATGATTCGGCGGAGGATGTCGGAGCCGGTGCCTTTGGGGAGGTATTTGTCGGCGGGCAGTTCGGGGATTTCGTGGGGGGGGGTGGTGGTGAGTTCGAAGGGTTGGGAGCCTCGATAGACGAGGAGGTGGCGGTAGCTGACGCCGGTGTGGAGTTCGAGGCCGGGGATGTCGAGGGATTTGGCGAGGTCGTGGATGAGTCGGTGTGCTTCGGCGTTGGTGATACCGCCGGCGGAGTGGTCTTTCATGATGCCGTCGGTGACGGTGACGAGGTTGCAGCGGAAGACCCAGTCGAGTGGGGCGAGGGGGATGCGTTGGGCGGCGGCTTCGAGTGGTGCGCGGCCGGAGTGGTATTTTTTGGGGTCGTAGCCGAGGAGGCACATGATGGCGACATCGGAGCCTGACTCGAAGCCATCGGGGATGGTTCGGACGGTGCCTTGTCGGCCGGTCATGGCGACCTGGTCCATGTTGGGGATGTTGGCGACTTCGAGGGGTGTTTTGCCGGCGAGTTCCTTGAGGGGATCGTCGCTGGCACCGTCGGGGATGATGATGGCGTATTTCATGTTGGTAGTTGTTAGTTGCCAGAGCTGGTTATCGGTTGATTCGAGTTGGTGGCGAGGATACCCGAAGGGGCGGGGGGGCGGAAGCGGGTTAATGGGAGAGGAGGACGCGAAGGCCGATGGCGATGAGGACGATTCCGCCGAGGGCTTCGGCGATCTTGCCGAAACGGCGGCCGATCGAGCAGCCGAAGAGGACGCCGACGGTGGTGAGAGCGCCGGCGACGAGGCCGATGACGACGCTGGGGAGGAGGATGGAGACGCGGATGAGAGCGAGGGAGAGACCGACGGCGAGGGCGTCGATGCTGGTGGCGAGGGAGAGGCCGACGAGGGTCCAGCCGCGGGTGGGGTCGTCGCGGGCATCTTCGACGTGGGCATCGCGGAGTTTCCAGAGCATCTTGCCGCCGATGAAAGAGAGGACGCCGAAGACGATCCAGTGGTCGTAGGCTCCGACGGTCTTTTCGAGGGTTTGTCCGGCGGCCCAGCCGACGATGGGCATGAGGAACTGGAAGAGGCCGAAGTGGAAGGCGAGGCGGAAGACGTGGCGATGGGTGACCTTGGGGAGAGCGATGCCCGCGGCGATGGCGACGGCGAGTGCGTCCATGGCGAGGCCGAGGGCGATGCCGATGAGGTTGAGCCAGCTCACGGGAGACTCCCGGCGGGCGAACTGATGAATGATGAATGATGAATGATGAATTGAGGCCGGGGGATCATGTGGGGCTTCTCTTTGACTACTTGGCGAGGGGGGCGGCGGTGTTTTGGAAGTCGCGGCGGAGGTCGGAGGCGTCGGCGTTGGGGAAGTTGGCGCGTTGGACCATGAGGATGTAGGCGGTTTTCTTGACGGGGTCGATCCAGGCTTGGGTGCCGTAGGCTCCGCCGTGGCCGAACGACTTGGGTGAGAGTGCGGCGGAGGGACCTTGGGGTTGGCGGACGACACACCAGCCGAGGGCCCATGCATTGCCGTCGGTGAAGCCGGTTTTGAGGTCGGCGGTGGCGGCGGTGGTCATGAGCTTGACGGATTCGGGTTTGAGGAAGCGTTTGCCGTCGAGGGTGCCTTCGTTGAGGATCATCTGAGCGAAGCGGGTGTAGTCGGCGGCGGTGGAGAAGAGCCCGCCGTTGGCGGCGGGGTATCGGGTGCGGTAGGTGACGTCGTGGTCGTCGAGGATGAAGACGGCGGCTTCTTCGAGGTTGCCGTTGGTGAGTTTGTAGGACTTGGCGAGGCGGGGCTTCTGCGCGGGGGAGAGGTAGAAGGTGGTATCGGTCATGCCGAGCGGGCGGAAGAGACGGTTCTCGAGGAAGATTTCGAAGGGTTGTCCGGCGATGATTTCGACGATTCGGCCGAGGGAGTTGATGCCGGCCTGGTTGTACTCCCACTTGGAGCCCGGGGCGAATCGGAGGGGCCTGGCGGTGAAATGGGGGATCAAGTCGGAGAGGGTTTTGGCGGCCTTGGTTTCCTCGGCGGTGTTGTCGGTGAGGCCGGAGGTGTGGGTGAGGAGGTGGCGGAGGGTGACTTTTGCGGGTGAGCCGTCGGGGGTCTTGAGTTTGGCGAATTCGGGGATGTATTTCTCGACGGGGTCGTTGATAGAGAGGAGGTCTTGCTCGGCGAGCATCATGACGGCGGTGGCGGTGATGGGCTTGGTCATGGAGGCGATCCAGAAGATGTGGTCGGTGCGCAGGGGAGTCTGGGAGGCGAGGTCGGAGTAGCCGACGGCGTCGAGATGGACGATGCGGTCGGCTTTGGCGACGACGGTGACGGCGCCGGCGATTTCTTTCTGATCGACGAATTGTTTGATGCGTTGGGAGATGGGTAGGAGTTTTGGGGCGTCTTGTGCGTGGGAGGGGGCGGCGGTGCAGCCGGAGGCGACGAGGGCGAAGAGACCGAGTGAGGCGAAGAGATTGGTAGTGTTCATGGGAGAGCAGTGTAACGTGGAGGGGTGCGGCAGACCAAGGGGAGGGGTTATCTTTGGCGGATGAGGTGGGAGTCGGGGATGGCGAGTTGGCGGCGTTTTTCGTCGATCTCTTTGAGGAAACGCATGCCGTCGGTGTAGTATCCGGCGGTGGGCTTGAGTGTGGGCAGGAGGGATCGCCAATAGGCGTTGAATCGCCGCATGAGGGCTTCGCGGAGGTATTTGCAGAGCATGGAGGCGACGGCGACGGGGAGGCATTGGGCTTCGGCTTTTTCGGCGAAGATGAGGCGGACGGTGTGTCCGGAGCGGGTGAGGCCGTATTCGCTGACGCCGTCGGCTTCGAGGCGGATTTCGAGGGCCCAGTCTTCGAACATGAGTCGGAGGAGACGGCCGTAGTGTTCGCGGCTGCCTTGGCGATCGCAGAAGATGACCAGTTGCTGTTGGCCGAAGTGGCCGAGGAGATGGTCGAGGTGTGTGGCGGCGAGAGAGAAAAGGACGCTGCTCTTGTTGTGGGTGTGTTGGAGGAGGCGGTTGAGTTGTTTCTCGGGCAGGACTTTGGCGGAGAGGTGAACGCAGCGGGTGGAGACACGCTGCATTTCGGCGGAGAGGGAGTTGGCGAGCATTCGGATGGCGACGGGGTGGTGTTCGATGGGGAATTTTTCGCCGTCGAAGGCGCGGTACCAGGGGTGGAGTTTGATTTGGGGCCAGGCACCTGGGGCGACGCGTTCGAGGAATCCGGGGAGTTCTTCGCTGGTGATGCCGATGGTGGCGGCGAGGGTGAGGACAGCACGTTCAAGCTCTTTGAGGCCGGTGGCGGTGGAGTAGACGAGTTTGCTGTCGTTGATGTGGATTTTGGCGCCTTTGCGGTCGCGGGATTTGCTGGCGACACGGCGGAGGCGTTTCCAGAGGCAGGGGAGATCTTCGCCGGGGTCGGGGTGGAGTTCGAAAGCGCAGCAGCCGACGACGAGGGGGCCGAGGAGGGGGCCGTAGCCGGCTTCATCGATGCCTGCGAGGATCATGGCGTGATTGTAAAGAGGTAAGGGGTTAGGGGTAAGGGGTAAGGCGAGCTTCGGGTGATTGGCGGTTGTGGGGAGGATGGGGGTGGCGGGGGTATTTGACATCTGTCGGCGGGGTAGATATCTCGTATTATTATGCCCAGAAAACCACACCATTTCAGGCCCGCGAGCCTGTGTTTCCTGCTGCTGTTTGCGATTGGAACCCAAGCGAATGCGCAGCGAGTGCCGGTTGTCGAAAAGACGCTCTCGAACGGGATGCGTCTGTTGATGGTGGAGCGGCACGAAGAGCCGAGTGTGGCGGGGGGGTGGGTTGCCCATGTGGGGAGTTCGAACGAGCGGCCCGGGATTACGGGGATTGCGCATCTGTTTGAACACATGATGTTCAAAGGGACGCCGACGATTGGCACGAAAGATTACTCGAAGGATCTTCAGATCATTGGGGAGCAGGAGCGGGTGCGCGGTGAGATGCGAGCGGAAGAGGCGAAGATGCGTGTGGCGTTGCGGCGTGGGGAGATCGATGATCTGATGAAGCTGGAGAACGCGACGCCGAAGTTGCGGGAGTTGAAGAAGCAGTTTGACGGGCTGATCATCCAGCAGCGTGGGTTGATGGTGAAGGATGAGTTTGACCTGGTGTACACGACGGCTGGGGGTTCGCGGCTGAACGCGTTTACGAGCAACGACGAGACGGCGTATTTCATCATGGTTCCTGCGAACAAGCTGGAGCTTTGGATGTGGATGGAGTCGGATCGGTTGTTGCATCCGGTGTTCCGGGAGTTTTACTCGGAGCGGGATGTGGTTTACGAGGAGCGGCGGTTGCGGACGGAGTCAACGCCGCTGGGGAAGGCTGGGGAGGCGTTTGAGACGATGTTCTGGGGGGGGCATCCGTACTCGTGGCCGGTGATAGGGTGGCCGTCGGACGTTTCGTCGATATCGAAGGCACAGGCGGACGAGTTTTATTCGATTTATTATTCGCCGCAGAATATCACGCTGATATTGGTGGGGGATTTCAAGGTAGCGGAAGCGGAGAAGGGGGCGGAGCGGTATTTTGGGCGGATACCGCGAGGGCAGATCGATCCTCCGGAGATGATTACGGTGGACCCTGGGCATGCGGTGGAGAAGCGGATGAATGCGGAGGTGGAGGCGAATCCGCAGGTGTGGATTAACTGGCATACGGTTCCGTTTCAGCATCGTGACACCTATCCGCTGGAGGTGATGGGTCGGATTTTATCGGGTCGGACGGGTCGGCTGCACAAGGCGATGGTGTTGGAGTCGAAGCTCGCGACGGAGGCTTCGGCGGACCAGGGGAGCCAGAAGTGGGGCGGGGCGTTCTCGGCGGCGGCGGAGGTTCGGGAGGGGCACACGCCGCAGGAATGTGAGTTGGCGATTTATGAGCAGATCAAGCGGCTGGCGGAAGAGGATGTGCCGGCGGAGGAGTTGCAGAAGATCAAGAACCAGTTTGCGGCGAGCGAATATCGGCGGATTTCGGGGGATTTTCCGATTCTGATGCAACTGGTTCGCAGCGAAGGCTTGGGGGATTGGCGGGAGATCAACGAAGCTGGGGCGAAGATGCAGGGGGTGACGGTGGCGGACATCCGGCGGGTGGCCAGGCAGTATTTTTCGCCGCAGAACCGGACGGTGGCGATTCTGACGCGGAAGGGTGGGGGAAGCGCGCAGAAGGCGGTTCCTGCGGCTCGGCCGACGAGGTGATGTACCCCTACGCGAAGGAATAGTTTATGACCAAGCAGAAAAAGGCATATTTCGGTCTGTTTGCGACGGTGATGGTTCTGTTGGGGGTGCTTTCGTCGGCTGGGTGCGGGGAGGCGGGGCAGGGGGCGGCGATTCCGGATCGTCCGGAGAAGCTCTCGTTTGGGCCGTTGGTTTATAATCCGCCGAATGCGGACGATTACCGGGTGAAGCTGGCGGGGGGGACGGTGGCGTATTTGGTTCCGGATCGGTCTCGGCCGCTGGTCAATATTGTCATTTATGTGCGAGTTGGGGATTATGTTGTTCCGTTGGGGAAGGAGCCGCTGAGTGAGGTGATGGCGAGCATGCTGACGCAGGGGGGGACCCGTTCGAAGACAGCGCAGGAGCTTGAGGAGCGGCTGGAGTTCTTGGCGGCGCAGTTGAACGTTGGTGCGGCGGACACGGAGATGTCGGTGAGGCTGAACGTGTTGACGCAGCACCTGGACGAGGGGCTGACGATTCTTCGGGAGGTGTTGACGGCGCCGCGGTTCCAGGAGGATCGGCTGGCGTTGTTGAAGCAGCAGCGGCTGCAGGCGATGAAGCAGCGGAACGACGATTCGGCGGACATTGAGCGGCGTGAGCGGGGTTTTTTGGCGTATGGCGAGTCGTTTTTCACGAATCGTCATGCGACGGCGGCGTCGCTGGAGTCGATCACGCGGGACGATCTGGCGGCGTTTCATCAAGAGTGGTTTCACCCGTCGAGTTTTGTGATTGCGGTGAGCGGGGATTTTGAGCGTGAGGCGATGATCAAGAAGGTGGATGCGTTGTTGGCGGAGTGGCCGACTCCGGCGAAGGCGGCGGGGCCGGTGCCGACGAACACGGCGTTTGGGTCGCCGGGGGTTTACCTGGTGGACAAGGCGGTGAACCAGGGGCGTGTGACGGTGATGGTTCCGGGGATTCGTCGGGACGACGCGGACTACTTTGGGGTGATGGTGATGAACCGGATTCTGGGCGGGGGTGGATTTACGTCGCGGATCATGAAGCGTGTGCGATCGGACGAGGGGCTGGCGTACTCGGCGGGATCGTCATTTCCGGGCGGGGTGTACTATCCTTTGGTGTTTGCGGCGGCGTTTCAGACGAAGTCGCTGACGGTAGCGTATGCGACGTCGATTGTGATGGATGAGATGAAGCGGATTGCGACGGAAGCGGTGAGCGATCAGGAGTTGCATACGGCGAAGCGGGCGTTCATCGATACGTTTCCGCAGACCTTTGCGAATGCGGATCAGATCGCCAATGCGCTTGGGAGCGACGAGGTGACGGGGCGTTATGCGACGGACCCTGGTTATTGGAGGACTTACCGGGCGAAGGTGGATGGGGTGACGAAGGCGGACGTTGTGCGGGTGGCGAAGAAGTACTTGGCGGCGGAGAAGGCGGTGATTCTGGTTGTGGGGCCGAAGCAGGACATTCTCAAGGGACATCCTGACCACGCGGTGACGCTGCAATCGCTGTCTGCGGGAGCGCTGAAGGATGTGCCGCTACGGGACCCGTTGACAATGAAACCGGTGGCCAGATGAAGTGTGCGGCGGGCGTCTGGCGGTTCGGTTGGCCGAGGCGATCAGTCGACGGGATGTGACTGGGTGTCGTCGTGTTTCTCGCGGATGTGGTTGGCCAGATCGGAGACAACCGCGCCGCACATGGGGCATGTCTTAGGGCCGCGCTGGATTGCGTGGCCTGACTTGCCAGACTGAGCGGGTATCCATCGCCTGTCGCGTCCACTGCGTCCGGAGGTGGGACGGGCGTGTGAACCACCTTCGCGATGACCTCGCGGATCGCGAGCCTTGGAGCCGTGCTTCCTTTTCATGGCCTAGATTCTACGCGACAGTGGGCTGAAGCGCAATAGTGCGCGGGAGAAAGAGGGGGCGTGGCGAACTTTGCTGGCGGTGGGGCAGGGCATTAGAATTCAGGCGGTCTGGGTGGTTTTTTGGCGTGAGAACTCAACTGGGCAGGTTTGATGGGTAAGCTCAGCTCTGCGGAACGTGTGATGCGGGTGTTGCGGCGGGAGGAGCCGGACCGGGTGCCGCATTTTGAGTGGATTATTGACCGGAAGGTGAGGGAGGCGATCTGCCCGGGGTGTACGATGGAGGAGTTTACGCTGCGGATGGGGCTGGACGCGATTTTGACGGGGGCGGACTATCAGAAGGAGCGGATCGGGCAACGGCAATATCGCAACGAGTGGGGGATGATTTCGGAGGATGGTGGGGAGGAGCATTCGGTGCCGATGGGGGGGCCGATTCAGACGATGCAGGATTTGAAACGCTATGAGGCGCCGGATGCGCGAGCGGCGGGGCGGTGGGCGAGTTTGGAGCGGGTGGTGAAGCGATACAAGGGGAAGTTGGCGATTGGGGTGCATTTGAATGATGTGGTGACCATTCCGCGGAATTTGATGGGGTTTGAGAATTTATTGATGGCGTTTGCGGCGGAGCCTGAGTTGGTGAGGGCGTTGGTGGAATTGTCGGTGGAAGTGAATCTGGAGTTGGCGAGTGAGGTGGCGAGGCGTGGGGCGGATTTTGTGTTTACGGGGGATGATTATGCATCGCACCAGGGGCCGTTTGTTTCGCCGGGGATGTTTCGGGAGTTTTTGTATCCGGGGTTGAAGCGGCTGGTGGGGGGTGTGAAGGCGATGGGCTTGCCGATCATCAAGCATACGGATGGGAACATCTCTTCGTTGCTGGAGATGATTGTGGAGACTGGGATTGATTGTCTGGATCCGATTGAGCCTGCGGCGGGGATGGATATTGGGGCGATCAAGCGGCAGTATGGGGGGCGAATTGCGGTGAAGGGGAATGTGGATTGTGCGCAGACGTTGACGTTTGGGACGGAGCGGGAGGTGGTGGAGGAGACGAAGGCGGTTATTCGGAAGGCGGCGGAGGGTGGGGGGTTGATTGTTTCGTCGAGCAACAGCATTCATTCCGGGGTGAGGCCTGGGAATTACCTGGCGATGTGGAATGCGATTCGGATGTACGGGAGGTATCCGATCAACTTGGAAGCGTGGGATGATGCCGGGGTGACGGCGGCGTTTGCCTGAGAAGCGGGAGAGTGGGTCATGGATTATCTGCTGGGCATCGATCTGGGGTCTACGAGTTTGAAGGCGGTGGTTTACGACTTGGATGGGAGGGCGGTGGCGAAGGCGAGTCGGGGGACGGAGTGTTGCCATCCTGATGCGGAGCATCCGGAGTGGGCGATTTGGAGGCCGGAGCAGATCTGGGGAGGGGTTGGGGAGGCGGTGCGGGAGGCGGTGGGGCAGATCGCGAGTGCGAGGGACCTGCGGGGTGTGGCGGTGACGGGGATGGGAATGGATGGGCTGCCGATCGATAAGGCGGGGAAGTGGCTGTATCCGTTTATCAGTTGGCATTGTCCGCGGACGGCGGGGCAGCAGAAGTGGTGGCTGGAGAATGTGGGGGCGGAGAAGCAGTTTTCCATCAGCGGGAATCCGCTGTGGGCGATCTGTCCGGCGTTGCGGTTGTTGTGGATGCGGGAGCATGAGCCGGCGATTTTGGCGAAGACGGACAAGTGGCTGCTGATTGAGGATTTCGTTAATTTCATGCTATGCGGGGTGCGGACGACGGATTTCAGCATGGCGTCGAACACGTTGTTGTTTGATCAGACGAGGCGGTGTTATTCGGAGGAGTTGTTGAAGTTGTCGGGGATCGATCGGGGGTTGTTGGCGGAGCCACAGGCGAGCGGGACGGTGATTGGGGAGGTGCATGTGAAGGCGGCGGAGGCGACGGGGTTGGCGGTGGGGACGCCGGTGGTGTTGGGTGGGCATGATTTTCTGTGTGGGGCGTTGCCGGTGGGGGCGTTCAAGGCGGGCGTGGTGCTGGATGTGGTGGGGACCTGGGAGATTGTGGTGGCGGCGTTGGAGAGGCCGGTGTTGACGGGGGAGGTTCAGCGGATGGGGTGGTGGATTGATTCGCACGTGGCCAGGGGCATGTGGGCGGCGATGGGGTCGGGGGTGGCGGCGGATATGTTGGAGTGGTTCCGGAAGGAGTG